>NZ_JAWQFN010000020.1:0-25369 GCF_033436765.1 Defluviimonas sp. D31
ATACAATCTCGTTCCGTGCGGGCCAAATGGCGCGGGGTGGAGCAGCCCGGTAGCTCGTCAGGCTCATAACCTGAAGGTCGTAGGTTCAAATCCTACCCCCGCAACCAAAATTAGACGCATTATCAAATACTTAAAAGCCGAGCGAACAGCTCGGCTTTCGTCGTTCCGAATTCTTGTCAACACCTGGTCAACGTTTTGCGAGCCCCCTTGAGCGGGTCTCATGATCGCGGCCCTGACCGTCAAAGCACCAGCTCGTAATGCGTGCTACGCCCGCCGCCTTCGCCCTTTCGCATGAGCCCGAGGTCAAGCAGGGCCGCGATGTCGCGGTTCGCCGTATCCTGCGAGCATTTGGCAATCGTCGCCCACTTCGATGAAGTCATCTTACCCTCAAACCCGTCGAGCAGGCGGTTGAGCACTTTGATCTGGCGTTCGTTCAGCGCCAGCGTCGCGGCGCGTTCCCAGAACTGCGCCTTGGCGATTACGGCGGCCAAGACGTCATCCGCGCCACGGATGGCGCGCCCGAGGCAGTCGAGGAACCACAGGATCCAAGCGGTGACGTCCGTGCTGCCCTTCTGGGTTCGTTCCAACTGATCGTAGTAGGCGTTCCGCTCGGCCCTGATCTGCGCCGACATGCTGTAGAACCGCTGCGGGCTGTTCTCTGAACGCGCAAGCGCCAGATCCGCGATGGCGCGTGCGATGCGGCCGTTGCCATCCTCGAAAGGGTGGATGGTCACGAACCGCATATGCGCCAGCGCGGCCATGATCACCGGATCGGTGGACAGCGGCGCGTTGAGCCAGGTGAGGAAGGCTTCCATCTCGGCCGCGACCGTCGTCGCCGGTGGCGCCGAGTAATGTACGTGTTCCCGGCCATAAGGCCCGGACACCACCTGCATCGGGCCGGCGCTGTCGTCGCGCCAGTTCCCGACGATGATTCTCGTCATGCCGCTGCGCCCTGTAGGGAACAACGCGGCGTGCCAGCCGAACAGGCGCTCGGTGGTCAGAGGGGAGGCATAGTTGCGCGTTGCGTCCAGCATCACCTCGACGATGCCTTCGACGTTGCGATCGGTCGGGGGCAGGGCGCCGATGTCGATACCGAGGCGACGGGCAAGCGATGACCGTACCTGCGTGGCGTCCAGCTTTTCTCCTTCGATCTCGCTCGTCTTGACGACGTCACGCGTCAGCGTCTGCAGCACCGCCTCTTCGCGCAACTTGAAACCCAGCGCCTCCATCCGGCCAATCAGTCGCCCTTGGTCATGGCGTACTGCGGCCAGGGGCGCCGCAATGCTCGCGTCCTGCCAGGTCAGGGTCGGCCAGTCCGGTTGCTCCCAGATGTACATCACAATCTCCGCATGGCGCGCGGCGATTGTGAGGCGCATTCTCCGCGACGGCAAGTAAAAACGCCGCGAAATATGCGGAGAATGTTGGCGCTATTCTCCGCACCAAGCTGCTGAACGCCGGGTACGCCACGCCGCTCATGACGGATCGAGGTTGCAGTCCGGCAAAGCCGAGTCACAAGTTGAACGGACGTGACGGCGAGGCCCAGTTCATTGATTCGACTACAACAACGCCCTTTGTTTGGTTTCCTCGCCGATCCCTTCGGCAGGTCCGCTTGCACAATGGAGCTGGACGGGGATCACATCCGGATCACGTACCGCGGCCAGGTTGTGTCCAAGTCGCTGCAGGCTCTGAAATGTCCGCTGGACCTCCGGAAGGGGATGTTAGGAACCGCGCTGACCATCCGTTCGGACGACCATGACGATGTCACGCTGAAAGGCGCAAGGCACCAGGATGCCTGTGACTTCTCGGAGGCGGTCAAGACGGCATGGACCCACTTCAACCTCGCAGCTCTCGAGAAGGAAGCGGCGCGACTGGACAGGATCCTCGCCGGGGTGCGGTCGCTGGAAGCGCCGTCCCGCTACCCTGCCGCGTGTCAGATCGCGCCCCTGCTCGAAGAAGCCCGTGCTCTGGACGCTTCCCTGCTGTCGAAGCTGAATGCCGAGGCCATCGGTCCCGAGGCGGTCGCGCGCATTGCGCCAATCCGGCAGCTCGCAGGCGATCCGCGCACGTTGCGAGCGAACGGCATCGCGGCATTCGTCACCGCAGAACTGGACCGCTGGAACGAGTTCTTCGACACGATCGAGAGCAAGCCGCTAACTCCCGAACAGCGCCTTTCCGTCGTCGTCGATGAGGATGCGACGCTTGTCCTTGCCGGGGCGGGATCGGGCAAGACCAGCGTCATCACCGCCAAGGCGGCCTATCTGGTCAAGGCCGGCATCCGTCAACCTGACGAAATCCTGCTGCTGGCCTTTGCCAAGAACGCGGCGGAGGAGATGTCGGAACGGGTCGAGGCGCGCTCCGGTGTGCCGATCGTGGCGCGGACCTTCCACGCGATTGCCTATGACATCATCGGCATCGTGGAAGGGTCGAAGCCGGCACTGGCCGACCACGCCACCGATGACATGGCCTTCACCAACCTGATCAAGCAGATCCTGAAGGATCTGGTTCACACCATGTCGGAAGTGTCAAAGGCGATCATCCAGTGGTTTGCGCATTTCCTGGTCGAGCCGAAGACCGAATGGGACTTCAAGACCAAGCACGAATTCTACACCCACATGGAAGCCCATGACCTGCGCACGCTGCAAGGCGAAAAGGTCAAGAGCTACGAAGAGCTGCAGATCGCCAACTGGCTTTACGAAAACGGCGTCGAATACGAGTACGAACCCGTCTACGAGCACAAGATCTCTGAAGTCGGCAAGCGCGACTATCAGCCTGATTTCCGCCTGACCGAAAGCGGCATCTACGTCGAGCATTTCGGGGTGCGGCGCCAGAAGACCGCCGATGGCCGCGAGCGCCTGGTCACGGCGCCATTCGTGGACCGCGACGAGTATCTGGCTGGCATGGAGTGGAAGCGCCGGGCCCACGCCGAGCATGAAACCACCCTGATCGAAACCTACAGCTACGAGCGGCAGGAGGGGCGTCTGCTGACCGGCCTCGCCGAGAAGCTGGCGCCCCATGTCACCCTAAAGCCTCGCCCGGCTGATACGATCTATGACCGGATCGTCGAGCTGAAGCAGGTCGACGACTTTTCGAAGCTGCTCGGAACGTTTCTGCGCAAGTTCAAGAGCGGCGGTTACAGCCTCGCCGACTGCGAGAGCAAGTCCGAGCGTATGAAGCTCGGCAAGCGGGCCAAGGCATTTCTCGACGTATTCGCGCCGGTCTTCGAGGAATACCAAAAGCGCCTCGGTGGCCGGATTGATTTCGAGGACATGATCTTGCGCGCCGCACGCTATGCCGAAACCGGCCGCTATGTCAGCCCGTTCCGCCACATCCTGGTCGACGAGTTCCAGGACATCTCGCAAAGCCGCGCTCGGCTGGTGAAGGCGTTAAAAGCCCAACATCCGGACGTGCGCATCTTTGCCGTCGGCGACGACTGGCAGTCGATCTTCCGTTTTGCCGGTTCCGACATCCATCTGATGCGCCATTTCGGGCGGGAGTTCGGCGGCAGCTTCGACGGCGAGGCAGGCGTGCACAGGACTGTCGATTTGGGCCGCACCTTCCGTTCCGTCGACCAGATCGCCTTCGCCGCCAGAACCTTTGTCCTGCGCAACCCGGCCCAGATCCAGAAGCAGATCGTCCCGGCCGGGACCGCGACCGAACCGGCCATCAGGATGGTGACTGTGTCCAAGGGTGAGGATGCGGGGAAACTGTCCGAGGTTCTTGCCGGCATGTCAGCCACTGTGGCGTCGGAGGCAAAGCCTGCGACGGTGCTGCTCCTCGGCCGTTACCGCTTCATCGAACCAGACATGCACGATCTGAGACGGCGCTTTCCGCGGCTGAAGATCAGCTTCAAGACCATCCATGCCTCGAAAGGTCTGGAAGCCGATCACGTCATCCTGCTGAACGCCGACAGCGGGCGGACGGGGTTCCCGTCAGAAATCGTCGACGACCCCCTGCTGTCTTTGGTGTCGCCGGAGGAGGAGGCGTTCCAGAACGCCGAAGAGCGGCGCGTCATGTATGTCGCGATGACCCGGGCCCGCCACTCCCTGACTATCCTTGCCTCGAACGCCCGGCCGTCGTCGTTTGTGACCGAGCTTCGGAAAGACCCTGCCTATGGGATTTCGGCAGCGCCTGGGGCGGAGCCGGAGGCTCATGTCTGCGGCGAATGCGGCGGACGAGTGCTGGGCGTCACCGGGCAGGATGGCCGCATCTGGTATCGCTGCGAACATGTCCAGCACTGTGGAAACCTGCTGCCCGCCTGCCCATCTTGCGGAACCGCTCTGCCGCGCCGCGCGGACGGCACGCCCGAGGTTCGATGTGGCTGCGGTGCCAGCTATCCGACCTGCCCGGAATGCGCAGATGGCTGGTTGGTCGAACGGAGCGGCAGCTATGGAAGGTTCCTCGGCTGCGTCCGCTATCCGACCTGTGTCGGGAAGGCGAAGATATCGAGTGGTGAACGATCCGCCGTCACGAAGCCGCGACGACGAAATAGGGCCTGAAATCAGGTGCACAATTGTGCAAACCGCCACGCGGGACAGGCATGGCCGTGCCTGCCCTCATGAAACGGCAGCGAGTCCCTGACCCTCGTTGACAGCGTGAATCCGTGTACCGGGTCGGGCGATGCGCCGCGGTTGAGCTGTCTGGCGCTTCCTGCGGGCGCGCGCCCGGCCCGGTTTTCATCTGCACGCCCGCGCCTGATCGCGTAGGACGGCGTATTCGCTCAGCATCCGGACGATGACGGAGCGGCAAGCATGTGCACCACGTCTTCAAGACGCCGCTCTGGCGGAGCGCCCTGAAATTGGACACCGATGGCACGTTGCTGCCAGTGTCAGTTCAGTAAGGAATCTGGCGCTCAGCCAAGAGCTGACCATCGAGATCGCTGCAGCGAAGGATTCTTTCGAGCACTTTCACGACATTCATGCATATCGCAGCATTTGACGCAAAGGGCGGAAACCGGTCCTTCGCCGAGAACTGAGTAAAGGTTGATCGCAAGGAACTTCTGTCGCTACCAGTACCGCATGGCATTGACATAACAGCAAATCTTTCATTGCCACCTGAAAGACGTAAACCTTGTCTAGGAATGTTTGCCTCAGTTTCTCGGTGTATACCAGATCGGCGACGTATAAGCGCGGTCTTGCACCGTCATCGGCGTACCTTCAGGCATGTCGATGTCGAAGAACTTGGCGTCGTATGCTGTCCAGCGCGGCGTCGGTATTTCAAGAACGCGCACGTAGTAGAAAGCCTTCAGTCCCGGATCGAACTCAGGGTCTTCCCAGAAGCCCGCAAGTGCTGCACTGCCTATCGTGTTGGTCCAGGACGCGTCAGCCACATTCACGGTGCTGCCGACCTCGCCGCCGCACGCCCCGTCGACGATTTCCCGGTTAGCGCAGGCGATGTCCCAGATCCTTTCCTGCGTCTCGCCATTCGCGTTGAGCCAGCCCTTGATGACCTGGATCCGATCCAGGTTGGCGCCATCGGGATCGCGGAGGGCTCGTATCATGAACGTTGGCGCAGCACCGTCCGGTCCGGGCCGCAGATCGCCTCCCATGGGCACTCCACGGGCGTACCCGGCGCGAGCGAAGTCGGCGCGGCTGACTTCCGCTGCCTCGAAATCCCATCCGCCAAAGACGCGCACTCGCAGCCGTGTGCCGGTCGTGGCGAAAACTTCCTTGCGGGCAAAGGCGTCCCAAATCGCCTCCCTTGTGTTCTCGGTCGCCCAGACGGCCGCAAGGCCGGACGCACCAAGATCGATGTCGTAGATCGAGTACTGTGGATCGACGGTACTCTCGATCAGCACGCCATCCCGGCGATGCGGCGAAGGTTCGACGATGTAGGCCTTCCCGAACCAGTTCTCCTCACGTGTGGACGGCAGCGCATTGTGTGCGTCCGTGGCGCCAATCATGCCGAACTTGAACGGGTTGACGCCGAGACGCGCCTCCTCTGCAAGGCCGTCCTTTAATGCCTGCCGCGCGTATTCTGTACGGATCATTTCCGGTGTCTTCGGAGTAGTACCGTTGAGGTTCGACGCGTCGATGATCTCGAAGTCAGCAAATGCATCGTCGGGTGAGAGAAAAGGATGTGCCTCTCCGGTCCCCTTGGGCTGGGTGACTTCGACGACGGGCTCGAACTCCGCCCGCGTGCGGGCATACTCTTCGCTGAAAGGTTCACCTGCGAAGGTTTCCAGCATGAACATCATGCCGTTCGACAGATTTCCGTTGTGTGGAATCGCCAGAACCTGGCCGCCAGTTTCCTCTTCGTAAGCGCGCATGTAGGCCCACAGATCCTCTGGGTTGTCGCTGTCCAGCGCAGAGAAAGGGACCACCTGCCTTGCTCGATCCCCGCCATCGCGGAAGATCACGTTCCGATGCAGGTTGTTCCCATCGGGACCAGAGGTCCATTCGTAGCCAATGAAAGTCGTAAACACGCCGGGCTGGTAATACCGGTCTGCGTTTTCGATAACCTTTTCCCAGACCTCGGCGACCATCTCCGGACTGTCGATCTGATCCTCACCACGTCCGTTGGCGGCGATCCATTCAATAAAGGCGTCATATCCATTGCCTGCCTTGACCATCTCGTACCAACGGCGACCACCCTCGGTCTTCAGCACCTTCGGATCACCTCGGTTGAGATAGTCAGACAGCCCCATGTTCTCCGCGTGATCGGCCACGACGACGAAATCGTGCGGCCGCACCAGCTTGAAGGGACCTGCCGTCTGGCTCTCTACGACCTCGCCGCGCGCCGCCCGGTAGGCCACTTCCGGACCTGGCGTGGCACCAGCCATTCCAGCATCCGCCGACCATGCTGTGTGAAGATGTGTATCCCCGAAATAGACGTTCTGCGGGTAGTAATCGTTCGGGTAGGGCGAATAAGGCGTTGAGGGGGAAACGTGCTCCTCTTGCGACACCGAAATATCCTGCGCTAGCGCTAGCGCTGGCAGCGATAGCAGAGTGAGCACGATAGTCAGCGTCAGACTTGACCTTGCCAGAAACATGGGAATCTCCTCAAAGACCTTTGGGCTTGTATAACATGATTTCACCCCGCAGATTGCACATCCATGGTCAGTCTCTCTAGAAACACACTTGTCGACAGCGACAAGGAGACACTCGAAACGCGAGGCTGGTTATCCTCACAGCCCGCAGCTTTTCGCCATGCCGTGCTGGAAGCGGCCCAAACGTTTAACCTCGCGCGGGGAGATGTCATTTACAGGCTGGATGATCCCCCTGGCGGTCTCTACGCAGTCTGCGAAGGTTTTCTGGACGTTCTGGTCGCCATACATCCTGACACGCCACAATTCGTGCATGTCGCACGAAAAGGTTGGTGGGTCGGAGATGCCGCCCTGATCACGGACACACCGCGACGGGCCGGTCTGACCGCCCGAACCGAGGCGCGGATTGCATACGTTCCAAAAGAGGCCATGCTTCGGATCTGTGGAGATAATCCGGACGGCTGGCGACATGTGGCCAAACTAACCGTCAGCATGTTCGATCATGCGTTGAGGATAATGAGTGCGCAGAAACTCGAGACACCGGAAGATCGCGTGAGTGCAACGCTTCTGTTGCTTGTCGGTGAGGGCCAACTATTTGGCCGCGGGAGTGAAGGCGAGCAGGCAGAGTTTCCGCTCAGCCAATTGGACATTTCCGACCTAACCGGCCTGTCCCGAAACGCCGTCGGTCCAGTTTTAAGGCGGTTACAGACCAAGGGAGCGATTGAACTCGGGTATCGCCACTTCAAAATTGTAGATAGGCGGCTGCTTTAGAACACGTGAAATATGATCAAGGGCGGCAGTCTTGCCGCTCTTCTGAAAGCCAGTAACTCCTACGTCTGCTCTGGGCGGAATGCGGCGGTTGAGCTGCCGGTAGTCAAGGTCTGGAAAGTCCGCATCCTGGGCACTCGTGCCTTTCGCAGCGAATTTCCGCTTCACCGGTGTCGCCTGGCCGACCCGTAATCTACCTGCACGCCCGCGCCTGGTCGCGCAGGACAGCGT
Organism: Defluviimonas sp. D31; assembly: GCF_033436765.1. Classification (NCBI taxonomy): domain Bacteria; kingdom Pseudomonadati; phylum Pseudomonadota; class Alphaproteobacteria; order Rhodobacterales; family Paracoccaceae; genus Albidovulum; species Defluviimonas sp. D31. The sequence goes on from NZ_JAWQFN010000020.1 coordinate 7,982, forward strand.
AGTCGCTGAGCATGCGGACAACCGTTGCCCCGTCCGGCAGCACGTCCACTTCGGCCGCCGCGCGGATCTGATCAGCAGCGCTGTAATCAACGACGGGCGGGCAGGGCGCGCGGGCTTCAGAACCGGCCATCGCGCAGGCGGTCAGCCAGAGCATGGCGATCATGAGGGCGGCGGGCGGCGGCATCGAGCATCTGTTGGCGGATGGCATCGTTTTTCTCCCAGGTCTCGAGGCGTTCATGAAGGCGCCCGGTGCGCTCGCCGGCGCGACGGAGGGCCATCAGGAACAGCAGGATCGTCGCGGCGACGAGGATCATGCCCAGCGCCTTGCGCGCCGGGCCATAGGTGAGGAGCCAGCCGGTCACCGCTGGCCCCGTTTCCAGTCATCGAACCGGGCATGGATGGTGACCGCGATGCCGGTCAGGGCGATGGCGATCAGCAGCCAGCGCAAGGTGTCGAGGTAGGGTACAAGCGGCTGGATCGTGGACTGCGTTTCGGCCAGCACGTCCTGCAGCACCTCGATCCCGGCCGCACCCGCCGTCGCGGCCCCCGCAGCTCCACCACCCCGCAGCGTGCGGCTCTCGGCCAGCACCTCGCGGGCGGGCGGCACTTCGGGAGCGAAAGGCACGGGCCGCGCCGGGAACGGATCGCCCCAGAACCGGGCGGGGCCGAGGTCGATGTGCATGAAGCCCGAGCGGGGATAGGTGCCGAAGCCGAGGAAGCCAACGGCGCGCGCGGCCTCGGCGAAGGCCATCGGATCGTGGTTCGCCATGGCGATGTCGAAGGCGGTGCCGGCCATGTGTTTCGAGGCCGGGGCGCCGCCGACGTCGCGGTTGTGCTCGGGGCTTCGATAGGCCGAGCGGACGATCAGCGGCTTGCCCAACCGGTTGCGCAGGGACTGGAGCTTGTCCAGCGCTTCAGTGTTGATCCTGATGGCGCCGGTGCCGCGGCAGGCGATCTCGGCGGGCGAAAAGCTGGGCCAGCGCCAGGTGGCCTCCGGCACATCGCGGTAATGGGCGTAGGTCAGGGTCGGCATGGGGTCCTCCAAATGAAGAACCCGCCTCTGAGGCGGGTCGGGTGGTGGCTGCAATGTCAGGGTGGGGTCGTCGTTCAGTCGGCGCGGCTGCGCTGGAACGCCTCGAACATCAGATCACGCATGGCGCGGATATCGGTCTCGATGCGTTGCAGCCGGTCGGCGTCGGCCATGCGGTCCTCGGCGCGCTGTCGATCGACGCGCTCACGTTCGGCGGCCAGTTCCCGGTCAAGGCGTTCGAGCATGGCCTCGTTCGTGAAGGCCTTGCGGGTCACGGTGGCGGCGATCGCGAGGCTGCCGCCCATCAGTGCGGTGATGGCCGCGGTCAGACCATGGTCGCGGAACGTTTGCGCCACGCTGTCGAGTAGGGTCGGCTTGTCGGTCATGCTGGGCTTTCCGTCATCGGTCGGGGTGAAGGGCTGCTGCCGGGATGCGATCATTGCGCCGATCACGCCCCACTGTTGGCTTCCAGCCGGTCGACGGCCGCTGCGGCGCGATGATCTCGGCAAAGAGAATGAGCGCCCGGACAAGCACCTCATGGCTGCGGGCGTCTTCCGCCAGCCGTTCCAGGCACGGCCCGCGGACGGGGTCATCGGTCAGATCCTCGCACCAGCGTATGCGGCGCATGACCGTGGAGGGCGCCACCCCCTGCAACCGGGCGATCTGGCGCATCGAGAGGCCGGAGCTGACATGCAAAAGCCATGTGTTGACCACGCCGGCCATCCTCTGGGGATTGCGCATTTTCATGTCACCACAGCCCGAGGATGCCGGTCGCCGTGGTCCCGGTGGCAAACACCCGCGTCACGCGAAACGGATAGACCGTGCTGGCCAGCGCCGTGAAGGTGACGGTCTGGCCGCCCAGCATCAGCGCGCGGATCGTGCCGGCACCGTCGGCCATGAGGCCCCGCGTCGCATAGGCCAGGTCCTCGCCGTCGCTTGGCGTGATCGCCCCGGCATTCGATGCCGGATCGCTTCTGAGGGGCGGGGTGTATTGGTTCTCGTCGATGGCCGGCATTCCGCCGTCTCCTTTTGGGGATTGAGTCAATAGCGACGCCTGCGGTCGCAGTGCGCCGGCGCCCGCATCACGTCTCGGGCGCTTCAAACGTGAGGGTGTGGACCGCGATGCGCACGGCGCCGCCGCTGAAATCCGCACCATTTGCGGTGAGCCGGATCGGGGTGTCGGCATAGAAGGCCTGCGGTCCGATCACGCCGATATTGCTGTTGCCGGGCGCGACGCCGAGGCTGCCGCCGAACTTCCCGGGCTCGCCGGGAATACCGCAGTCGTATGAGCTCGCGCCGGTGATTGCTTCAACTGTCCGGGTCGAGACGCCAAGCACGATCGCCCGATCCGGAATGACGATGGTCGACTCGTGCGACGGCCCGGCCAGCGGGGAGAGAAGCTCCTCCTGCACCGCGAGGCCGGCGGAGGCCCCGTAAGGGCCACGCGCGATCGTCACGTTCGGGCCCGGAGCAATCCATCCGAAGGCGTCGGCGAACGTCGTCCAAGCGCTGCCGTTCCAGACGGCGAAGGCCTGTTCCGCCGCGATCCAGGCGAGCCAGCCCGGCCGCGGCACCAGCCGCATCCAGGCGCCGTCGACCCGGAAGGCCACGTTCAGATCCCACCCGGTCCAGAGGCCTGTGGCGCCCGGGGCCACGAGATGCCGGTCACCGTCGGCGGGGCTCGCAGGCGGCGCGGTGCGCGTGCGGTCAAGAACCGAGAGCTGCACCATGGCGTCGAGGAGCCGCAGCGCTTCGTTGTGGGTGACGTGCTTTTGCGCCTGCGCCGCCATGAGGTAGGGCAGGCCGAGATGGGTGGTCGTGTCGGACATGGGGGTTCCCTTCAGAACTGGAGGGTCACAGCTGCGGGCGTGCCGCGGCCGAGGCGGTTCGAGAGCTGATGGATGCGGAGCGCCAGCGTCTGGCCCGGCCCGAGCGGCGCGCCCCAATCGGCGGTCTGCTCAGCGGCTGTGTAGAGGACGGAGGTCGTGGAACTGGTCAGCGTGCGCTTGACGGTCGCCCCATCTAGGATCTGGACATCGTAGCTTTCCAGGTCCTCGGCGACCGACACCTCGACCTGCTCCCAGGCATCGGCGACCAGCGCGCGGGATCGCCGCGTCCAACGGATCGTCAGATCACCCGGGCTGCGGGCCGTTCGCCACGGCTGTTCGACATGGACGGGCGCGAAGGGGACAAGGCCGCGGCCGGTGGGCGTGAAGCCCAGCGCGGCGTAGCTCGGATCGCTGACCGCCCGAGCGGCCGGGCCCACGCGCCAGTTCCACGGCAGGCCAAGATCGGCCTCGGCGATGGGCAGCGAGGCAAGCGTCGCGTCCAGCACGACGACCCGCGCCCCGGCCGGGGCCGGATTGCCCATGGCATGTTCCGTGCCCCGCTGGCCGCGCAGCAGGCGGGTCAGGCGATAGCGGCCGGGGGCGATCAGTTCGGCCTGGCCTGCCTGGACGATCTCCCAGATGCCAGCCGCCGTCTCGAGCGCCAGCGCATTGGCGCCGCCGAAGAGTACGACGTCCGTCACGCTTTCCAGTGTGCCCGAGAAGAGATCGATCACCAGCGCATTGCCGAGATCGAAGCGCGAGGTCGGCCCCGGAAAGAAGTCGAAGGCCAGCGTGCCGATCCGGGCCCGACCGCCGAATGTGGTCAGCAGCGCAAATCCGTCCGTCGATGCGCTGCGGAACACCGCGATCTCGCCCGGCCAGGGGCTGGCATGGGCGGCGATCAGGGGGCGATGGGCGGGCAGGTCCTCGCTGACCTGCTGCAGATCGAGGATCACCGCCTCCGGCGTGCCAAAGACGACGGGGCTTGCGAGCGAGGCCGGGCGCGGTAGCCCGGGCGGCAGGTCATAGGCGGCGCGGTCCTGGCGCACCGCCTCGATGCCGCGCGCCGCGGCATCGGCGACGGACACCAGCCGGAACTCGACCTCACGCCCGTCATGGGCGAGCTGGATCACGTCGGCCGGATCGAGGGCGAGGCGCGAGGGCGGCAGGCGAAAGGTGGCGCTTTCCCGGCCGATCCAGGCTTCCATCAGCGCGCGGCGGCAGCGGCGTTCCGCCTCCTCTGGCGGGATCGCCATCGGGAAACTTTCGGAGGCGATGCGGGTGGTGTCGACGGTGATGCGGCGGGCCTCGACGAGGGCCGCGTCATAGTCCTCGTCCGCCCGCGCGACCTGCCACTTCAGCGCCTGCGGCAGTTCGGTCTCCTGGCCACGGGTCAGCTCAAAAGCCTCGCCTTCGCGGCTGGACACCAGATCATCGATGGCCAGCGTTGCCACCGAGGCCCGACCGCGCATGATGAAACGGATCACGCCTTCGGTCTCGATGGCATCGAAGCCGAAATGCCGCGCCAGCGTGGAAACCGACGCCCGCGGGCTTTCCAGCGCACAGATCACATAGCCCTCGACCGCGCCCCAGAGGCCGGAAACGTCGATCAGGCTCTCCGCAAGCCCGGCGCGGAGGCACAGGTGGCGCACGAGGGCGGCCAGCGAGACCGCGCCCAGCCGTCCGGTCAGCCAGTGGCCGAGCCGCCAGTTCCGGCCGTCCGTCCAGACGCCGGTCAGTTCGGGAAAGAACGGATAGGGCCGCGCGTCCCAGGTCCAGGCGGCGCATTCGGGAACATGCACCATCCGGCCGCCGTAGACAGACGACGTCGGGTTGTTTGCGCCCGAGCCCCACCAGAGATAGCTGGTCTCCAGATAGGCGCGCTGGATGGCGTCATCGCGCCAGCCACGGGAGAAGTAGGGCGTGAAGCTCTCCGAGGACTTCGGATCGAAGAAGACGTTCGGCTGGTTCGTGCCCCGGTCGATGGCGGGACAGCCAAGTTCGGTGAACCAGACCGGCTTCGACTGCGGCACCCATGCGGTCGGCGTGCCGCTCTCGACCCCGCCCGGGCGGTTGTAGTGCGGCTTCGACCACCAGGCGCGCAGATCCTTGGTGCGGAACACCCAGGGCTTGCCCGCGCTGCCGTCGGTGATGGGCGTCCGGATCTGCGCGGAGCGGTCCGCCACGCTGGCATAGAACCAGTCGAAGCCCTCGCCACCCGCGATGTTGGCCTGCAGGTAGCCTCGGTCATGGATCGCGGGCCAGCCCTCGGCCGCATCGGCATGGTCGAAGCCGTCGCGCCAGTCGGAGAGCGGCATGTAGTTGTCGATGCCGATGAAGTCGATGCTGGCGTCCGACCAGAGCGAGTCGAGGTGGAAATACACGTCTCCTGAGCCGTCCCCGGGCTGGTGCCCGAAGTATTCCGACCAGTCCGAGGCGTAGCCCACCTTGGTGCCCGCCCCGAGGATCGTCTTCACATCCGCCGCCAGCGCCTTGAAGGCGGTGACAGCCGGATAGCTGCTGGCCCCGGACCGGATGGTGGTGAGACCCCGCATTTCCGATCCGATCAGGAAGGCATCGACCCCGCCCGCCGCCGCGCAGAGATGAGCGTAGTGCAGCATCATTCGGCGAAGGCCCCAATCGTCGGATAGGCCGGTCCAGCTGACGCTCTCGCCTGACACGGCGAACTGCGCCGGGTTCGCCGCGCCGAAGAAGGCTGAGACCTGCGCGGCCGCTGCGGCGGTTTTGTCCACTGTCCCGGCATACCCCGCCGCCGGAGAGCAGGTGATCCGGCCGCGCCAGGGGAAGCTGGGCTGACCGAGGGTGGCGGCGGTGTCCGAATAGGGATTGGGCAGGCTGTTGCCGGGCGGCACGTCCATCAGCAGGAACGGATAGAAGGTGACGCGCAGCCCGCGGGCTTTCATCTCGCGGATCGCCTGCACCACCGCGAAATCCGCAGGCGTGCCGCCATAGACCGGGCGGTCCTCGGCGTCGCGGCTGACGAGGTGGGCGTTCTCCCGTGCGACCCCGTTCACCGTCCAGACCTTCGGGCTGGTCGTCTTGGTAGCCACCTCGACGCCGGGCCTGATCCCGCAGTTCCCCGCGCGCAGGTCATTGCCGAACCACGCGACGACGAGGCTGACGCTTTCGACGGTCGGGGCCATGGCCTGCAGGCGGTCCAGCGCCACGACGATGTCGGCCTCGTCGGGCAGCGCGTTCAGATTCTCGACCGTCTGCGCCCCGGTCGCGCCCTTGCGGATCGCCTCGGTCGCATAGGCGAACTCGCCCGAGGCCGGGATCATCGTCACCGCCTTCACGAGCCCCTCGGCCGTGTCGGGATCCGCGAGCGGCCGGAACACCTCAAAGCTGAGCTGCGGCAGGCGGTTGCCGTAGGTTGCAAGCGGCAGTTCCTCGAAGACGACATAGGCCGTGCCGCGGTAGGCCGGGGTGTTGGCCGCCCCCATCTTCGCCGAAATGAACGGATCGGCGGTCTGGGTCTCATTCCCCGGATACCAGCGCCATGTGACGCCGGTCATGTCCAAGGGTTTGCCATCGGCCCAGATGCGGCCGATGCCGGTGATCGGGCCTTCGCACAAGGCGACCGCGAAGCTGGCGTAGTAGAGGTATTCGGTGGTCCGAACCTGGCCGCCGCCTCCGCCCTTGCCGCCGCCCTGCGTCGTGGTCTTCGTCTCCTCGCGGAAATCGGTGGCCCAGATGATGTTGCCGCCGATGCGCATCCGCCCGTAAAGGCGCGGGATCACCGCGCCCTCGGTGGCCGAGGTGATGCGAAGCGAATCCAGCCGCTGCCCTTCGATCTTCTGCGCGGGCGCCAGCGAGGACACGATCCCGCTGTCCACCGCCGAGCCGATGGTGGAGCCGATGAAGCCGCCGATGGCCGCGCCGGAAAAGCCGAGGATCGCGCCGCCAAAGGCCCCGCCTATGGCGGAACCGACGGCGCCTAGGACGAGCGTGGCCATCTGGAAATCTCAGGGTTCGAGGGGGCAGCGTGCGGGGAACAGAAAGGCGAAGGCGATGCGCCGCTGCCAGGGGAGCGTCAGCGGCTCTTCGATCACGCCGAGGCGTTCATCGGCGTGAAGGAAGGTCTCGGGGCCGGTAAGGATCCCGACATGCTTGGCGATGGCGCGCGGCAACATCCGGAACAGGATCAGGGTGCCCGGGCCCGCCAACTGCACTGGAACCTCGATCATCATTGCCCGCGCGCCTTCGGCCAGAACCTCGCGCGGCCCTGTCTCGCCCCAGTCGCGACTGTAGGGCGGGATCGGGAACGGTTCCGGCCCGACGATCTCGCGCCAGACACCGCGCGCGAGACCAAGGCAGTCGCAGCCAACCCCCTTGAGGCTGGCCTGATCGTGGTAGGGCGTGCCGACCCAGGACCGCGCGGCGGTGATGACGCGGGCGGGATCGGCGGTTGGGACTGGCGTGGTCACAGCACTGCCCCCTCGTGCCCGCCGTCCTTGGTGGCGTAGCGCAAGACCGCGTCTTGTCCGGGGATATGCGGAAAGCCCCGGAAGTTGGCGACATTGGCGAACGTTGTCCCGCAGGTCGCGAGGCGCTTGTCGCAGCCCGCCCGGATGATGAAGGCGTCCGCCGACGTGATCAGCCGCACCGGGGCTTCGAGCAGGGTCAGGATCGCGATGCCATCGACGAGGTCATGCGCCAGCACCTCGACCCGCCGCCCGGCATTCGCGCCGGTCGACCATTCCACCAGCCCGAAGGTGAACCAGCCAACCGTGAAGCTGCCGAGGCCGGAAGCGGTGAAGGCCCGGTCGCGCAGCACATCGATGACCGCGCCGCTGCCCCTGAAGGCCGCGGCCTCGAGATTCACGCCGCAGCGCGCGTCGCCCAAGGCGGCATCGCAGCTGGCCTGGAAGGTGCGCCCGACCGTCTGGCCGAGCACATGGGCGAGGCTGCGCACCTCGGCGACGAAAGCCAGCCGCCCACGCCGGATCTGACCGATGGCTCCGCGGCGCAGAAGCACGCGCTGCGCGGGGCTCGCCCAGTTCACCCGCCAGACCTCGACCGCCGCGTTGTCCCAGCGGCCGTCGAGGATGTCGGTTTCCGTAATCCGGTCGGAGGACAGCACGCCTTGCGCGTCCTGCGCGTCGACCGAGAGGTCGGACCCCGACCGCACCTCGGAGGCGGTCAGCCCGCTTTCCGGCCCGAACTCGGTGCCGTCGAACGACAGCGTCCGGTCGTGGTCGGTGAAGCCAAAGGTCACGCCATCGGCCCGGGTGATGCGCCAGCACCACGCGAGCGTCGTCGTGCCCTCGTCGAGATGCGCCTGTAGCGCGGGTGGGAGGGGCTTCATGGCATGACCTTGTCTGTGTCCGTGCCATTGTTCACTGTGGCGCTCGAAGTGAATTGGAATGAAGGGGCAGGATCGTGATGCAGGACGTTCCGGCGAACCATCCCGATGAAAACGCGGGTGAGCCTGATGCAACGCAGGCGCGCGATCATGTCGCCGTCGACGTCGTGACGCTCAAAGCCTTCCTGGAGACGCTGAAGCGCGCCACCCCGCCCAGCGCCGAGATTGTGCCTCTTTTCCCGGCAAAGCCGGCAGCGGAGGAATAGACGGCGTCGATGTCTCGCAAGGGCGATCGGACGGGTCTGGCGCACGTTCATCATGTACGGATCTCCAGCAGCGGGATCGAGGTGATGGACCCGAAGCGTTCGAGATCAAGGGTGATGTCGAGCGTGTCGGTGTCGAAGCGGACGGGAACGTCGAATTCGAAGCCTGCGGTGAGGGCGACGCCTGTGGCGGGTGGGACATTGAAGGTAACGAGGCCGGTCGACGTCGAGACCGACCAGCCGTCCTCCGGTCCCTGGGGCGTGCCGCTCAGGGCGATGGTCACGGTCTCCGCCACGGGCTTGGTGATGGCCCGAGTCCAGCTCTGCACGCCGGAGCTGTAGCGTTTGGTCAGCTGAAACTGCGTGGCGACCCCGTTTCCGGTTCCGATCGGCTGGTCGGATGGCCCCGGCGTCTGCGATGGCAGGCAGGACTTGAAGTCGGCCCAGTCCTTGAAGCGGAAGCCGTAGAGGCGGCCGTTCCGCGCCTCGAAGAAGGCCACGACCGCCGCCAGATCGTCGGCGCGGCGGATGCCGTAGGCGACGTCGTAGCGGCGGCGGCTGTTGGCCCAGCTGGCGTTGCGCTCCTCGGCCCCGCTCGCCAGTTCGACGATCTGGGTGCGCCGCTCCGGGCCGCCCCGTGCCCCGCGGCTGATGCTGTCCGGAAACCGGACCTCGTGAAACGCCATGGTTGATCCTCACATGCCGCGCCGTCCGAGCGACACGGCGCGGGCGACGTCGCTGGCGACCTGTGTGCGGGACTGGCGGAAGCTCTCGGCATCCCGCGCGTTGATGGTGATATTCACGGTGGATGCGGCCGACTGGCCGTAGCCTGCCGCTTCCTTGCGCGAGAGCACCCGCTCGCCTCGCTGCAGGATCGCGGGTACCTCGTCAGGGCGGAGCCCGGCCCAGCCGCTTCCTCCGGGCTTACGCTGCCCCACTGGGGCCACGGTCCCTCCGGAATGCATCCGCGGCGCGCCCGCGAAGGCCATGGCGGGGACCATCCGGCCCGGACCCGGGGTGCCGACCACGCCGCCTGCGTGCAGGATGTTGGCGAGTAGCGGGGACAGGAACGGCCCCAGTGGGGCGTTTCCCCCCGCTACGCCGCCCGCACCGCCCAGCGCGCCGGAAAGGGCATTGGCGATGGGCCCCAAGATGAAGCGCCGCGTTGCCAGCTTGGCCAGATCGGCGATCATCGAGGTGACCAGATCGCGGAAGTCGAGCTTGCCGGTCTTGACGAAGTCGCCAATGGCGGTCTCGGCTGAGGTGAAGGCCCCGACCAGCGCGCTCCCGATATCCCCACCGATGTCGCGCGCCTTGGCGGCATAGTCGGCGAGCGCCGCCGTGACGGCGCGCCAGCCCGTCAGCGCCGTGTCCGCACCCTCGGCCGCCGCAGCCCCGGCATCACGCGCGGCACCGCCCGCGCCATCGGCGGCGGTGGTCGTGTCGTTCAGCCCGGCCGTGAGGGCATCGGCCGAGGCGGCCGCATCGGCCAGAGCCGTCTCTGCTTCAGCGCCGGAGCCGGTCACGGCATCCTTAAGCGCCTGCCAGCTGGCCAACGGTCGACCGGCGGCATCAGCCAGCATGCCCGCTGCTTCTCGGTAGCCATCGGCTCGGCCACGGGCGTCGTCGGCCATGGCCCCGAGCCCGAGGTCGGGCGGATCAAAGTAGGTCCGCGAGAGAGCCGCTGAGAAGGTATCCGCCGCCGCTGTCCCCGCGGCCGTTGCCGCGCCCTCGAGCGGGTTGCCGATCCGACCCAGTTCCACTGGATCGAGGATGCCGATCCGCACCCCACCTTCGCCGGTCGCCCATTCCGGCAGCAGTGCAAGTGCGGCGTTCAGGGTCTCGATGAAGCTGTTGATGCGCGTGACGACGCCGTTCAGCATCGCCTCGACGCCCGAGATCAGCCCGTTTGCCGCCTGGAAGGCAAAGTCGCCGATGGCTCCGGGCAGGCTGCCCCAGATCGCCACGGCCGCGTCATAGGCGCCCTGAAAGATCGCTGCGGTCCGGTCACTGAGCCTGACCACACCCGCGATGGTGCCCTCCAGCGCCGAGAGTCCCGCCGCCTTCAGCCCCTCCCATCCGGCCGCTATGCGCGCCAGTGCTGCGTCGAGGGACAAACCGATGCGCGACCAGACCTCGCGGGCCAGATCGCCGAGCAGCCGGAAGGCCTCGCCCAGCCCGCCGACACGCCCGACGAGCTCGGATAGCTGGTAGGCCAGTTCTCCGGCAATAACGACCAGCGCGCCAATGCCGGTGCGAATGAGGGCGCCGCGGAGAAAGACAAGGGCCGTGGCGAGGCCGCGCACCGACAGGGCAGCCGCCGCCAGAGCCGCTACCCAGCGCCCGGCCATGAAGACGACGAAGGTTGCGGCGTAGGAGGCCATGCGACCGAGATTGCCAATCAGCGCATCGAGGACCGACCGCAGGATCCCGCCGTCGGAGGCAAGGGCCACGAAGGCATTGGCCAGCGCCTCGATGGTCGGCGCGACGGCCACGGCGATCCGGTTGCGCAGGCCATCGAAGACCAGCGAGACCGTGCCCAGCGCCAATTGCGTGCGCCGGAGCGCCTCCAGCGCAGCGCCATCGAGCACCGCCCCGAGATCGGAGGCCTGATCCCCAAGTCGGGCCATCTCGCCGCCGCCGTTGCGGAGAAGCGGCAGGAGGCGCGTAGCATCCGAGGCCATGGCCTCGAGATAGAACGTCATCTCCTGCTGGCTGAGACCGGCGCGCTCAAGCGTGTCGACGTAAAGCTGCAGCGCCTCCGGCCCGGAAAGCCGCGCGAACTGGTCGGCCGTCACGCCCACGCGCGGCGCGACGTTCTCGAAGAAGTCCGCCATCGGCCCGCCACCGGTCTGGAGGAAATCCCCGACCCGGTCGTTCACGTCCTTGAGGATATCGGCCAGCTTCTCCTGCTCGATGCCAACGGTGCGCGCTCCGGCCGACCAGCGCTGCAGCGCCGCGGGTGTGGCATTGGCAACCTGCGCAAACTGCCGGATCTGGGCCGCACTCTCGGCGGTAGAACGGACGATCAGCCCGAGCGACGCAGTGGCCGCCGCCGCTGCAGCCCCGAGGGCAAGACCGGCCCGGCGCGCAAAGGCCGCAAGCCGGGAGTTCGCCAGTTCCATTTCGCGCGAGAGGCGGCCGAAGCCGCGCGCCCCAGCCTCGCCGACACCTTCCAGTTCGGCGCGCACGCGTCGTCCGCCCTCCGCCACAAGGCGGACGGAGACCTTCTTCTCAGCCATTCCGGCGTCCTTCCATCTGCTCGTTCAGTTTGCGCACCATCACCGCCTCGATCTCGGGCAGCAGTTCGGCGGCGATCAGGGCGTTGACGCCCAGCGCCTGCGCCATGACAAGCGCGGCACCCATGTCCCATCCGACGACGGCCCCCGGTGCGATCCGCAGCTGGCCGCCGAGGCGCTGGGTCAGATCCCAGACCTGCCAGCCCTCGACCGTCTGCGGCCGGTTCAGTCTTGCGGGGCAGTCGGGGCAGATGCCCCCGGGGCCCTCGCAGGGTGCGCAGGCCGCGCAGTAGCCGTCGCCCCCGCCGAAGGACCAGTCGGCGAGGGCGCGGAGGCGTTTTTTTCCTGATCCAGCATCAGGCCGCGGGCGACGTATTGCGCCTGGAAGGCTTCGAAGACCGGCCAGATTTCGAGGAGCGCATCGATGCCTTCAGGCGAGAGCGGCAGGGGTTTGTCGTCGTCATCGCCGACACCCTCCCAGTCCAGGATCGCCAGCCGCGCCACAGCCTTGGCCATGGCCAGTGCCATGTCCTCGGTGCTGGCGGTGTCGGGCAGGGCGGAGAGAGTCGGATCGGCGCGCGCGGCCACCATCAGCGCGGTGGTGAGAGGGGCCACCAGCACGCGCAGGCCGGGCAGCAGGTTCAGCCATTCGGGGCGGTTCGACAGGTTCAGTCGGATCATGGTCAGTATCCCGTGACGGTGTTGACGAGGACGGCGGTGCACATGCGGGCGGGGCTGGCGGCTTTCGCCGCTTGCCAGTCGAAGGTCGCCTGGATGCCCTGGGGCCCCGGGATCTCGATCCGCGGGACGGGCAGGTAGACGGCATGGGCGGTGAAGGTGAAACTGGCGTTCGCGCCGAGGCTCCAGGCGAACTCGAGCTCGCAGGGCGTGCCGTCGATGGCTTGCGTGACGAGCGTGCTGTCGGCGAAGCGGACCTCGATCCGCCCCGTGAGGGCCGCCATGCCGGGATCGGCGCCCTCGATCTTGCCGTCATTGCGGATGGTCTCGATCCGGTCGAGGCCGTTGGCATAGGTGATCTCGGCCGAGACGACATTGCCCAGCGCCGTGCCGTTGCGCTTCACCACCCCGTTGAAATGGCCGAAGCGCTGCAGGCCCAGCGCGGTCGGTGTCCCTGTCGCCGTGGTGGTGCCAATCGCCTCCCCTTGGGCGACCAGGCGGGCGGTGGCGGTCAGAAGGCCCGAGCGGTTCATCTGCCAGCTGAGCTGATCCATCACGCAGCCTGCATACATGGCAAAGCGCGGCACCTCGGGCATCGCGACCTCGATGGCCATCGACGGCAGGGTCCAGCCGCCGGACTGGAATTCGTGTGTGTAGAGGTCGACGCCCGTGGTGTTCGGATCCCCAAACGCTGCCTTCAGCCAGAAGCCGAAGGCCTCGACGTCGATCGGCACCACCACTTCGCCATCAGCGGTGACCGCATCCTTGATCGGGGCCAGGGGATCGCGGCCGTAGCCGAGGAGTTCCGAATTGAGCAGCGGCTGCTCTGCGCCCAGCGTGGTGCGGGCGAAGGGCATCAGCCGATAGCCGCTGACGGGCGGGGTGCCGTAAACCGTCTCGAACGCAAGCGCCATCTGCGCCCGCACGCCGTGAGCGCGTGCCATGGGGGTCTCCTGTGGATGTGGGGTGTCAGGCCAGCGGCCCGGTCGTGGTGTAGTGCAGGATGACGGAGATCACCGCCGCCTTCAGGGCCGCCGCGCCCTCAACCGGCAGGTCGACCGAGGCCGGGGCCTCGGGTTCGACCCAGTCGCACAGGCCGCCCAGCGTCCGGTCAGTATCCAGCCCCGCGCCGATGGCGGCGATCAGGTCATCGAAGGCGCTGGCCCGGCCGGTGCCTGCCTGGACGACGACCTCCAGCTCGGCCCTGTGCTGGTAGTGATAGCGCAGCGGCGACAGCGTAACCTCCGGCTCGCCCGGCTGGCCATCGCGCAGGATGATCAGGCCAGCCGCCGGGATCCGCTCGGGCAGGACCTCGTCGTGCAGGGTGAGGGCGGCAAGCGCCTGCAGCCGCGCGAGCAGCGCGGCAAGGACGAGTTCGCGGGTTGTGGGCATCTAGCGGCGATTCCAATTTGCACTTGCGCCGAAATCCTTGCAGGGATCACTTGCCGTTGCAGGAGGGACAACATGCAAATCTCAGAGTTCGCGAGAATAATCTGGACACTGAATCCAGACACACCTCGGCACCGTGAGCTTGAAAACCTGCTCAAGATCGGTGTTGGCTTCGGCAATCCGTGGTACGGATCCCAGAAAGAACACTGGATGGGATGGCTGGGTGATTATCACACTCCGGGCGCTTACAACCGGTCTCAGACGAGCCCAACCGACGCGCGCGCAGTGTACAACCGCATCAACTGCGCTCCGATGCTGTTCTGGCTTTGCGAGGCTGCCGGCGTTGCCCAGCAGCAGTTAAGAAATTCGTTCGACGGCATAGCCGAGCTTGCATCCGGCCGGGTTGCATCGCAGTGCGGCGCACTGCGAAGGGTGATCCCGTGGTCCGATGTTGAGGCGAATCTGTTGGGGCGGCCGGCGTTGTCTGCTGACCATGTCGCCGCCGCAGACAAAGCTGTTTCGGCAGCACGCGCAAGGCTTAGAGGCAGGCTCGGGCTGCCATTGGATTGACGGTGTCACCGGTTTGGCCCGTCCCTCCCTCACCCTGCCACGAGCCGCCCCGGCACGCCGTCGATGGCCCGCGCCAGATCCAGCCGCTTGCTCTGCTTGCCATAGAATGTTGAACATCCAGTGGAAACGCGAAAGCCTGTTGTCGGAGCGTCATTTTGACCAAGAAGCCTGAGAGTGTATCTGCCCTTGACGAGTTGGGCCGTGTCCGCCTGTCGAAATCATTTTTCATGCGCGAATTCCTCTACAGCGAAGTTGCGAACCTCCACGGCATCCCAAATATTCCTGATGATCCCAATCTTGCCGTGTCTGTGGGAAAACGCCTTTGCGAGGAACTTCTCGAGCCGCTTCATGCGACGTTTGGAAAGATCGTGATCCGGTCGGCCTTCCGGTCGTGCGAAGTGAATGCGTTCTGTAACCAGCAACAGCGTGCAAAGAAGAAGGGCTATAGCTGCGCGTCGAACGAAGCCAACTTTGCCAGCCATATCTGGGACCGAAGGGACGCCGATGGATTTGCTGGCGCAACTGCCTGCATTGTCATCCCGTGGTTTGCGGACCGCTACGAGAAGGGCGAGGATTGGCGCGCGCTTGCATGGTGGGTCCATGATCATCTGCCGTATTCGAGCTTGTACTTCTTCCTAAGAATGGCTGCATTCAACATTTCTTGGCATGAAAACCCCGAACGACGGATCGATAGTTACACTGATCCGAAGGGCTGCCTTACCAAACCCGGAATGCCCAACAACACAGGCAATCACGCGGAGTGTTATCCGGGTTTTCCAGAACTGGCAGCGTCTTCAGCCTAGACGCGCCCCTCCACCCACGCCGCCACGATCCGCCCCGGCACGGCGTCGATGGTCCGCTCCGCATCCCGCGCGAGATCCAGCCGCTTGCGTAGCCTGACCTGCGGGACCAGCAGAAAGATCGGCACGGTGGTCAGCCCGCGGCCGGTTTTCGACCGCGACGCAGCCGCGCGGCCCTTGGAATTCAGCCGTCCCTCGGCCACCAAGAGGCTCGACCCCCGGCGGCGATAGATGAACCGCAGGCGCAGGCCGGTGCGGCGTTCCCATTCGCCGGGGGTGATGCGACCGCCACGGGTGGATTTGCCCGCGGCCGGGGTGGGGATGGCCAGCCAGAAGCCGCTTTTCGACCGGATCAGTGGCCCAGTGTCGTGCGCGCCGACGATCACCGGCGCGTTCGACCAGACCAGCGCCGCGGCGTTCACGCTCTCGCCGCCGTTGGGATAGGTGGCCAGCCGGATCGAGTTGCCGAGCCGGGTGCCGAGCCCAGCGCCGGTGATCTGGCTGCGCCAGGCGGATTTCAGGCCCGCGCCCGCCTCGCGCATGGCGGTGGTGACGGCCTTTTCGCCGGCGTGGATTTCGGCCTGCATCAGGGCGATGATGTCGGGGCTGATCTCGAGCTTCAGCTTCATGCAGGCCTCAGATCGAGGGTCCAGATCAGCCGTTCTCGGTCGCGCAGCGGTTCCCCCTGGATCACATGGCTGTCGGCGCCGATGACAATCAGATCGCCCGGGCGCGGGGCGGGCAGATCTGCCACGCGCACATCGACCACCGTCGTGTCGCTGACAAAGCGCCCCGCGCCGAAGTCGGTGACGCGGTCGGGCGCACGGGCAATGACGCGGATCGGGCGTTCCTCGGAGGTGGTGGCCGAGATCCAGAGGGCCGGGGCCGCCATGTCAGCATGGGTGAAGATATGGTCCATGGCGGCGGCGAAGACGGACATGACAGATCAGTTCGAGCTGTGGAGCCGGACGGCGAGGCGCGGCCGCTTGTTCACCGGCAGGATCGAGGCCTCGGTCATCACGTCGATCCAGCGGCCCTTCTCGTCGAGATGCTGGCGGGCATAGAGCGGCAGGCCGATGGTGTTGGCGGTTTCCAGAAGGTTCGCCGGGCCGCCATAGGTGGTGAAGGTGTCCATCGTGCCGAGCGGGAAGGCGATGCCCTCGTTCGCCGGAACCAGGCGTTCACTGGCCTTGGTCGAGAGGGTGACGGTGCCCGAGTATTCCTCGAACAGGATCCCGCCGAAGGGGAAGTTGCGCCGCACGTCCTCGCGCAGGGGCTGGGCGCCGGTTGCGGCGTAGAACTTGTAGGCTTCCTCGGTCTTGGGGTGCGCGATCAGCTTGTCGAAGAACTCGCGGCTGACCAGCGCGTGGACCGAGGTCATCGCCTCGCCCAGCAGGTTGTCCTCGATGGCGCGCAGCACCTCGCGCACCTTTCCCTGCACATTGGTTCCGGCCGTGCCGAGGACGAAGTCGACCGAGATCTGCGCCAGGCCGAATTCGGTGAAGTAATTGTAGAGGGTCGTGCCCGCGCCATCCTTCACGATGCCGCGGAGCGCGTTCATCTCCATGTATTCGCGGGTCTGGGCATGCTTGCGGCGCATGAGCGTGAGCTTGCGGTTCATCACCTCGACCAGCGGATCGGCGGCATCGAAGGCGCCTAGCGCGGGCTGACCCTGGATATCGGCGGGCAGGATCACGTCGTCGTGCGGGATCCATGGCAGGGCGAAGCTGCGCATCGAGCGGCCTTCGCGGGTGCCGACGGTGGCGGGCCCGCCGAGGGGGACCGAGGGCAGAAGACTCAGGACGCCTTCGTATTGCCCGATGATGACCGAGCGCTGGCTGACGCCTTCGAAGCGGAAGAGGCCGATCTGGGCGAGGCGGGTGTAGAGGTTGGGCAGGATGTTGATGGCCTGCGTCATCTCGGCCAGCGAATAACCGCCAGCGTCAAAGGGATTGCGGATCAGGGTCATGGGGGGCTCCGGGGAAAAGGGAAGGCCGGTAGGGGCAACGGTGCCGGGCGTCAGGCGCCGTCACGGGTGACGATGCCGAGGCTTGCAAGCTCACTCAGCTTGGCGGTGATCTTGGCCGCATCATCGACGCTGCCGTCGTAGTAAAGAGCGGCGCGGGAGACGATCGCGGGCCCACGCGCCACGACGATGTGTGAATCCCGGAGACAAAATGGACAGCGGAAACGGTCGGATGTTCTGACTGTCGCGGAGTAATATTCCGCATCTTTCGCCTTAGGCAACGAGCTGAAGGCGGGGA
>NZ_JAWQFN010000021.1:0-22795 GCF_033436765.1 Defluviimonas sp. D31
AAATACTTCGTGATCGCCGCCGTCAGCGTCGTCTTGCCGTGGTCAACGTGACCGATGGTCCCGATGTTCACGTGCGGTTTCGTCCGTTCGAATTTTGCCTTTGCCATGATGGCCTCCTGTCTCTGGTCGGTGCGCGTATATGCGCCCTACGGGTGGGTAGGGTGCGCCGTCACGGCGCACCGAAAACTCATGCGTACTTCTTCTGGATCTCGTCCGAGATGTTCTGCGGCACGGCCTCGTAATGGTCGAACTGCATCGTGAACACCGCGCGGCCCGAGGACATCGAGCGCAGGTTATTGATGTAGCCGAACATGTTGGCGAGCGGCACGAAGGCGTTGATCACGTTGGCGTTGCCGCGCGTGTCCTGGCCCTGCACCATGCCCCGGCGCGAGGTGAGGTCGCCGATGATGCCGCCGGTGTATTCTTCCGGAGTCACCACTTCGACCTTCATGATCGGCTCGAGGAGCTTCGCGCCGGCCTTCTTAAGGCCTTCGCGCATCGCCGCGCGGGACGCGATTTCGAACGCGAGCACCGAGGAGTCGACGTCATGGAAGGCACCGTCGATCAGCGCCACCTTGAAGTCGATGACCGGGAAGCCGGCGAGCGGACCGGAGTCCATGACCGACTTGATGCCCTTTTCGACGCCCGGAATGTATTCCTTCGGAACCGCACCGCCGACGATCTTGGCTTCGAACGAGTAGCCCACACCCGGCTCGACCGGGGTGATCACCAGCTTGACGCGGGCGAACTGACCGGTACCGCCGGTCTGCTTCTTGTGGGTGTAGTCGATCTCGGCTTCGCGCGAGATGGTCTCGCGGTAGGCCACCTGCGGCGCACCGATGTTCGCCTCGACCTTGAACTCGCGCTTCATCCGGTCGACGAGGATGTCGAGGTGAAGTTCGCCCATGCCCTTCATGATCGTCTGGCCGGATTCGAGATCCGTCTCGACGCGGAAGGACGGGTCTTCGGCCGCAAGGCGGGCGAGAGCGATGCCCATCTTCTCCTGGTCGGCCTTCGACTTCGGCTCAACGGCGATCTCGATCACCGGCTGCGGGAAGGTCATGGTTTCGAGGACCACCTGGTTCGACGGATCGCAGAGCGTGTCGCCCGTGGTGGTTTCCTTGAGGCCGGCAAGCGCGATGATGTCGCCGGCGAAGGCTTCGTCGATTTCCTCGCGGTTGATGGCGTGCATCATCATCATCCGGCCAACGCGCTCGCGGCGCTCCTTGGTCGAGTTGATCATCTGGTCACCCTTCTTGAGGGTGCCCGAGTAGATCCGGGTGAAGGTGAGCGAGCCGACGAACGGGTCGTTCATGATCTTGAACGCCAGCGCCGCGAAGGGCTGCGCGTCATCGGCCGAACGGGCGATGTCGCGGGTTTCGGTCTCGTCGCCCGGCTTGAAGCCCATGTAGGCCGGCACGTCGAGCGGCGAGGGCAGGAAGTCGATGACCGCGTTGAGGAGCGGCTGGACGCCCTTGTTCTTGAAGGCCGAACCGGCGGTGACCGGAACGAAGGCCATCGAGAGGCAGCCCTTGCGGATCAGCTTGCGAAGGGTCGCCTCGTCGGGCTCGTTGCCCTCCAGGTAAGCTTCCATCGCGTCGTCGTCCTGCTCGACGGCGAGTTCGACGAGCTTGCCGCGCCATTCGTCGGCGAGGTCGGCGAGTTCTTCGCGGATCGGCTGACGCTTCCACGACGCGCCGAGGTCTTCACCCTGCCAGACCCACTCTTCCATCTTGATCAGGTCGACGATGCCCTCGAGCTTGTCCTCGGCACCGATCGGCAGCGCGATCGGGGCCGGGGTCGCGCCGGTGCGGTCCTTGATCATCTTCACGCAGTTGAAGAAGTCGGCGCCGATCTTGTCCATCTTGTTGACGAACACGATCCGCGGAACCTTGTAGCGGTCGGCCTGACGCCACACCGTTTCGGTCTGCGGCTCGACGCCGGCGTTGGCGTCGAGAAGGCAGACGGCACCGTCGAGAACCGCGAGCGAACGCTCGACTTCAATGGTGAAGTCGACGTGGCCCGGGGTGTCGATGATGTTGAAACGGAACTTGGTGTCCGAGGTGCCCTCGGCGGTCGGGTCTTCCTGGCGCTGCCAGAACGTGGTGGTCGCAGCCGAGGTGATCGTGATGCCACGCTCCTGCTCCTGCTCCATCCAGTCCATGGTCGCGGCGCCGTCGTGGACTTCGCCGATCTTGTGGGACTTGCCGGTGTAGTAGAGGATCCGCTCGGTCGTCGTGGTCTTGCCCGCGTCGATATGGGCCATGATCCCGAAGTTGCGGTATCGCTGCAGCGGATAGTCGCGTGCCATCTGTCTTGCCTTCCTTCGGAGTTACCAGCGGTAATGGCTGAACGCTTTGTTCGCGTCGGCCATCTTGTGGGTGTCTTCGCGCTTCTTCACCGCGGTGCCACGACCGTTGACGGCGTCGGTCAGCTCGCCGGCCAGACGCTCTTCCATCGTGTTCTCGTTGCGGTTCTTCGCGGCGGTGATGAGCCAGCGGATCGCCAGTGCCTCGCGGCGCTCCGGGCGAACCTCGACTGGCACCTGGTAGGTCGCACCGCCGACGCGGCGCGAACGCACTTCGAGCGACGGCTTCACGTTGTCGAGGGCTTCGTGGAAGCACTCGACCGGCGAACGCTTCAGCTTGCCCTCAACCCGCTCCAGCGCGTTGTAGACGATGCGCTCGGCGACGGACTTCTTGCCGTCGACCATCAGGTTGTTCATGAATTTGGTCAGAACCCGATCGCCATACTTGGCATCGGGCAGAACTTCGCGCTTTTCGGCGGCGTGACGACGAGACATCTGGTGATCTCCTTATTTCGGACGCTTCGCGCCGTATTTCGAACGACGCTGGCGACGATCTTTGACACCCTGGGTATCGAGGACACCGCGCAGGATGTGGTAGCGGACGCCCGGAAGGTCTTTCACCCGGCCGCCACGGATCAGGACAACCGAGTGCTCCTGAAGGTTGTGCTTCTCGCCGGGGATGTAGCTGATCACCTCGAAGCCGTTGGTCAGACGGACCTTGGCCACCTTACGCATAGCCGAGTTCGGCTTCTTCGGCGTGGTGGTGTAGACGCGGGTGCAGACCCCGCGCTTCTGCGGGCAGGATTCCAGGTGCTGGGACTTGGACTTCTGCGGCTTGGCTTCCCGGGGCTTCCGGATCAGCTGTTGAATCGTCGGCATTAACTCTCGCCTTTGTTTGCAGCCCGATCAACAATCGCCCGTCAGCGACGTTTCCGGGGGCTTTTCGTTCATGTCGTGCCCTGCGCGTCCGCAAAACAACAAAACCGCATTCGTCCCCTTCGCGGGGGCGACGCGGTGGAATTCCAGAGGATCGGAGCTCTTAAGGCCCGGATCATGACCACTTCAGTTCTGATACAGGTCCACGCGCAATACACCCGTGGCCAAGTGGGCGCCGTATAGGGGGAGTCGCGGGGCTTGTCAACAAGGGCCTCAGCCCCTGCCCTCCGCCAGCAGGAGCCGGTGCAACACGAGCGCGAGCGCGAGGACGAGGAGCACCGCGAAGACCGTGTCGGAGAGGAAGTGGCGCCCGGTCGTCACGCGAAGGACGAGCCCGATCGCCGGGAAGATCACCCCCGCCGCGGCATAGAGGCGAAACCCCCATCCCGGCACCAGCCGCCGCACGGCCGGGGCGAGGACGAGGAAGGTTAGCGCCAGCGCGGTCGCGGCCGAGCCCTCGCCTGAGACGAAGGAACAGTTCGACATGCATTGGTCGGCCGGTAGCCAGGGCGGCGTGAAGCTCGCCGTGCCGCCGAACTCGGCGATGTCGGCGGGCCGCGCCCGGCCCCAGTGTTGCTTCAGGCCTGCGTTGACCATGAGGATCGGCCCGAGCAGGTAAAGCAGGAAGACGAAGCCGGCTGCCCGCGCGCCAAAGCCCGGCAGCGGCCGGCGGACCGCAGCGAGCACCAAGGCCCCTGCGGACAGGAGAACCGCGCCGATCGAGAGATTCCAGATGAAGTCGCGCAGGCCCTCGACGAGCGGATCGCCCGACATCGGGAAGCCAGCGCCGGGCGCATGGAACAGCGCCGAGACCTCAAGGTCGAGCTCCGGCCAGAGCGCGAATATACAGATCGTCACCAAGGTCGCGACAAGGAGCAGACGCGCGGCGCGGATATGGTCAATGCCCCGCATTAATGCACTCTGCTGGAACCAGGTAGGCGGTGAGTTGGCGGTGGAAATGGGCGCCGCCCGTGGTGTCGATCTCTGCGAACCTTTCCGCCGCCTCGCCGCCGCAGACGGGAGGGTCGACCGTTACGAAGAGCACCTCGCCCGCGTCGTCGGCCAGCGGAAAGTTCTGTTCATAATAGCTGGCCGGGCGCCCGTCGGGCTGCGGCGTCCGGAAGACAAGCCCACTCCCGGCGCCGGTATGAAAGAGGTCGGCGATCATGTCGCGGTTGTCGATCACCACCGTCTCCGCGCCCGCGTCCTTGGCCGCGGCGATGATCTGGCGGCTGAGATCGGCGCGGCCGACATAGCGCGCGGCGAGCGGCCGGCCCTGCCATTCGGGCGCGGGCGCGATGACTGTCAGGACCGGCAAGAGCACCGCGACCGCGCCATTCACCGCAAGCGAGACGGCAAGGAGCCGCGGCGCGGATTTCAGAAGCAACGGCACCGCGATCAGCGTACCGGCGAAATAGGCCGCGACGGCCCAATTCGCCTGCGCGCCCATCAGCAGCGCCTGAACACTGACGATCACGAGGGCCGGCAGAGAGAAAGCGGCGAGACCCCGGACAGTTGCAGAGCCTGGCCGGGCATAACCCCAGAGGAGCGCGCCGAACAGGATCGGTCCGAAAACGCCGAACTGCGCGAGCAGGAACTCGGCCAGCCCGCCCGGATTGAGGCTCGCGAGCCAGGACTCTTCGCGCACCCAGCCCACATTGTCCATCGTATGCTCGACCGTGGTCAGGTCATGGCCAAGGTTCCAGGCGACATTGGGCAGGATCGCCACCGCGAAGGCCGCCAACATCGCCAGCCAGCTTCGGGCCGGAAGCCGCGCGGCCGGCACGATAGTGGCAATCGCCGCACCAAGCAGGAAATAGACCGCCGCGTACTTCGCGAGGAAGGCAAGCCCGGCGGCGAACCCGGCAAGTGCCGCGAACCGCGCCCGGCCGGTCTCTGCCGCGCGGAGGTGAAAGTAGAGTGCCGCCGCGAAGAACGGCGCCATGATCGTGTCGGTAGAGATCAGGAGACTGCCGAGAGCCACCATCGGCAGCGTCGCGTAGCTGACCGCCACCCAGACCGCCGCGCGCGCCGAGAAGAGCCGCGCCGCCACTGCGCCAAGTATGAGCGCGGTCGCGCCGTGAAACAGCGAGGCCGGCAACCGGATCCAGAACGGCGCGTCGCTGCCGGCGAGCTCGGTCGCGGCGCGGATCACCCAGGCAATCAGCGGCGGCTTCGAATAGTAGCCGAAATCGAGTCGCTGCCCCCAGAGCCAGTACTGGCTCTCGTCGACGAAGAGATCCGTCCGGTTGAACCAGAGCGCGACGATCCTCGCCAGTGTCAGCGCCCCGACGACGAGCGCCGCGCGTGGCAGCCAGCCTTCGCGCTCAGGCATCGCCCCGTCCTTCGCGGTGGATGAGCCAGAGATTGCGCGCATAGATGAAGACGCCGAGCGACTGGCCAAGAACGAAGACCGGATCCTTGCGGTAGATCGCATAGGCGAGCAGGATCACGCCGCCCGCCATCGAGAAGTACCAGAAGGCGAGCGGAACGACGGACTTCCGCGCCCGCTCCGAGGCGATCCACTGCACGAGAAAGCGGCCGGTGAACATGAGCTGGCCAAAAAGCCCGAAGGTGACCCACCAGAACTCGGTCCAGCTCTCGACATGGAGAACCGCGAAAAGCTTGTCCATGCGCTCAGCCCCGCCTCGTCCCGGCCTCGGTCGGCCGCGACTTCTTGCGCCGCCGCAGGAGCCACATGACGCCGAAAAGGTCCACCGCGCCGACGAGTCCGCGCTGGAGGTTGTTGTATTTCGAACGCCCGCCGCCGCGCGGCCGGTGGCTGACATCGACATGCGCGACCTGCCAGCCGTCGCGTGAGAAGAGCGCCGGCAGGTAGCGGTGCATGTGATTGAAGAACGGCAGACGCAGGAACGCGTCGCGGCGAAAGCCCTTGAGGCCGCAGCCGGTGTCGCGGGTGCCGTCCTGCAGCGCCCAGGACCGGATCGTGTTGGCAAAGCGCGAGGCGAGCTTCTTCGACATCGTGTCCTGCCGCCCGACCCGTTGGCCCGCGACGATGCCGATCGCCTCGGAACCCGAAGCGAGAAGCGGTGCGAAGAGCTTCGGCAATTCTTCCGGCGGATTCTGGCCATCGCCGTCGAGCGTGCAGACAATGCCGCCCCTCGCGGCCAGGACGCCACTGTGGACGGCGGCACTCTGGCCGCCCGAGACGTCGTGGCGGATGAGCCGCAGGTGCGGGTGGCTTTCCATGCGAGCGAACACGACGCTGGCGGTGTCGTCGTCGGAACCGTCATCAACCACGATCACCTCGTGGTCGACATGCGGCGCACAGGCCGCGTCGATCGCGTCGAGCAGGCCGGTGATGTTCTCCGCCTCGTTCTTCGCGGGGATGACGATGGAAACAGTGACCATGGATAGCCCGGATCTCGCCCTTCGAAGGATGCGCCGTACCTCGCGCGTGGTACTGCACGCAACCCCGTTTGTAAATGCGGGCGCCCGGCCGCAGCCCTAGCGCAGACGAAGCGGCGCCTTTTCGGGCGTGGCGACCCGGCGCCCGAGCCGACGCTCGCGATGGAACGTGTAGAGCCCGGTCGCCACGACGATCGCCGCCCCCGCCAGCGTGAGCATGTCGGGCAGGTGCCCGAAGACGAGCCAACCGAGCGCGATCGCGAAGACGAGCGCGGTGTAGCGAAACGGCGCGACGAGGCCGATCTCGCCAACACGCATCGCCATGACGATGAAGAGATAGCCCACGATCAGGAAGCTCGCCGCGGCGAGGATGAGCCCCGCAAGGCGAAGATCGAGCGGCGCCCAGCCCGCTGTCGGAACGAGCGCGGCCCCGGCCAGCGTCACGGCAGTGGCGGCATAGAAGGCGACGGTGACCGAGGGTATCGCGCCCGACAGCCTGCGCGTCGCGAGGTCGCGCAGGACGACGCAGGCAACCGAGGCGAGCCCGAGAACCGACCAGATATCGAACCCGTCGGTGCCCGGCCGCACGATCAGCACGACACCGACGAAGCCGGCGGCGATTGCCGACATGCGCCGCCAGCCGACCGGTTCGGCAAGAAAGAGCGCCGCGCCGAGTGTCACCGCGAGCGGCAGCGCCTGCATGATCGACGAGAGGTTGGCGAGCGGCATGTGCCGAAGCGCCGCGAGGAACGTGAGGGTCGCGGCGACCTCGGCCACCGAGCGAAGGCCGAGCCGCCGCGCATCCAGCGCATCTAGCCGCAACTGCATACGGCCCATGCGCCAGCCGATCAAGGCGAGCGCAGCCATCGCCATCAGCCCTCGCAAGAGTATCGCCTGGGGCAGTGGCAGCTCGGCGGTCACCAACTTCATGCAGCTGTCGTTGACGGTGAAGGCCGCCATCGCGACCGTCATGTAGAGCGCGCCGCTAAGATTGTCCCGATCCTGCATCTTGGGCCCGAGGCTCAGCCCGAAACCGGCGCGGCCGCGGCCGCGAGCGCGGCAGCGAAGCGGTCGAAGTCGATGCCGAAGCGACGGGCGGTCCAGTCGCCCGCCTCGTCCGGCGAAATCGCGTCGGAGAGGTTTCGCGCGGGAAAGCTGCTGTCGTTGCAGTCGTGAAAGCCGCGCACAAACATCATGCGGTCGTTGAGGCTGAGGCCCGGCATGTGCCGGAAAAGCAGGTGGTGGGGATAGTCGAGGACCGATTTCTCGTGCCCGGGCGGCATGTAGACCGTGAGCGCGGGGGTCCAGAGCGGCGCGCTCATGAAATGCAGCGAGGCTTTGCCATCGCCCACCGCGAGCACGAACCCCCGGCAATAGTCGATGGAGACCAGGCCCTGGGCCTCGTAGAGCGGCCGCGCGAAGGTCCGGAAATCGCGGCGGATCCGGCGGACATAGTCGACCGCGATCGCGTCGTCGTCATCGAGCCGGAACTGCGCGACGACATCGGCCGCGGGATCGGCGCGGGTGCGCAGAACCGGGCGGCAGGCATCGCGGTGGACATGCGGCGGGACGAAGACCAGCTCGATCTGGGGAATGCCCGAGGTCAGTTCCTGAAGCCGGGTGCGCCAGGGTTCGGGGAAATCCGATCCGGTGACGACGGCCAGAGTGAAGTCGGGGTCGGTCTGCGCCCGGATCGAGGGCAGGAACACATGCTCGAACCAGAGCATCCGGCTTGCGAGCCGCGCCGGATCGTAAAGGACCCGGCGGCGCGCCTCGAGATCCTCGGGCATTCGCTGGAAACCGCCCTGAACGAGAAGCGAGAACCGGCACACGCCAAGGACCTGGATTCTCACGGCATTTCCTTCCGGCTTGGGCCTTCGTTCGGCCGTGCGGCGGCCGCGGACAGGATGTGAGCCGCCCCGCGCCTTGTCAATCTTGCGAAAAAGGCCCCCCGCTTGCGGCGGGGGGCCTTGTCATGTCACGCGGTCCGCGGTCTCAGCTGTCGCGGCTCTCGAACGTGTCGACCAGACCGCTGTCGGCTTCGACCTCGATCACGTCGTCGAGCACTTCCTCGGCTGGCGCGGCGAGTTGGGCGGCCTGCTCGGCCTCGGCCCGGCGCTGGTCGATCACCTTCTGGTCGCGGTCCTGCGCGATGCGGCGAACGCGCATCGTCGCCCCGCCGGTTCCCGCCGGGATCAGGCGGCCGACGATGACGTTCTCCTTCAGCCCGACGAGCTTGTCGCGCTTGCCCATGACCGAGGCTTCGGTAAGGACCCGCGTCGTCTCCTGGAACGAGGCCGCCGAGATGAACGACCGGGTCTGGAGCGAGGCCTTGGTGATGCCGAGAAGAACCGGCTCGCCCGAGGCGGGACGTCCGCCACGCGCCGCAACCTTGTCGTTCTCCTCGTCGAACTCCGGCTTGTCGATGTGCTCGCCCTTGAGAAGGGTAGTGTCGCCAGAGTCCAGGATCTCGATCTTCTGCAGCATCTGGCGAACGATCACCTCGATGTGCTTGTCGTTGATCTTCACGCCCTGGAGCCGGTAGACGTCCTGCACCTCGTCGATGAGGTAGTCGGCCAGAGCCTCGATCCCCATGATGCGCAGGATGTCATGCGGCGCCGGGTTGCCGTCCATGATGTAGTCGCCCTTCTGGACATGATCACCTTCCTGGACCGGAATGTGCTTGCCCTTCGGCACCATGTACTCGACCGGCTGCAAGGACTCGTCGACCGGCTCGATGGTGATCCGGCGCTTGTTCTTGTAGTCCTTGCCGAAGCGGACATAGCCCTCGATCTCGGCGATGATGGCGTGGTCCTTCGGACGGCGCGCTTCGAAGAGTTCGGCCACGCGGGGAAGACCCCCGGTGATGTCCTTCGTTTTCGCACCTTCGCGCGGGATACGCGCCACGACGTCACCGGCCTTGATGTCCTGGCCGTCCTCGATCGACAGAATCGCGTCGACCGACATCGGGTAGGACACCGGGTTGCCGGCATCGTTGCGCACCGGTTCGCCGGTCGCCGGATCCATGACGATGATCTCCGGCTTCAGATCGCTGCCCTTCGGCGCCGTGCGCCAGTCGGTCACGATCTTCTGGGTCATGCCGGTCGCTTCGTCGGTATCGTCGCGCACCGAGATGCCCGAGACGAGGTCGACGAACTTCGCCACACCGGCCTTCTCGGCGATGATCGGCAGGGTATAGGGGTCCCACTCGAAGAGCTTGGCGCCACGCTTGACGGTCTGGCCGTCCTTGACGTGGATCTTGGCGCCGTAGCTCAGCTTGTAGCTTGCCCGTTCCTGGCCGTTCTCGTCGATGATCGCGATCTGCATGGAGCGGCCCATGACGATCATCTCGCCCGAAGCGTTCTCCAGGAGCATCGGGTTGCGGAACTCGACCTTGCCCTCCTGGCTGGCTTCCTGGAACGACTGCTGGCCGCCTTGCGCGATGCCGCCGATGTGGAAGGTCCGCATAGTCAGCTGCGTGCCCGGCTCACCGATCGACTGGGCGGCGATGATACCGACCGCCTCGCCGATGTTGACGAGCGTGCCACGCGCGAGGTCACGGCCATAACAGGCCGCGCAGATGCCGTCGTCGGCCTCGCAGGTCAGCGCCGAGCGGATGCGGACGGACGCCACGCCCGCGGCCTCGACCACGTCGGCCTTGCGTTCGTCGATCAGCTCGCCCTTACGGACGAGGATCTCGTCCGAACCCGGCACCAGAACGTCGTCGGCCGAGGTCCGGCCGAGGATGCGCTCGCTGAGCGGCGAGACGACCTCGCCGTCATTGACCGCGGCCGAGGCCGTGATCGCCCGGTCGGTGCCGCAATCCGGCAGCCGCACGATGCAATCCTGCGCCACGTCGACGAGACGGCGGGTCAGGTAGCCCGAGTTCGCGGTCTTGAGCGCGGTGTCGGCCAGACCCTTGCGGGCGCCGTGGGTCGAGTTGAAGTACTCGAGCACGGTGAGGCCTTCCTTGAAGTTCGAGATGATCGGCGTCTCGATGATCTCGCCCGACGGCTTGGCCATCAGGCCGCGCATACCGCCAAGTTGCTTCATCTGCGCGGGCGAGCCCCGCGCACCGGAGTGCGACATCATGTAGACGCTGTTCGGCTCTTTCTCGGCGCCGGCATCGTCTTTGCGCACGGCAGAGATTTCGCCCATCATCGCTGCCGCGACGGCGTCGGAGCATTTCGACCAGGCATCGACGACCTTGTTGTACTTCTCACCCTGGGTGATCAGGCCGTCCATGTACTGCTGTTCGAATTCCTTCACCTGGTCGCGGACCTCGTTGACGATGGTCCACTTGGTTTCCGGAATGACCATGTCGTCCTTGCCGAACGAGATGCCGGCCTTGAACGCCTCACGGAAGCCGAGCCCCATGATCTGGTCACAGAAGATGACCGACTCCTTCTGGCCGCAGTAGCGGTAGACGGTGTCGATGACGTTCTGCACGTCCTTCTTCCGCAAGAGCCGGTTCACGAGCTCGAACGGCGCCTTGGCGTTCTTCGGCAGGAGCGCGCCGAGCCGAACCCGACCCGGGGTCGTCTCGAAACGCTTCAGAACCTCGTTGCCTTCCTCGTCGATCTGCAGGATCCGCGCAGTGATCTTGGAATGCATGTGCACCGCACCGGCGTCGAGCGCGTGCTGCACCTCGTCCACCGACGAGAACACCATGCCTTCGCCCTGCATCCCCTCGCGCATCATCGAGACGTAGTAGAGGCCGAGAACCATGTCCTGCGACGGAACGATGATCGGCGCGCCGTTGGCGGGCGACAGAACGTTGTTCGTCGACATCATCAGGACGCGGGCCTCAAGCTGGGCTTCCAGCGAGAGCGGAACGTGCACAGCCATCTGGTCGCCGTCGAAGTCGGCGTTGAAGGCCGAACAGACGAGCGGATGAAGCTGGATCGCCTTGCCCTCGATCAGCACCGGCTCGAAAGCCTGGATGCCGAGGCGGTGCAGCGTCGGCGCGCGGTTCAGGAGAACCGGATGCTCGCGGATCACCTCGTCGAGGATGTCCCAGACCTCGGGACGCTCTTTCTCGACAAGCTTCTTCGCCTGCTTGACGGTCGACGACAGGCCCTTGGCCTCAAGCCGCGAGTAGATGAACGGCTTGAAGAGTTCGAGCGCCATCTTCTTCGGCAGGCCGCACTGGTGCAGCTTCAGTTCCGGGCCGGTCACGATGACCGAACGGCCCGAGAAGTCCACGCGCTTGCCGAGGAGGTTCTGGCGGAAGCGGCCCTGCTTGCCCTTGAGCATGTCCGACAGCGACTTCAGCGGGCGCTTGTTGGCGCCGGTGATGACGCGGCCGCGGCGGCCGTTGTCGAACAGAGCGTCGACCGATTCCTGCAGCATCCGCTTTTCGTTGCGGACGATGATGTCGGGTGCCCTGAGCTCGATCAGCCGCTTGAGGCGGTTGTTCCGGTTGATGACCCGGCGATAGAGGTCGTTGAGGTCCGAGGTCGCGAACCGGCCGCCATCGAGCGGCACCAAGGGGCGCAGTTCCGGCGGGATGACCGGAACGACGGTCAGCACCATCCACTCCGGACGATTGCCGGATTCGATGAAGTTCTCGACGATCTTAAGCCGCTTGATGATCTTCTTCGGCTTCAGCTCCCCGGTCGCCTCCTTCAGCTCCTCGCGGAGCTGCTCGGCCGTCGCCTCGAGGTCGATCGCGGCCAGCATCTCGCGGATTGCTTCCGCACCGATATTGGCGGTGAACGCATCCGCGCCGTACTGGTCCTGCGCGTCGAGATATTCCTCTTCGGTCAGGAGCTGGCCGTAGGAAAGGTCCGTGAGGCCCGGCTCGATGACGACGTAGTTCTCGAAGTAGAGAATGCGCTCGAGGTCACGCAGCGTCATGTCGAGCATGAGGCCGATGCGGGAGGGCAGCGACTTCAGGAACCAGATGTGGGCGACGGGCGCGGCAAGCTCGATATGGCCCATCCGCTCGCGGCGCACCTTCTGGAGCGTCACCTCGACACCGCATTTCTCGCAGACGACGCCGCGATACTTCATGCGCTTGTACTTGCCGCAAAGGCATTCGTAGTCCTTGATCGGCCCGAAGATACGGGCGCAGAACAGACCGTCGCGTTCCGGCTTGAACGTGCGGTAGTTGATCGTCTCGGGCTTCTTGATCTCGCCGTAGGACCAGCTGAGGATACGCTCGGGCGAAGCGAGCGAGATCTTGATCTCGTCGAACTGCTTCGGCGCAGCCAGCGGGTTGAACGGGTTGGTAGAGAGTTCCTGGTTCATCTTGCGTCCTTCAGATCAGGGGATGGGAAAGCGAGGGCGGGACCGCCCTCACTCATCCTCCGCATCCAGGAGTTCCATGTTGAGGCCGAGGCCCCGCACTTCCTTTACAAGGACGTTGAACGATTCCGGCACGCCGGCCTCGAAATTGTCCTCGCCCTTGACGATGCTCTCGTAGACCTTGGTCCGGCCCGCCACGTCGTCCGACTTGACGGTGAGCATCTCCTGCAGGGTGTAGGCCGCGCCGTAGGCTTCCAGCGCCCAGACCTCCATCTCCCCGAAACGCTGGCCGCCGAACTGGGCCTTGCCGCCCAGGGGCTGCTGCGTGACGAGGCTGTAAGGCCCGGTCGAGCGCGCGTGGATCTTGTCGTCGACAAGGTGGTGAAGCTTGAGCAGATACTTCACGCCCACGGTGACCTTCCGCGCGAACTTCTCGCCCGTCCGGCCGTCGAAGAGATCCGACTGCCCCGACGTGTCGAAGCCGGCACGGCTCAGCGCGTCGTTGACATCCGCCTCCTTGGCGCCGTCGAAGACGGGCGTCGCGATCGGCACGCCCTTCTTCACCACGTCGGCGGACTCTATCAGACG
Organism: Defluviimonas sp. D31; assembly: GCF_033436765.1. Lineage (NCBI taxonomy): Bacteria > Pseudomonadati > Pseudomonadota > Alphaproteobacteria > Rhodobacterales > Paracoccaceae > Albidovulum > Defluviimonas sp. D31. The sequence continues at coordinate 13,451 of NZ_JAWQFN010000021.1, forward strand.
ATCCTCGTCCATGCCGGCGAAGGCTTCGTCGTAGACATCGTCGCCATAGCCGATCCGCAGCGCGTCGCGCACGGGGGTCATGTCGCCGGTCCGGCGGTAGTCCTGAAGCGCGTCGTCGATCTTCAGACCGAGCCCGCGCGCGGCCCAGCCCATGTGGGTCTCGAGGATCTGACCGACGTTCATCCGCGACGGCACGCCGAGCGGGTTCAGCACCATGTCGACCGGGGTGCCGTCGGCGAGGAACGGCATGTCCTCCATCGGCACCACCTTCGACACGACGCCCTTGTTGCCGTGACGGCCAGCCATCTTGTCGCCCGGCTGCAGCTTGCGCTTCACCGCGACGAATACCTTGACCATCTTCATCACGCCCGGCGGCAGGTCGTCGCCCCGGCGGACCTTCTCGACCTTGTCCTCGAAGCGGTGCTCGAGAGCGCGCTTCTGCGCCTCGAACTGGGCATTGAGCGCCTCGACGTTCTGCGCGTCCTGCTCCTCGCCGAGGGCGAGTTGCCACCACTGGCCGCGCGAGAGCGTGCCGAGCAGGTCCTCGTCGATCACGGCGTTCGGCTTGATGCCCTTCGGCCCCTTCACCGCGGTCTTGCCGAGGATCATGGACTTCAGGCGCGCATAGATGTTGCGCTCGAGGATCGCCTGTTCGTCGTCGCGGTCACGCGCCAGACGCTCGACTTCCTCGCGCTCGATCTGCAGCGCGCGCTCGTCCTTGTCGACGCCGTGGCGGTTGAAGACCCGAACCTCGACGACCGTGCCGAAGTCGCCCGGCGGCAGCCGGAGCGAGGTGTCGCGCACGTCCGAGGCCTTCTCGCCGAAGATGGCGCGGAGAAGCTTCTCTTCCGGCGTCATCGGGCTTTCACCCTTGGGCGTGATCTTGCCCACGAGGATGTCGCCCGGCCCGACTTCGGCGCCGATGTAGACGATGCCCGCCTCGTCGAGGTTGCGCAGCGCCTCCTCGCCGACGTTCGGGATGTCGCGGGTGATTTCCTCAGGCCCGAGCTTGGTGTCGCGGGCGGCGACTTCGTATTCCTCGATATGGATCGAGGTGAAGACGTCGTCCTTGACGATCCGCTCGGAGATGAGGATCGAGTCCTCGTAGTTGTAGCCGTTCCACGGCATGAAGGCGACGATGACGTTCTTGCCGAGCGCCAGTTCCCCCATATCCGTCGACGGGCCGTCGGCGATGACCTCGTTCTTCGTGACCTTGTCGCCGACCTTCACCAGAGGCTTCTGGTTGATACAGGTGTTCTGGTTCGAGCGCTGGAACTTCCGGAGCCGGTAGATGTCGACACCGGCATCGCCGATCTCGAGATCCTCGGTCGCGCGGATAACGATCCGGGTGGCGTCCACCTGGTCGATGATCCCACCGCGCCGCGCCATGATCGCCGCGCCGGAGTCCTCGGCCACGACCGATTCAATGCCGGTGCCGACGAAAGGCGCATCCGCCTGCAGGAGCGGCACCGCCTGACGCTGCATGTTCGAGCCCATCAGCGCGCGGTTCGCGTCGTCGTTCTCGAGGAACGGGATCAGCGAGGCCGCGACCGAAACGAGCTGCTTCGGCGAAACGTCGATCAGGTCGATCACGTCGGGCGGGTTCAGCATGAATTCGCCCGACTGGCGGGTCGAGACGAGGTCGTTCTTGAAGCGGCCCTGCTCGTCGAGCTGCGCGTTCGCCTGGGCGACCGTGTGGCGCATCTCCTCGGTGGCGGACATGTACTGGACTTCGTCCGTCACCTGACCTTCCACGACCTTGCGGTAGGGGGTCTCGATGAAGCCGTACTTGTTGACCCGCGCGAAGGTCGCGAGCGAGTTGATCAGACCGATGTTCGGGCCTTCCGGCGTCTCGATCGGGCACATCCGGCCGTAATGGGTCGGGTGCACGTCGCGCACCTCGAAGCCCGCGCGCTCGCGGGTCAGACCGCCCGGCCCGAGGGCCGAGAGGCGCCGCTTGTGCGTGACTTCCGAAAGCGGGTTGGTCTGGTCCATGAACTGCGAGAGCTGCGAGGAACCGAAGAACTCGCGCACCGCGGCGGCGGCGGGCTTGGCGTTGATCAGGTCCTGCGGCATGACCGTGTCGATCTCGACCGAGGACATGCGCTCCTTGATCGCGCGTTCCATGCGCAGGAGGCCGACGCGGTACTGGTTCTCCATCAGCTCGCCGACCGAGCGCACCCGGCGGTTGCCGAGGTGGTCGATGTCGTCGATCTCGCCCTTGCCGTCGCGCAGTTCCACCAGCGCCTTGATGCAGGCGATGATGTCTTCGCGGCGCAGCGTCCGGTGCGTGTCGGGCGCGTCGAGGTCGAGGCGCATGTTCATCTTCACGCGGCCGACGGCCGAGAGGTCGTAGCGCTCCGAATCGAAGAACAGCGTGTCGAAGAGCGCGGAGGCCGCCTCGACGGTGGGCGGCTCGCCCGGGCGCATGACGCGGTAGATGTCCATGAGCGCGCCATCGCGGCCCATGTTCTTGTCCGCCGCCATGGTGTTGCGGATGTAGGCGCCGACGTTGACGTTGTCGATGTCGAGCACCGGGATCGTGGTGACGCCGTTGTCGAGAAGCACCTTCAGCGTGCCGCCCGAGATCTCGCCGTCCTTGTCGATGGTCTGCGTGAGCTCGTCGCCGGCCTCGACATAGATCGCGCCGGTGTCCTCGTTGATGATGTCCTTGGCGACATAGCGGCCGAGGATATGGTCGAAGGGCACCAGAAGCTCGGTGACCTTGCCCTCGTCCTGCAGCTTCTTGACCATGCGCGGCGTGACCTTGTCGCCCGCCTTGCAGATCACTTCGCCCGTGGCCGCGTCCACGAGGTCATAGGTCGGGCGCGTGCCGCGCACGCGCTCGGGGAAGAACCTGGTCACCCAGCCCTTGTTCTTCTTCAGCTTGAACTCGACCGTGTTGTAATAGGCATCCATTATGCCTTCCTGGTCGAGACCGAGCGCATAGAGCAGCGTCGTCACCGGCAGCTTGCGGCGCCGGTCGATGCGCGAAAACACGATGTCCTTGGCGTCGAATTCGAAATCGAGCCAGGAGCCGCGATAGGGAATGATCCGGCAGGCGAAGAGAAGCTTGCCCGAGGAATGGGTCTTGCCCTTGTCATGGTCGAAGAAGACGCCGGGCGAGCGGTGCATCTGGCTGACGATGACCCGCTCGGTGCCGTTGACGATGAAGGTGCCGTTCGGCGTCATCAGGGGCATGTCGCCCATGTAGACGTCCTGCTCCTTGATGTCCTTGACGGACTTGGCGCCGGTATCCTCGTCGATATCGAACACGATCAGACGCAGTGTGACCTTCAGCGGCGCGGCATAGGTCATGTCGCGGCTCTGGCATTCCTCGACGTCGTACTTCGGCTTCTCGAGCTCGTATTTCACAAATTCCAGAATCGCGTTCTCGTTGAAGTCCTTGATCGGGAAGACCGACTGGAACACGCCCTGGATGCCCTCGCCGTCCGTGGCCTTCGGGCCGTCGCCGGACTTCAGGAACAGGTCGTAGGAGGATTTCTGAACCTCGATGAGGTTCGGCATTTCGAGGACTTCACGGATTTTGCCGAAGTATCTGCGGATACGCTTCTGGCCAACGTAGCTCTGAGCCATGCTCGTCGTCACCTTTCGTCTCTTCGCGGGGGCGTCCGTGTCGGGGTCACACGAGCGCGCCGCTTGCGAATAGGGGGTAGGTCCCATTCATGCCCCCCGTCCCACCGGGTGGCTCCCGAACCTTTACCGCGCCTTGGAAGGGGCATCTTTCGCGCCGCGGGGACCGATGCCCCTTCCAAGACAGGTTCGGCTGGGCCCGGAATTGCCCGGACCCAGCCAATCTCAGCGGTTGGAGCGCCGGAGCGCCCCGCCCGATTACTTGAGCTCGACCTTGGCGCCAGCCTCTTCGAGCTTCTTCTTGATCTCTTCGGCTTCGGCCTTCGCCGCGCCTTCCTTGACCTTGCCGCCGGCCTCGACGAGGTCCTTGGCTTCCTTCAGGCCGAGACCGGTGATCGCGCGCACTTCCTTGATCACGTTGATCTTCTGCGCGCCGGCGTCGGTGAGGACGACGTCGAACTCGGTCTTCTCTTCCGCGGCTTCGGCAGCAGCGCCAGCAGCCGGGCCAGCCATCATGACGGCGCCACCGGCAGCCGGCTCGATGCCGTATTCGTCCTTCAGGATGGTTTTCAGTTCCTGGGCCTGCAGGAGCGTGAGGTTCACGATCTCTTCGGCGAGTTTCTTCAGATCAGCCATTTCTCTGTTCCGTTCCTAGTTTGGTGTTCCAACGTCGGGCTTGGCCCCACGAAGGCACGAAGTTGCTCACGCGGCTTCCCGCTCTTCCAGAGTGGAAAGGATGCCCGCGATGTTCGAAGCAGGCGCGCCAATGGCCCCGGCGATGTTCGAAGCGGGAGCGCCGATGCAGCCGACGATGGAAGCGATGAGCTCCTCGCGCGACGGCATGGCGGCCACGGCTTTGACACCGGCCTGGTCCAGAGCCGTATCACCCATTGCGCCGCCAAGGATCGCGAACTTGTCGTTCTTCTTGGCATAGGCGTCCGCGACCTTCGCAGCTGCGACGGGGTCCTCGGAATAGGCGAGTACGGTCATGCCCGTGAGAAGCTGGCCGATGCTTGCGCAGGGCTTGCCTTCCAGGGCGATCTTGGCGAGCTTGTTCTTGGCAACGCGAACGGACCCACCCGCTTCACGCATGGATGCGCGCAGGTCCTGCATCTGAGCAACCGTCATGCCTTCGTAGTGGGCAACCACCACGACGCCAGAGCTTTCGAAGATCTGGCCGAGTTCCTCGACCATTTTCTCTTTCTGGGCTCTATCCACGGTTTCTCTCCAAGTATGGGGGTTTCCCCCCGGCTCTCTTATGCCCCCGATCGTCTGGGAGCGTTCGGGTCCGTGATGGTCCCGAGGCCTTGATCGCCCGAGGCTTGCCCCGGCTAATCTCGTCTCGTTCCCCATCTCAGGAAGGATTTATGGGGTCGCCCCCACCCTCCGTCTCGGACAGGACGGGGCGTTTCCGCCCCGCCATTCACCGGGCCTGAGCCCGGCAAATTCTTGTCGGGCTCAGTTGCCCGAAGCCGACGCGAGGTCGACCGACACGCCCGGCCCCATGGTCGAGGACAGCGACACCTTCTTGAGGTACGCGCCCTTCGCTCCCGAGGGCTTGGCCCGCGAGACCGCATCGACGAAAGCGCGGACGTTCTCGGCGAGCTTCGACTCGTCGAACGACACCTTGCCGACGCCCGCGTGGATCACGCCGGCCTTCTCGACCTTGAACTGGACTTCGCCGCCCTTCGCCGCTTCGACGGCCGCTTTCACGTCCATCGTCACGGTGCCGACCTTCGGGTTCGGCATCAGGTTGCGCGGGCCGAGGATCTTACCGAGACGGCCGACGACCGGCATCATGTCCGGCGTCGCGATGCAACGGTCGAACTCGATCTTGCCGGACTGGATCGTCTCCATCAGGTCTTCGGCGCCGACGATGTCCGCGCCGGCAGCCTTGGCCTCGTCGGCCTTCGGACCGCGGGCGAAGACCGCCACGCGCACCGTCTTGCCGGTGCCGTTCGGCAGGGTCACGACGCCGCGGACCATCTGGTCGGCGTGGCGCGGATCGACGCCGAGGTTCATCGCGATCTCGATCGTCTCGTCGAACTTGGCCGACGCGGCGCCCTTGATCAGCTTGACGGCATCCTCGACCGTGAGGTTCGACTTGCCTTCGAAGGCGGCGCGGGCCGCCGTGGTGCGTTTACCGATCTTGGCCATGACTTACCCCTTCACCTCGATGCCGATCGAACGGGCGGAGCCGAGGATGATCTGCATCGCAGCCTCGACGTCGTTCGCGCTCAGATCCTTCATCTTGGCTTCGGCGATCTCGCGCACCTGGGCCACGGTCACGAAGCCCGCGGTCTCGCGGCCCGGCTTCGTCGAGCCCTTCGGACGGTTGCGCTTGCCCACCGGCTTCAGGCCCGCGGCCTTCTTCAGGTAGTACGACGCCGGCGCCGTCTTGGTCTCGAACGAGAAGGACTTGTCGGCGTAGTAGGTGATGATGACCGGAACCGGGGAACCGGGCTCCATCTCCTGGGTCTTCGCGTTGAAGGCCTTGCAGAATTCCATGATGTTGATGCCGCGCTGACCCAGCGCCGGACCAACGGGGGGCGAGGGGTTGGCCTGCCCCGCCTTGATTTGCAGCTTGAGGCTGCCCATTACCTTCTTGGCCATCAGGCCTCTCCTTTGTCACTGTCACCCCGAGGGATGAAGTTTAGTGGTTCGGTCCTCCCGGGCGTGACCCGGGATCGCCTCCCACGGCTCACACGTCAGGCGACTTTCTGCACCTGCGTGAATTCCAGTTCGACCGGCGTCGGCCGGCCGAAGATCGAAACCGTCACCTTGAGGCGGTTCGAATCCTCGTCCACTTCCTCGACCATGCCCGAGAAGCCGTCGAACGGCCCGTCGGTGACCTTGACCTGCTCGCCGATCTCGAAGCGGATCAGGTTGCGCGGCGCGGCCTCACCCTCCTCGACGCGGTTAAGGATCTGGTTCACTTCCGAATCGCGCATCGGCATCGGCTTGCCCTGCGGACCGAGGAAACCGGTGACGCGGTTGATCGAGGTGATCAGGTGATAGCCGCGATCGGTCATCTCCATGTGCACGAGCACATAGCCCGGCATGAAGCGGCGCTCGGAGGTCACCTTCTTGCCGCGGCGGATCTCCAGCACCTCTTCGGTCGGCACGAGAACCTCGTCGATCTCGTCCTCAAGTCCCTTCTCGGCGACGGAATGCTTGATCTGTTCGGCGATCTTCTTCTCGAAATTCGAGAGAACGCTCACCGAATACCACCGCTTCGCCATCTGCCTCTGACCTCGCTCGACCGACGGCGCGCCGCCGGAAAATTCCGTAATTTCCGCAGGTTTCCCTGCATTTCCCCGAACAAAAAACAGCGCGCATACCGAATCGTTGCGCGCCGGTGCCGGGAAAGTGCGCCCCAGTTACAGACCTTCGCGCCGAATTTCAAGACCGAAGGGCCGGGGCGTTCAGCTTCAGCCGCCTAGCCCCAGGACCGCGGCCAGCCCGGTGCGGATCAGCACGTCGACCAGGAAGAAGAAGACCGAGGTCAAGGAAGCCATTACGAAGACCATGATCGTGGTCGTGACCACTTCCTTGCGGTTCGGCCAATGGACCTTGGCGGCCTCCGAGCGGACCTGTTGCATGAACTGTAACGGATTCGTCGCCATTCTCGCACATTCCCCTATCGTCGACGCCACGCAGATATGACGGCGCGCGCTGGGTTGCAACCCTGAAGCGGTCTCAGAAGTCGAGGCTGATGCGACGGATGATATTGACGCTGAGCCGGTACTGGTCGTCGTCGCCGAGCTGCGTGATCGGCGAATCGGCGGCATCGTTCAGCAGCCGGTTCCAGGTGGCGCGGCCTTCGATCCCCCATAGCTCGTTGAACTGGTAGGTCGATCTAAGTTCGATCCCGGCGCTCACAAGACCGCCGCTGGCGTCGTACACCGGCAACGTGCCGCCGGCAGCATTCGCCGGCGTGACCCCGAAATAGGCGCTGGAATAGGTGTCGTCGCCGAACCCAAGCCGCGGGCCGACCGAGACCGTCAGCGCGTCGGTCGGGCGCGTCACCCAGTCGGCGCCGAGCGTACCCACAAAGCCTTCATGGCCGTTGAAGCCATAGCGGATGTCACCGAATGCGCGGTAGTTCTGCATCTCGTAACCGACGCCGATTCCAAGCTCCAGAGTCCAGTCGACATCGTCGAGCCCAGCCAGTTCGGGGTAGTCGGAAACATCGCGCTTGCCGATGTAGCCGGCCGAGCCGTAAAGCCCGAAGCCCTCGCGATAACCGACCGAACCCAGCGAGCCCCAGGTGAAGCCGTTCGGGAACCGCACGAAATCGAAGCGGAAGGTGCCAGTGGCGCCGAAATTGTAATCGTCCCAGCCAGGAAAGGCCGGCGCGGCGCCCACGCCAAGGCCGAGCGTAACGACCAGATCCGGATTGGCGGCGTCGAGCGCGCCGCCGGCATCCAATACGCCGGCCGAAGCGTCCTGCGCAGAGGCCGCGCCGGACATGGCCAGCAAGGCAGCCGCTCCGGCGATCAGGTTCTTGGTGGCATTGGTCATGACCCGGACTCCAGACTTGCGATCCGACGGGCTCGACTGCCGCCAGGACCATAGTTCGTGTACGTAGGCGCAGCGGCTCTTTGCATGCATTCCCCCCCACACTATTCCAAGAACCCCGGCCTCTGCCAAGGGCTTATGATGCGGAAGGGCGATATCGCGGACGGCGAGGACGGTCTTTGTGCACTTTCCGGCGGCCGGCATCGGCGATCTTGCGCATTGCGTCAGGAACACGGCCTCACGCTGTGCGAATCCCCCCGCGCGGACGGCAATATCCGAATCGGCGGTGCGGTCGGCTGGACGTGTCTGAAAAAGGCCTGGCAGGGGCAGCAGGACTCGAACCCGCGACCCTCGGTTTTGGAGACCGATGCTCTACCAACTGAGCTATACCCCTAGGCCGAGCGGGTGTTTACGCGCGCCGCGACCGCTTGGCAAGATTGAAAAGCGCGTGACGCGCCATTCGTCGGACCGGAAACCCGCACGGAAAGGCCGCCCCGGAGGGCGGCCTCGCCGTGAGTGGTGGATTGTCTGCCCGTCAGTTCAGGATCGCACGAATATGTCCGCCCTTCTCGCCCTGGCGGTCGCCACCATAGATCACGGTCGCGAGCGCCGCTTCCTGCGTGGCCGTCAGGTTGGAGAGGTCGGCGCCGGGCACGATCTGGCGGACTTCGGCGCGGTCGAGATCGTTGAGGATCGAGGCTTCGGTCATCGCGAAGGCGGCCGGGGCAAAGGCGGCGATGGCAGCGGCGGTCAGGGCAAAGAGTTTCATATCGTGTCCTTTCTTTCCGTAATGGTCCAAGCGTGGAACGGTGCTGGTGCATCCGATGAAGCCAAGATGGGCACGTCCGGGATGGAAGGGAAATCACGCCTCGGTCGCGGCAGATCGCAAAAAAATGGGGTTGATGTGATCGGCGTTCGCTCCGTCGGGGCGGCAGGGGCGTGAATCTCCGACAATTGAGCAAACCGACGCTCACGCCGAGGCGAGGGCCGGAACCCTGCGTCGGCCCGGCGGCGGCGCGCAGGCCGTGTGTGCGCTACCGCACAGACACCCGGACGCGGATCGGGGCGTCAGAACGAGGAAAGGCGGCCACAAGGGCCGCCTTTCCCGCACTCCCGGAGGAGCGGTCTTACTTGATGATCTTCGAGACGACGCCGGCGCCGACGGTGCGGCCGCCCTCGCGGATGGCGAAGCGGAGCTTCTCTTCCATCGCGATCGGGGCGATCAGCTCG
>NZ_JAWQFN010000022.1:0-19467 GCF_033436765.1 Defluviimonas sp. D31
TTTCGGAGGATGCGAAGTCTGCAGATGTTCGCCGCCGTCCACGCCTCGGTCGTCAATCATTTCAGTGAGGAACGCCACCTCTATTCGCGACAAAACTTCAAGCTCAAGCGCGCCGCCGCTCTCGCCGAGTGGCGCGGCCTCGGCGCGTCATAAGGGACAGCGATCCTGCCCTTGTGGAGACGGGTTCGAATTGGTCTGACACCACCCCACGGCGCTTGAGCGCTTCGTTATAGGCTGGCCAGTTCGAAGTCTTGTAGATCGTGGGTGTCGCTCTGCTCATGCCACCCACATACCACGCTGGATTCACGACATGAATCCCTCTCGGGATTTATGCAGCACAGCCGGTCAAATGTCCGATGAGCGCCGCCGCTCCCTGACAAGAAGGTGCCCGCGATCACGACTCGCGCCGCGCCGCCCTGATCGCGTTCAGGACGGCGACGATCTCACGGTCTCTTTGCGCTGCCATGTCCTCGAAGTGCCGACCGGCCGCGATGGCGTTGCAGCCATCGACCATGCGGTCGCGCAACTCTTGCGTCAGCTCGGGCGCCTCGAGCCGCGTCCAGGGCCATTTCAGGGCCGGTCCGAACTGGTCGAGATTGGTGGCCATGCCACCCTCTCCGCAGGCGACGTGGAAGGCCATGCACTGGCCCTGCACGGCCATCCGAGGCGCGGGCCCGTTCATCAGGGCGTTGTCGATATCCTCGGGTGTCGCTTCGCCATTGGCGACCATGTGCAAGGCCTCGCGCCACAGTGCCTCTTGCAAACGCGTGGCTACGAAGCCGGGGATTTCCTTTTTCATGATCAGCGGCACCTTGCCGGCGGCCTTGTAAAAATCTGCAGCCCATTGCACGGCCGCCGGATCGGTCCGCTTGCCGCCGATGATCTCGACGAGCGGCAGAAGGTAGGGCGGGTTGAACGGATGGCCGATGACGGTGCGTTCGGGCGTCGGGCAATCCTTCTGGATGTCGGTCATCATCAAGCCCGAGGTCGACGAGGCGATGACGCAATCGCGTGGCGCGATCTCGCCCAGATGCTTGTAAAGCGCCTGTTTCAGTTCGAGCCGCTCGGGCGCGCTTTCCTGAATGAACTGAGCGTCCCGCAAGGCCGCGTCCAGATCGGTCGTGACGGTCAGCCGATCGCGCGAGGCACCAGGGGCCAAGCCAAGTGCCTTCAGGCTCATCCAGCCAGTGTCGATGACCGACATCAGCGCGGCGCGTTCACTTTCGGCATGGATATAGGCCGTCACGTCATATCCCCGCGCCAAGAAATGCGCGGCCCAGCCGCCACCGATGGGTCCCGCGCCGAGGGTGGTGACGCGGATGACGCTGGTAGGATCGGGATACATCTTATCGCCCCCTGAAAACCGGATCGCGCCGCTCAACGAAGGCCGCGACGCCTTCCTTGGCGTCTTCCGAGGTCAGCATCTTGCGATAGGTTGGCAAGTCGCCTTCGCGCATATGGGCGAAGGCGGCCTTAAGCGCTCGGCATTCGATGGCACGCTCGACCTCCTTGACGCTTTGCATGGCCAACGGGGCCGAGGCCGCGATCTGGTCAGCCCAGGCCCGCGCGGCGGCCATCAAATGGTCCTTCGGCACCACCTTGTTGACGAGGCCGTAGTGGGCAGCCTCCTGAGCGGTCATGCGACGCCCCAAAAGGAACATCTCCATCGAGATGTTATGCGGAATCCGGCGCGGCAGGCGTTGTAGCGCGCCAGCGTCGGGCACGATGCCCAAGGGCATCTCGGGCAGGCCGAATTCGACATGGTCGGCGGCGATGATCAGGTCGCAAGACAGCGCGATTTCAAAGCCACCACCGATTGCAAGGCCGTTAAGCGCGCAAATCACCGGCTTGTTCAGCCGCCAGTTCTCGGTCAACCCCGCAAAGCCGCCGTCGCCGTAGTCTTCCTCCCACCAGTTATCCAGCGCCATGTCCCCGGAGTTCAGCGCCTTGAGATCCCAGCCGGCGGAAAAAACCTTCTCGCCTGCTCCGGTCAGGATCGCGCACCACAGCTCGGGGTCGTCGCGCAGGTCGGCGAAGGCTTGCCCCATCTGCCGGCTCATCTCGATATCTATGGCGTTGACCTTGGGTTTGTTCAGCTTGACCTCTAGGACACGGCCGCGGCGGGTCGTTTCGACGAAAGACATGGGGATACCTCAGGAAAATGCCGGAATGACCTCGTTGCAGAACAACTCGAGCGAGCGTTTCTGTTCGGTCAGGCCAAGACCCAGGCTGGCGTAGTAGACGAATTCGTCGACGCCGAGGGCCTCGTATCTTTTCAATTTCGCGATCACCTCGTCGGGCGTGCCGAACATCAGATTTTCGTGCAGCATTCTCGGATCGTATTCGGCGCGGTTGCCGAGTTGGTCGAAGGGAATTTCCTTAGGGAAGCCGTCCTTCACGTCGCCGAGGTTTTTGAAGAGGTTCTCGAACTGCGAAAGCTGGCGTTGGGCGGCGCGTACGGGCACAATCCAGTCGTCCTTTTTGTCATAGAGCGCCGTGTGGCGCATCATCGCCATAGTCGGCCGCTTGGCGCCGGGGTTCGCCGCCATCGCGTCCTCAAGGCGCTGCATGTAGGCTTCGGCCTCATCCATGCCGCGGGTCAGCGGCCAGGACAGGATGTTGCAACCCTCGCGCACCGCGTAGTCATAGGTGATGGGGGCGCGGGCGGCGACCCAGACGGGCACTTCCTCCTGTACGGGCTTTGGAACCGCAGTCGACGTCGGGAAGGACCAGAACTCGCCGTTGTGCTCATAGTCGCCCTTCCACAGCTCGCGCACGCACGGCAGCATTTCCTGCATGAAGCGCCAGGCATCCTGCTGCTTAAGGCCGGGCGCCATGCGGTCGAATTCGCGCTGATAGGCGCCCGAGCCAATGCCGAATTCAAGCCGCCCGCCCGAAATTAGGTCGAGGAAACCGGCCTCGCCCGCCAGCTTGATCGGATGCCAGTAGGCCGCGACCGCAACGGCCGTGCCAAGGCGGATACGGTCGGTATGTTCGGCCCACCACGTGAGGATCGAGAAGGGATTGGGCGCGATCGTCATCTCGAGCGCGTGATGCTCGGCGGCCCAAACGATGTTGAACTCGCCCCGGTCGGCCATCTGCACCATATCCAGCGTGTGGCGCGCGATATCCTTCATGTCGAGACCGGCGTCCATCCGCTCCATGTTGATCGCCAATTGGAATTTCATCTTTCCCTCCCCGGATCTCTGCTTGGGCTCATGATGGCTGCTTCCTTGTGACGATCTTTCGGAAATTCGTCGCCCGACACGGTTTTTCGACGCGCAAACTTCAGCCCGGTTGTGCGGCCGGACAAGCGAACGGGCGCCGAGATCCCGGCCCCTTCCTTCGATCCCCCATGCGGGTCGATGTCAGCGCATGACGAAGGGGTTGGCCATCGGCGCGTCCGAGGTGTTCACCCAAACGGTCTTTGGCCGCGTATAGTCCCACATCGCCTGGAACCCGCTTTCGCGGCCATAGCCCGACCCCTTGACCCCGCCGAACTCGGCGATGGGCGAGACGACGCGGTAGGTGTTGATCCACACGATTCCGGCGCGGATCGCCTTGGCCATCCGCATCTGCCGTGCGCCATTTCGCGTGAAGATGCCGGCGGCAAGCCCGTGCTTGGTGTCGTTGGCAAGCCCGATCACCTCTTCTTCGGTGCGGAAGCGCTGCACGGCCAGCACCGGTCCGAACAATTCGGTATCGACAATACGCAGATCCTGCCGCGGGCATTCAAGAATCGTCGGTTCATAATAGTTGCCGGGCATTCCCGCCGGGCACTTGCCGCCGGTGACAAGGCGCGCGCCCTCGGTGACCGCGTGAGCGACCTCGCGCTCAATCGTGTCGAGTTGTCCCGTGGTGCAGAGCGGCCCCATCTGGGTTTCCTCGGCCAGAGGGTCGCCGATCAGGATCTTCTGGGCCAGCGCGGTCATCTTTTCGAGAAACTCGTCGGCAATGTCTTCGTGCAGGTAAAGCCGCGACCCGGCGACGCAGCTTTGCCCCGTGGCTCCGAAGATCCCGGCGATCGAGCCGTTGACCGCGCTTTCGATGTCGGCGTCCGCGAAGACGATGAAGGGCGACTTGCCGCCCAGTTCAAGCGAGACCTCTGCGAAGTTCTCGGCCGAGTTGTAAAGCACGTTCCGCGCGGCGCTGGGGCCGCCGGTGAAAGAGATGCGCGCGACCAACGGGTGCGAGGTCAGCGCCTTGCCGCACGGATCTCCGTGACCCGAGACGATATTGATGACGCCGGGCGGGAAACCTGCCTCGGCCACGAGTTCGCCGAATTCGAGCATCGCGGCCGAAGCGTGTTCGGAGGCCTTGAGCACCACGGTATTGCCCGCGGCCAGCGCCGGGCCGATCTTGACCGCGACAAGGAAGAGCTGCGAGTTCCAGGGCACCACCGCGGCGACGACACCCAAAGGCTCGCGCCGGGTGAAGACGAAAAGGTCGGGCTTGTCGATGGGCAGGGTTTCGCCCGCGATCTTGTCGGCGCAGCCCGCATAGAAATGGAAGAACTCGGCGATGTATTTCGCCTGCCAGCGGGTTTCCTTCAGCATCTTGCCGGTGTCGATCGATTCAGTCCGTCCAAGCTCTTCGGAGCGTTCGGCCAGGAGATCGCCCAGCTTGCGCAGGCGTTTGCCGCGCTGGGTGGGAAGCATCGAGGCCCAGGGGCCGGAGGTAAAGGCGCGGTCGGCCGCGCGTACGGCCCGGTCGACATCCGCGGCCGTCGCCTCGGGCACCCGCGACCAGACGTGCCCGGTCGCCGGGTTGACGCTGTCGAACATGCCGCCATCGGAGGCATCGACCCATTCGCCATCGATCAGCATCTTGTAGCGTTTCACGTCGACCATCGCGCTTCTCCTCCCCAGTCCGGTTACATCCATAGTGACCGAGCCGGTGCGGGTGGACTTCGAATTTTCGCCAAGGCATGGCGAAAATTGCGTACATTGGCCCGACGGCAGGTGGCACGGATTAGGAAAGGGAGGCACTGATGCCGGAAAAGCAGGTCATCGGCGAACCGATCGTGATCAACGGGCGCCGCCTTTCGCTCAGCCGGGCCATGCGCGCAGGGGACTTCGTGTATTTGACCGGGCAGGTGCCGATGAAAGACGGGGTGGTGATGACGTCGGGGACGGTCGAGGACCAGACGCGCGTGGTGCTCGACGAGATCACGGCGACTCTGGCCCTGGCCGGTTGCACCCGCGACGACGTGATCAAGGCCATGGTCTGGCTCGTGGACCGCGCCGATTTTCCGGGCTTCAACGCGGTCTATGGCGAGTATTTCCCGAACGAGCCGCCGACCCGTTCGGCCGTGGTCTCCGATCTGCTTGTCGACGTGAAGGTCGAGGTCGAAGTCATCGCCTACAAGCCCGTTGCGCGGCCATGAACGCGCCCGATGGCACCGTCTATGATCTCACCGGGCCAGAGGGCGCGCCGGTAGTGGTTCTGATCCACGGACTCGGGCTGAACCGGGCCTGCTGGCAATGGCTCGCGCCGGAACTGGCGGTACGGTACCGGGTTCTGGCCTATGATCTGCTTGGCCATGGCCAAAGCGCCGCCCCGCCGCCCGATCCGACTCTGAAAACGCTCTCGGACCAGATGACGGGGCTTCTCGATCACCTTGGCATCGCGCGTGTTGCGATTGTCGGCTTCTCGCTTGGCGGCATGATCGCGCGGCGCTTCGCCCAGGATCACCCGGAACGTGCCTTGGCGCTTGCCATCCTGCATTCCCCCCATCGCCGCACGCCCGAGGCGCAGGCGGCCATCGTTGCCCGCGTCGAGCAGGCCAAGGCCGAAGGCCCGCGGGCAACGGTCGAGGCGGCGTTGGTTCGCTGGTTCAGCGACGCCTATCGGACGGCGCATCCCGAAATGATGGCGCTGGTGCGCGGTTGGGTGCTGGCCAACGACCCCACGATCTACCCCTCGCTCTATCGCATCCTGGCCGAGGGAATCGATGAGATCGTCGCACCGAATCCGCCGGTCGACGTACCGGCGCTGGTGCTGACCGGGGACGAGGACTACGGCAACGGCCCGGAAATGACCGAGGCCATAGCCGCCGAGATCGAAGGCGCCGAGGTGCATGTCCTGCCGGGTCTGCGGCACATGGCCCTGGCCGAGGCGCCCGAGTCCGTGAACTGTCCAGTAATCGAGTTTCTCGATCTACATCTGGGGTTGCGCGCATGACTGGCATCCTGGAGGGCATCCGGGTTCTTGACCTGTCGCGCATGTTGTCGGGGCCCTATTGCACCATGCTCTTGGCCGATCACGGTGCCGAGGTGATCAAGATCGAAGACCGAACCGGCGATACCAGCCGACAGAACGGCCCGTTCCGCGACGACGACCCGAACCACGACTGGGCAGGGTATTTCGTCAGCCTGAACCGATCGAAGAAAAGCGTGCAGCTCGACCTGAAGACCGAGGCGGGAAAGACGGCGTTCCGCGCGCTCGCGGCCACCGCCGATGTCGTGGTGGAGAACTTCCGCCCAGGCGTAATGGAACGGCTGGGCCTGTCGTACGAAAGTCTGGCAGAGCTGAACCCACGCCTCGTCTATGCCGCGATCCGGGGGTTCGGTGATCCGCGATCGGGAACAAGCCCCTATCAGAACTGGCCGGCCTATGACGTGGTGGCGCAGGCGATGGGCGGGCTTGTCGCGCTGACCGGGCCGAATGCAGAGACGCCAACCAAGGTCGGCCCCGGCATCGGCGACGTCTTCGCCGGATCGCTGATGGCCTTCGCCATCCTCGCGGCACTGCGAGAGGCCGAGGCGACCGGACGCGGCCAGTTCGTCGATATCGCCATGTACGACGCGATGGTTTCGCTCTGCGAACGCGCGATCTATCAGCACGACTTCGACGGGACCGTGCCGGGCCCAGAGGGCAACGGCCACCCGCTGCTCGCTCCCTTCGGGATCTTCCCCGCCAAGGACGGGCACGTGGCGTTGGGGATCGTCGACGATGCGTTCTGGGTCAAGCTCGCCACCGCGATGGGCCGGGCAGAGCTTGGATCCGATCCACGCTATGTCACCCGTGCAGCCCGGCGTGCCAACTCGGCCGAAGTGAACGCCCTCGTGTCCGACTGGACCGGGGCGCGGACCAAGGCCGATCTTGCCGATAGTCTCGGCGGCCTAGTTCCTTTCGGGCCGGTGAACACAGTGGCGGACATCGCCGCCGATCCGCACGTGGCCGCGCGTGGCATGATCGCGAAAGTGGCCCATGCCGAGCCGGGCCTGAGGCCATGGCGGATCGCAGGCAATCCGGTCAAGTTCTCCGCCCATCCAGTGCCGGAATACCAGCCACCCGAGCGCATCGGACAGAGCAACGGGGAATTTATGGGGGCGGCAGCGCCTCCTGCCCTCGATGCTCGGGCGCTCCGCAACGCCTTCGGCGCCTTTGCGACGGGGGTCACGGTACTCACCACGCGGCAAGCCGACGGTGCGCCGCGTGGCTTTACCGCGAATTCCTTCACTTCGGTCTCGCTCGACCCACCGCTGCTGCTCGTCTGCCTTGCCAAGACGGCGCATAGCTGCGCGACTTTCATGGAGGCCGACCATTTCGCGGTGAACGTGCTCGCGGAGCATCAAAAGGCCGTCTCGGGCCTTTTCGCCGGCCGGACGCTCGACAAGTTCGACCAGTGCGCCTGGACGCCCGGCACGCAAGACGTGCCCCTGATCGACGGCGCGCTCTCGCAATTCGCGTGTGCGCGGGAAAGGCTGGTCGACGCCGGCGACCACATCGTGCTGATCGGTCGCGTCATCGACTTTGCCACATCCGACGGCGATCCCTTGGGCTATTTCCGGGGCAATTACTTCTCCATCGGGCTCGAAGACCGACTTGTCTCCGCGGTTGCGGCAACCGGCGCCACCCGGATTGGCGCGGTATTGAACAACGATGGCCGTCTGCTTCTGTGCGAAGGGCCGGACGGTGCCCTGTCCGTTCCGGTGGCCCGCGGCCCAAAGCCGAGCCTCGACACCCTCCGCGCCGGACTGGTGGCCGACGGCCTGAGCCCCGAGGTCGAGTTCCTCTATGCCGTCTACGAGGACCGCGAGACCGGCACCACCGGGATCTTCTATCATGGCCAGGTCAGCGGCGACGCGCCGAAGGGGATGGTCTACCTTCCGCTAGACACGCTGCCTTGGAATCGCGTCGCCAGCGTCGCCGAACGCTCGATGCTGGAACGCTATGCCGGGGAATTCCGCCACGGCTCTTTCGGCATTTATCAAGGCAATGAAATCACAGGGAAAGTCCGTCACGTGACGGCGAGTTAAGGGAGAAAGATGATGCTGCTGCCGGAACTCCGTAAGGTCGTGACCTTTGACGAGGATATCCATCAAGACGGCGGCCGCGTCGTCGAGCCGGTCCTGCGCATGATCGGGGTCGCCGCCGTGGTCAAGAACCCCTGGCACGGCAGAGGCTTCGTCGAGGATCTTTCCCTCGAGATCCGGCGCATGGCGCCGGTTCTTGGCAAGATGCTGACCGACCGGCTGGTCGCGTTGGCCGGGTCGGGCGAGGCGATCGAGGCCTATGGCAAGGCCGCGCTTTGCGGCACCGATTGCGAACTCGAACACGGCTCGGCGCTTATCCACACCCTGCACTACGGGAACTTCTACCGCGAGGCCGTAGGCGCCAAGACCTATCTCGGCTTTACCAACACGCGTGGCCCTGCGAATACGCAGATACAGGTGCCGCTGATGGACAAGCACGACAGCGGGCGGCGGTCTCATTACCTGACGGTGCAATTCTCCATCCCCGACGCACCGGGACACGATGAACTCGTCGTCGCGCTCGGCGCCGCCACGCGCGGGCGGCCGCACCACCGGATCGGTGACCGTTATTCGGATCTGGCCGATCTGGGCCGCGACATCGAGAACCCTGCCGACGTCTAGGTGGTCCGAGCTTGCGGGGGGCGCGACCTCAGCGTGCCGCCAGAACGTTTTCGAGACCTCGGACGACACCGGCCATATAGCCGTCATCGTAGCCGGAGTCGTTTTCGAGAACGCTGAGAAAGGCCGCGACGCGACCGGTTTTCATGTCCACCATTAGGAACTGGCCGCCATACCCCGCGTGCCCGACCCATCGGCCGTTCGTCATCAGCTGGTTCGAGTACCGGACCCAGCCGCGCGTGGGGCTGAGAACCGGCGCCAATCTTTGAAGCGAACCCTCCAGGAAGCCCGAATTGCCGACATCGGCGCCCACCACCGCCCGGCCTCGGCGGGCAAGCAGCAGGCCAAAGCGTGCGAGGTCGCGCGCCGAAAGGCAGGCACCGCCTGACAGCGCCGGCAGCAGGTCGGGGCTGAGCGAGATGTGGAACCCGCCCTCGTAGCCCGCCGCGTCCACGATGGCCTGCACTCGCTCCAGTGGATGCCCCCCACCGACCGCCGCAGCGATGAGCGTGAGGACATCGGTATTGGCCGATTTGTAAAGCGCATAGCCCGTGCGGTTTACAGGGTCACGGCCCGTCAGCCCGGCGGCAAAGTCCCGCATCGTCAGCTCAGCCCGGTCGTCCGGCGGCAGCCTCCAACCCAGCGCCTCCTCCTCGGCATAGCAGCCTGAATGCGGATCGTCGTAGTCCTCCGTGAAGTCGTTATCCACGTTCATATCGAGGACATCCTGAACGGACGCAGTCGCAAAGGCCGTGCCGATCCAGGGCAGATACCGTGCGACCGGCAGGTTCGGATCGACCCGACCGGACGCAATGAGTTCACCAAGGATCAGATGGGCGTGGAGCTTGGTCACCGACTGGATCGAGTGCGGCCGGTCGGGACCGAAATCACTGGCATGAGAGGAGTGCAGCACGCGGTCGCCGTCTGCCACCACGAGTGCCGAGAAGGCTGGATTGCGGGTTATGCCTGAGGCGTCGACGGCTGCGGTCACACGGGAATCGGGGACGTCCCGGAGGACGAGGGTGTGCCGCGCTCGGATCATCAGCATGCGCCGCCAGCGGGCATGGCCATTGTGAAAGCCCTCGCGGCGGCGTTCCGGCTGGTTCCAGCCCTGCTTGTTGCCCTTGCCGACCGTGAGGTCGGGGTTGGGAACACTGGGCGGCCGCGTCACCTCGCGGCCCATTCGTGGATCAGCACGTCGACGGCGACGCCGCCCGCCTCGTGCACGAAGAAGGGGTTGATCTCCACCTCGGCCAATTCGTCGGCGCACGCGGCGATCGCCTCGGCGAATGCAGCGATCTGGGCGGCCAGCGCGGCGATGTCGGCGGCCTTTACACCCCGATAGCCGCCGAGAAGATGCGCCACTTTCAGGCCCTGCAACGCAGCTTCTATCTCGTGCGCGGCCGCAGGCAGCAGCAGGGTCGCGCTGTCGCCGACAAGCTCGGCCAGAACTCCCCCAGAGCCCAGCGTCAGCGCCAATCCGAACTGCGGATCGGCGCGCACCGAAAGGATCAGTTCGGCGATGGGTTTCGCCGCCATCTCCTCCACGAGGAAGCGATCGGTCAGTGCTGTTGGGTCGTGGCGGGCGACGGCCGCGCGCATGTCGGCGACGGCCCGGTCGACACTTTTGGCGTCACCCAGCCCCACGGCGACCGCACCGGCCTCGGACTTGTGCGCAAGCCTTGGCCCCATCATCTTCAAGACAACCGGAAATCCGACCTCGACCGCAGCGGTGGCGGCCTCGTCGCCGGTGACGGTGCGCCCATCGGGCACCGGCAGCCCGAGGGCATGCAGCCGCGCCTTGCCCTCCGCCTCCTCCACCATCCGCACTGCGCCGTGCGGCTTGGCCGGCAGCAGCAAGGCCGGCCGCCCCTCGGCGAGCTTCGTGCGCAGCGCTAACCATTTGGCAGCGGCCGCCATCGCGTTCAGCGTCTCGTCGATGCCCTGCATCGGAGCCACACCTTGCGCGATCAACACTTCGCGTGTTTCGGCATCGAGGTTTTCCGGCAGGGTTGCACAGATCGCGGCGGGGATACCATGGCTCCGCGCGGCTTCGGTAAAAGCCACCGCGTCGTTCAGGTAATAGACCTTCGATTCATCAAGCCCCGCCGCCGGATAATCCTGCACGAGCACCGCCGCATCGGCCTTCGCAAGGGCCATGGCGCGGTCGAAGACCGGGCCGGTAACGTCGGGCTGACCCCAGATGGGGGTGGTGTAGTCCAGCGGGTTCGATACCGTCGCGATGGGGGGCAACATCCCGGCAAGCTCGGCCTTCGCCACCTCGTCAAAGGCGGGGAAGTCGAGTCCGATGATCTCGGCATGATCGGCGAGCATGGTCGCCCCGCCACCCGAACAGGTGAAACCCGCGACTCGCGTGCCCTTTGGCGGACCCGCGACGCAGAGGAATTTCAGGGTTTCCAAAAGCTCGGAAGGGTTCTTGACCCGGATGACCCCGCAACGGTCGAAAAGCGCATTGTGCAGGTCATCGGCGCCAGAAAGCGAACCCGTGTGGCTGACGGTCAGGCGCGCGCCAATCTGGGACGATCCGGTCTTGAGCGCGACCACCGGCACACCCCGGTCCAGCGCCTTCCGGCAGGCGGATTCGAAGCTGCGCACATCTCGCAGGCCCTCGATGTGAACGCCTATTGCGCGCACTGCGGGATGGTCGGCAAGGTGGTCGATGAAGTCCTCGATGGTAAGGACCGACTGATTGCCACCCGAGATCATGTGCGTTAGCGGCAGCGACCGCTGGGCCATGGTGATGTCGGATGAAAGCATCCCCGACTGGGTGATGATCGCCGCGCCCCAGCCCGGACAGGTGCCGCCGTGGGCGAAGGGCCAGAGCGCGGCGCCATCGAGATAGTTGATCATGCCATAGCAGTTGGGTCCGATGAGGGCCATGTCGCCGGTGGCCTCGATCAGACGGCGTTCCAGCTCTGCGCCCCCGGCGCCGGCTTCGCGGAATCCGGCGGTGTAGCAAACGACCCCGCCGGCCCCCATCCGGGACAGTTCGCCCACGGATTCGACAGCGGCCGGCGCGGGAACGGCGAGAAAGACGGCATCGGGTACTTCTGGCAACGTGGCGATGCTGCGGAAACAGGGATACCCACCAAGCGCGTCGCGCTTGGGATTGACCGCCCAGATTTCGCCAAGAAAGCCGCGCCGTTCGGCCTCCTTGATCGCGACCTCGGCGTCGCGCCCGCCAACGAAGGCGATGTGCCGCGGCGACAGAAGCCTGGTCAGATTGGCGCGGCGTTCCGGCGTCATGCTCCAAGCGGCCTCAAGATCGAACGGGTGATGATATGGCGCTGAATCTCGGAGGTACCGTCCCAGATGCGTTCGATCCGGGCATCGCGCCACAAGCGCTGGACCGGCAATTCCTCCATCAAACCCATGCCGCCGTAGATCTGAACGGTGTCGTCGGCGACCCGGTTCAGCATTTCCGAGCAGTATACCTTCACCATCGCGGCGTCTTCGTCGCGCATGATGCCCTGATCGGCGCGGCGCACCGTATCGGCGACCAGAAGGTCGCCTGTCCGAAGCCCGATCGCCATGTCGGCTAGGCGGAAGCCGGTGGCCTGAAATTGGCCGATCGGCTGGCCGAACTGCTTGCGGCCGGCGCACCATTCGGTCGCCAGTTCGATCAGCCGTTCCGCCTTGCCACAGCAGGTCGCGCCGATCCAGACTCGGCCCATGCCAAGCCACTTGCCCGCCAGTTCGAAACCCTTGCCTTCCTCGCCCAGCACTTGTCCGGGACCAAGGCGGACTTTGTCGAAGATCAGCTCATAGGTCTTGTAGCCGCGGTTCGAGACGCATTTGGTGCCCTCGCGGAAGGTCACGCCCGGCATATCTCGGTCGACGAGGAAGGCGGTGATACGCTTCCTCGGGCCGCGCTTCGTCTCATCCATCCCGGTAACGGCAAAGACGATGGCGAAATCGGCTATGGTCGGCGCCGAGATGAAATGCTTCATACCGTCGAGGATCCAATCGTCGCCGTCCTTTCGCGCCCGGCTTTGCATTCCCATCGCATCCGACCCCGCGCCCGGCTCGGTGAGGCCGAAAAGTTCTCGCTTTTCACCGGAGACGCAAGGCATGAGATAGGTGTCGATCTGATCGCCCTCGCAGGCCAGCAAAAGCTCGGTCGGCCGCGCGATCCAGGAGTGCAGCGCATGGCTGGTGCGTCCGAATTCCCGCTCGATGATGGACATCTGGGTATAGTTCAGGCCACCCCCGCCGACGCGTTCGGGCAGGTTGGCTGCGAACAATCCCAATTCCTTCGATCTCGCCTCGATCTCGCGCCCGATCTCTTCGGGCACTTCGCCGAGCCGATCGACCAGATCTTCGTGCGGGATCACTTCCTTGTCGAAGAAGGCACGGACTGAGGCGCGCATAAGTTCGTCCTCGTGCGAGAGGGTGACGGTCATCAGGTCTCTCCGGAAGCGGTATTGCGACTTCGGCGCGCGTTCAGCGCCTGAATGATGAAGAAAACGAGCGTGATGGCGATCAGCACGACGGCGGCGGCGGCAACCGTTGGGTCGGTGTTCTCGCGGATACCGTTCCACATGCGGCGCGGCAGAGTATAGACGGCGAACTTCGAAAGGAAGAGCGTCACCACGATTTCGTCCCAGGACGCAATGAAGGCGAAGATCGCCCCCGCAAGAACGCCCGGCCGGATCGAGGGCAGGATCACCCGCCGCATCGTCGTCCAGTTCGAGGCACCAAGGTTGCGCGAGGCTTGCTCGAGCCGCGGATCAAACCCGGCGAGCGAGGCCGAGACCGTGATCAGGACCAGCGGTGCGGCGAGAACCGTGTGGGCCAGAATGAGCCCGGCGTAGGTGTCGATGAGACCCAGCGGCACCATCAGCCGGTAGAATGCCATTGCCGAGATGATCGGCGGCACGACGAGCGGGAGAAGGAGGAAAGCGCGCACCACCTCGCCCCGTTTCGATGCCACCCGCCACAGGCCAATGGCGCAGAGCGTGCCGAGCGCGGTGGCGAACGCTGCGGCGGTAAGGCCGATCACGGTGCTTTGCCAAAAGCTCGATATCCACTCCTCGGAGGTAAATAGCTTCTGGAAATGCTGCAGGGAATACTCACCCTTCGGCATCGACAGGAAGCGTTTGGGTGTCAGTGAAACCGGAATGGCAATCAGCGCCGGCGCGACAAGGAACAGCAGAAGCACCCAGGCCCAGTAGCGGTTCAGCGTCGAGGACAGGCTTTTCTTCATGCCTTTGCTCCCCCGAAGACGGCTGAAAGCTTCATGAAGCGCGACATGACGAACAGAAGGGCGAGAACACCGAAGAGCATCAGTGCCGCCAGCATCGCTGCGGTACCCCAGCGAAGCGTCACGAGGATTTGGACAGAGATGTATTCAGCCACCATCAGCACCTTGCCGCCGCCCAGGATCGCCGGCGTAACGTAAAAACCGAGCGACAGGATGAAGACCAGAAGCGCTGCTGCGACGAGGCCGGGTTTCGTCAGGGGCAGGTATACGCGCCAGAAAGTCTGGGGGCCGGTCGCGCCCAAGCTGCGCGACGCTGACAGCACCCGCGTGTCGATGTTCTGCATCGAGGCGAGAAGCGGCAGGACGGCATAGGGGATCATGTAATGCACCATGCCGATCAGCACGCCGAGCTCGTTGCGCATAAACTCTATGGGCTGCGTGATGATGCCGATATTCACCAGCGACTCGTTTACCAGCCCCTTGCGGCCCAGCAGCATCAGCCAACTGAACGTCCTTACCAGAACCGAGATCCAGAAAGAGACGAGGAGAAGGCTCAGCATCCTGTTACGGCTGCCTTGCGCCACGTGAACCATGGCGTAGGCAATAGAGTAGCCGAAGACGACCGAGAACACGGTGGTGATCACGCAAATTCGGATGGTCGTCCACAGGATGCCGGCAAGGTTGTCCGAGGTGACGAGTGCGGCGTAATTTCCCAGACCAGGCTCCGGGTCGGTCACGCTTAGCCACAGGATGTTGATGATCGGGCCGATGAAAAGCGCCAGGACCAGTGCCAGGAACGGCAGGACCAGAAGCCAGCCGGTGCCAATGCGTCTGAGTTTGGAGCCGTTCATCCTGGGCGTCCCGTTGCGAAGGGGAAAGGGACGGGGCCCGAAGGCCCACGCCAGTTGTCAGGCCCGGCGGCACGGGAGCGGCACCGCCGGGGTCGAGGTCAGGAGATCGCTTCGAGGAAGGCGTTGACGGCGTCGCCGCCGTTCTCGCCCCACCAAGTCGGATCGTTGTAGACGATGTTGTCGATGTTCATCGCCGAGGTGATCGCATAGGGCTGCTGGTCCTCGGGGATCTGGGCGAAGGCCTCGGGGTTCGACGGCGTCATGCCGAGGCAGTCAAGCAGAGTTAGCTGCGCAGGCACCTGCTGTGCCGTAGCGATGAACTTCATCACCCCGTCACGCCCAGCCGGGTTGCCCTTCGGCACGATATAGGCGCCGGGCATGGCGAGGGCCTCGTTCATCACCAGCTTGTAGCGGCCTTCGGTGTCGTTCTCGATGTTGCGGCCGCGGTTCTGCCAGACCATGCCCATCGAGACCTCGCCGTTCACGACCATCGAATGCGCCTCGGAGCCCGAGCCCCAGTAGAGGCTGTCATCCTTGATCGATTTGATCTTGGCCAGCGCCCGATCCATGTCGAGGGGGTATAGTGCGTCCTTCGCCACGCCGTCGGCCAGCAGCGCGCCTTCCAGCGCTCCGTTGGCCCACTTGTAGAGCGACCGTTTGCCCGGGAATTTCGCAGTATCGAAGAAGTCGGCCCAGGAATTCGGCGGGTTGTCGCCGTAAGCCTCGGTATCGTAGACGAAGGCATAGCCGTACAGGATGATAGAAACACCGTATTCCAACGCATATTGCGGCAGGGTCCGGTCCTTCGAGACGATCGCGTAGTCAATGGCTTCCAAATGCCCCGAGGGGCCAAGCGCCACGGCGTCGAAGAGGTCGGCGTCGCAGACGTCCGCCGTCACGTTGCCGCTGTCGACCATTTCCTTGATCTTGCCCTGAAGCGGGCCGGAAGTGTCGAATTTCAGCGGCATCCCGGTTTCGGCGGTGAAGGGATCGCCAATAGCCTTGCCATGGCATTCCTCGGACTGGCCGCCCCAGTTCCACATGACGATTTCGTTCGCCGCCGCCTCGGCATCACCGGCGATCACGGCCTGCGTGGCGATGCCCGCCATGCCGCACAGGACCAGGAAACTGCGCCGGTCCATCCGGCCTTCCTTGAACGCCTTCGCACCTTCCAGGACGGTTTCGCGCATAAATTGCTTGTCGTGCATTCCAGGTCTCCTCCATGTTGGCCGGGCTTGCCGCCCGGTTCGTTCGCGGGGTCTGTTTGTCCCACCCCGCTATGGGTCGTCAGTCACTTTCGAGCCGCACCGCCGCCGCGTCGGACCAGCTCAGGTCGACCTCGGCGCCTTCGGCCATCGGCGCGCCGCCGCGCCAGGCGTCGACGTCCACTTCGATCTCGTCCATGCCCGGCACGGTCACGTCGTATTTCAGGATCGAACCGAAGTAGGTCATGGCACGGACTGTTCCACTGAACACGTTCGGCCCCTTGCCCTGGCCCCTCGGCACGATGTCGATCTTTTCGGGGCGGAGCGCGTAGAGCGCGCCGTCCTTCGTGAGAAAGTTCGACTTGCCGAGAAAGCTCGCAGCGAAGGCGGTGCGCGGCATCTTATAGAGTTCTTGCGGCGTGCCGACCTGCTCGATGCGACCCTTCTGCATGATCACGATGCGGTCGGACATCGACAGCGCCTCTTCTTGATCGTGTGTCACGTAGATGAAGGTCGTGCCGATGCGCCGGTGTATGTCCTTGAGCTGATCCTGCACTTCGACGCGAAGCTTCTTGTCCAGGGCGCCGAGCGGCTCGTCGAGAAGCAGCACCGGCGGCGCAAAGCACAGCGCACGCGCCAGCGCGACGCGCTGCTGCTGGCCGCCCGATAACTGCCCCGGCAATCGGTGGCCAAATTCCTGCAGCTGAACAAGCTCCAGCATCTCGTCGATGCGTCTGTCAATCTCGGCCCTGGGGCGTTTGCGAACGTCTAGCGGATAGGCGATGTTCTGGCGCACGGTCATATGCGGAAACAGCGCGTAGCCCTGAAACACCATCCCGAAGTTGCGTTTCTCGGGCGGCGTGCCGGCGATCGATGTCCCGTCGAGCAGAATGTCGCCCTCGCTTATGTCCAAGAACCCCGCGATCATCATCAGGAGCGTGGTCTTGCCCGAGCCGGACGGTCCGAGCAGCGTCAGGAACTCGCCGCGCCGGATTTCGAGATCGATGTTCTCGGCGGCAGTGAACGCGCCGAAGCGCTTGGTCAGCGCCTGAAGCTTCAGCCCCCCTGAAGCGGCGACCTCGCTCATGCTGGCTCCGCGCCGCGAAGGTTTAGCTTGTTGCGCGCCTCCTGCGGCGTCAGCACGCGCGCGCCCATCGCCTCGACAATTGTCCGGGCGCGTTCGACAAGCTGGGCATTGGTGGCGAGTACGCCCCGCGAAAGGTAGATGTTGTCTTCGAGACCCACGCGGACATTGCCGCCGAGCGAGACGGCGGCAGCAACCATCGGCATCTGCATACGGCTGATGCCGAAGCTTGCCCAGCTCGCGCCAGCCGGCAGCTGCGCTTTCATCGCGGCCATCGTCTCGACCGTCTGGTCGGCGCCCCAAGGGATACCGAGGCAGAGCTGGAACATGGGCGGGGCGGCGATCAGGCCCTCGTCCACCATTGCCTTCGCAAAGCGTATATGACCGAGGTCGAAGACCTCGAGCTCGGGCTTGACGCCCCACTCCTTGGTCAGCGCTGCCATGCGCCTGAGGATCGGGGGCGTCGAGATGTAGATCGTGTCGTCATTGCCGAAGTTCAGCGTACCGCAGTCGAGCGAGCAGATCTCCGGCAGGCAATCCTTCACGTGGGTCAGCCGCTCGTCGGGGCCAATCATGTCGGTTCCGGGGCCGGGCATGGCCCAATCTTCCTTCGAGGGCACCCAATCGCCGCCCATCCCAGCGGTGAGATTGATGATGACGTCGGTACCGCTGTCGCGCACCCGGTCCACAACCTCACGAAATAGCTTCGGATCGCGCGACCCCTTGCCGGTTTCGGGGTCGCGAACATGGATATGGGCGCAGGAAGCACCCGCCTTTGCGGCCTCGATCGCCTCGCGCGCGATCGCTTCGGGTGTCACGGGTACATGCTGGCTGATATGGGTCGTCGCCCCGGCGCCGGTCACAGCACAGGTCAGCACCACCTCGAAATTCATGCGCGTCTCCTCCCCGTTTTCTTCATCTTGAGACGCGGAGGGCTATTTCCTGTCAGTTTTTCGACTGATATGCTGCACGCATGTCGAAAATACGCACCTCCGATCCTAACACCCCACCCGCCCTCACTCAGCCTGTGAGGATCGTTACCCGGGTGGCATTTCTGGTCGTGCCGCGTTTCAACATGACCACGATGATGACCATGATCGAGGTGATGCGGATCGCCAACTATCTGTCACCATCGCCCCTCTATCAGTGGGAGGTGCTTTCCTTCGATGGCGAGGAGATCACGGCGTCGAACGGTTTCACCGTGCGTGCACAGAAACCCGACGAGCACGTACACCGAAACGAGACGATCTTCGTGCTGGGTTCGTGGAACGCCGAAACCTACCGGAACCCCCAGACCTTGGCCTGGATCCGGCGTCAGGCACGGGGCGGACAGCGCATCTGTTCGGTGGAACTCGGCTGCTACCTTGTGGCGCGTGCCGGGCTGCTGGCGGGAAAACGCGCGACAACGCACTGGTCGTGGATTTCAGGCTTCGGAGAGCAGTTTGACGAAATCACCGTAACGGAGCAACTCTTCACCATCGATGGCCAGATGATGACCTGTTCGGGTGGCCTTGCCGGCGTGGATCTTATGCTTCGGCTCGTGGGCGACGCGCATGGAGAGCGGCTGGCCGGCGAGATCGCTGACCAGATGCTCTACCACCCGATCCGTCCCGGAACGGCGCCACAACGACGAACCATGGGGCGGGGCATGGAAAGCCTTGTTCCAATGGTGCGCGAGGCGATCAACCTGATCGAAAAGAACATAGCGGAACCGATGTCAGTGCCCGCAATTGCTGAAGATCTCGGAGTGTCGCAGCGTCAACTGGAGCGGCAGTTCAAGGCGAACATCGGCTGCACTGTGGTGCAGTTCGGCCTTCTCCTGCGCTTGCAACACGCCCGCGTCCTGTTGATCGCGACGGAACTTTCGGTGCGCGAGATCGCCACGGCCTCGGGCTTCAACACGCTGTCGCATTTTGCGTATTCCTTCGGCAAATGCTTTGGTCGCAGACCCTCGGACTACCGCCAAGCCTGGCCCGAGCAGGACGCAACGCCGAGCTGGCCCGGAACCTTGTCGAAATTCCTGGAGGCGCTAGAAAATCGCGGCAATGGCACTGTCAGAGCAACTGAACTTGAGGGAGGACAGAGGGCGACTAGCTTCCGGCCATGACCCATCGCTCGCCCTTTCGCTACTTCAAGACTTCGCCTGAGATCATCCGCCTGGCGGTGATGATGTACGTGCGCTTCCCGCTCTCGCTCCGTAACGTCGAGGACCTGCTGCACGAGC
>NZ_JAWQFN010000023.1:0-18383 GCF_033436765.1 Defluviimonas sp. D31
CCTTGCGCGACTACGAAGAGCCCACGCTGGACCCCGCCATCCGCGAGGCGCTTGACGCCTATGTCGCCCGCCGGAAAGAAGAGATCGGCAGCGACGAGCCGTGAGCCGCGCCGCCTTGGACACCGTTCGCAGGAGCCGCCCGTGCCACATGCCGAAATCAAACATTCCGCCGACCTCGGCTTCGACGCCGAGAAGCTGTTCCGGACGATCGAGGACACGATCCTGAGGCATGATCCGAACTCGGGGGAATGCAAGTGCCGCGCCTATCCGGCTGCGCGATACCGGCACACGCATTGCCTGGTTTCGGTCTCGCTGCTCAGGAAGCCGCACCGGGATGCGGCGTTCACCGCGGCACTTCTCGCCGATCTGGACGCGGCGATCACCGCCGAACTCGCGCAGCCCTGTTTCTTCTCGCTTGGCCTGAGCTACAGCGACGACGCTTACATCACGCGCAGCCACACGCCGGCCGCTTGAGGTGGGGCCGAGCGTCCGTCTCAGAGCCGCTCGAAAAGCCGCCCCGGCGCGCCGTCCGGGCGCGGCAGACCGAGCGCCCGGCACAGAGCAAAGATCATCGCCTGGTTGGAGGTGACGACCGGCTTGCCGGTTTCCTCCTCGATCCGCGCGACGGCTTCGACCGAACGCATGTCGGTGCAGGACAGCACGATCGCCTCGACGCCCGGTTGGTTGACCCGCAGGGCGAGGTCGAAGACCTCATCCGGGGTCAGTTCTCCCTGGCCGTAATTGCCCAGGTTGCGACCTATATCGGCGCGGGCCACGGTCTCGATCCCCTCATCGGCCAGGAAGGCGACGGCCTCGTCATTGATCTGTCCCACATAGGGCGAGGAGAAGCCGATCTTCTGCGCGCCGAGCGCCTTCAGCGCGGCCACGACGGACCCTGCGGCGGTGAGCGAGATCGCGCCCGATCCGGCCTTGATCTTCGCCGCGAGGTCGCGGTCGAAACCGGTGCCGTGTGTCAGCGTTGCCGAGGTGCAGCCATAGAGCACCGCCTTCGGCCGCACCCCGGAAATCAGCCGCAATGTTTCGGTCAGGTCCGAGGCGCCGAGTCGGGCCATCTGGCTGGAATCGGGAATCTCGTCGATGTCGTAGTCGCCGAGCCGTTCGAAATGCAGCGAGCAGCCCTCGGGCCGCATCAGCATCAGGTCGGGTTCGAGATTGGTGTTGGTGTAGGGGACCAGCACCCCGATCTTGAGAGCGCGCGGATCAGCGGTCATGTCCTTCCTCCCTGAAAGCGGCGAGAATCTCGGCGGCGCGGTCCATGTGTTCGGGCGCGGCGACGGTGGCGCGCAGGCAGTGGCCGAGCCCGTAGCCGCCCATGCCGCGCATCAGAAGCCCCGCTGCGCGCAGGCGCGCGTCGGCCGCCCTTGCGGCCTCGGCGCCGGCGAAGGGGATCAGCACGAAGTTGGTGTGACTTGGCGGGATCCGATATCCGGCCGTGGCGAGGCGCTCGGCAAAGGCGTTGCGGATCGCAGCCGTCTTCGCGGCAATCTCTCGCATATGCGCCCCGTCCCGCATCGCCGCCGCCGCCATCGCCTGGCTCACGGCCGAGACGTTGTTGGGATTGAGGAGCTTGCGGGCCTCGCGCCCGATTTCCTCGGGGAAAAGCCCCCAACCGGCGCGTGCCCCGGCCAGCGCATAGGCCTTGGAGAAAGTCCTGAGCACCACCGTGTCGCCGCGCCCGGCGAGCGCGAAGACCGGTGCCGGATCCTGATCGTCGAACTCACCGTAAGCCTGGTCGACGACTAGGAGAACACCGGCCGGCAGGGCTTCCCGCAACCGCAGGATCTCGGCATTGGGGATGCGGGTGCCAGTCGGATTGCCGGGATTGCAGAGAAACGCTATCCGGGTGCGCGAGGTGATCTTCGCGAGCAGCGCATCGACCGAGACCGTAAGGTCTTGTTCCGCTGCCTTCACATAGCCGGCCCCGGCCTGCAGGCAGGCGGTGGCGACGAAGAGATAGCCGTGATCGGTGCCGAGCATCTCGTCGCCCGGGCCAGCGAAGGCGCGGATGAGGCAGCCGATCAGCTCCATCGAACCGGCGCCGCAGAGAATGCGCGAGGCATCGAGCCCGTGAACCTCGGCAATCGCGGCGCGCAGTTCGCTCCAGTCCGGATCGGGATAGAGCGCGGCGCCCGCCAGCGCCGCCTCGCCCGCCTTCAGCGCCATCGGACTGGGTCCGAAGGCGCTTTCGTTCTGGGCCAGCGAGACCGAGCCCGCGGGCCCGAGATCGGCCAGCGCATAGGGCGCCATCGCGGCGACGTTGGGGACGGCGCGGATCATCGCTTGTCCCCATAGGCCGCAGCACCTTCGGCGGTGACGAGGCCCGAGGCGAGGTCGCGTGCCAGACGGTCGGGGTCGCGCGCTTCGGGGCTGCCGAAGCCGCCGCCGCCGGGCGTGTCGAAGATCAGCCTTTCGCCCGGTTCCACGCGCAGCTCGCACTTGCCCGAGATATCGGCCGCGCGGCCCGAGACCCGGATCCGGCCCGGCGCGCCGGCCAGGCCGCCGGCGCGGCCCTTGGCGGCGTTCTTCACCCGCTCGACCGAGAGGAAGACGAGGAACGGCTCGTCGACGGCCGAGGTCATCTCGATCCGCTGGCCGAGACCGCCGCGATACCGGCCCGCGCCGCCGGAATCGGGCAACAGCTCACGCCGCCAGATCGTGACCGGGGCGACCGCCTCGGTGATCTCGACCTGCGAGCCGAAGACGCCCGACGGGTAGGCGGTGGCCGAAAGCCCGTCAGCATGCGGTCGCGCGCCGGTGCCGCCGTTATGGACGAGCTCGACCGCGAACTGGTGGCCGCCATTGCGCGCGACTTCCGGCGTGTGACGCATCGGCAGGTCATACATGCAGGACGCGCCCTCGGCCGGCACCCGGTCCGGCAGCGCCTGGGTGAGGCAGCCGAGCACGAGATCCGGCGTCATCTGGCCGAGCGTGTGGCGCATCGCCACCGGCGCCGGATGTTGGGCATTCAGAATGCACCCCTCCGG
Source organism: Defluviimonas sp. D31 (assembly GCF_033436765.1). Taxonomy (NCBI): domain Bacteria; kingdom Pseudomonadati; phylum Pseudomonadota; class Alphaproteobacteria; order Rhodobacterales; family Paracoccaceae; genus Albidovulum; species Defluviimonas sp. D31. The sequence continues at coordinate 3,006 of NZ_JAWQFN010000023.1, forward strand.
CCCCGTCACGACGAAGGGTTCGAGAGACCCGGCATTGTTCGGGATGTCGGAGCCGATGATGCAGCGCATGGCGAAGACCGAATAGGCGGTGGCGTAGTTGAGGGGCACGTTGATACCCTTCTTCGAACAGCCCGACGTGCCGGTGAAGTCGAGATGCAGTCGCTCCCGCGTCACCGTGAGCGTCGCGTGCAGTTCCAGTTCCTTTTCATAGCCGTCGACCTTCAGGATGTTGCGGTAGACGCCTTCCGGAACCTCGGCGATCGCCTCGATCGTGCCGCGGCGCGAGGTCTCGATGATATGCTCGGCGAGCACGTTGAGGTCGTCGAGCCCGAAGTCCTCCATCATGCCGACGAGCCGCCTGGCGCCCGCCTCGCAGCAGGCAATGAGCGCGTAGATGTCGCCCTCGTTGGCAATCGGCTCGCGCGAGTTGGCCTTCACGATCTCCATCAGGAGCGCGTTGACCTCGCCGCGGTCCACAAGCTTGCAGGGCGGGATCAGGAGCCCTTCGTCATAGATGTCGGACCCCTCCGGTCCCATGCCGAGCCCGCCGAGATCAACGAGGTGCGAGGTGCAGGAGGTGAAGCCCACGACGCGGCCGTCCTTGAAGGCGGGCATCATGAGGAGGAAGTCGTTCAGATGCCCCGAGGCGAGCCAGGGGTCGTTGGTCATGTAGATGTCGCCGGGCTGCATGGTCTGGATCGGGAAACGCTCGCGCAGCGTCTTGACCGCCTCGGCCATCGTGTTGATGTGGCCGGGCGTACCGGTCACGGCCTGGGCGAGCATCCGGCCTTTCACGTCGAAGATGCCGGCCGAGATGTCGCCGCATTCGCGCACGATCGGCGAGAAGGCGGCGCGGATCAGTGTCTGGCCCTGTTCCTCCACGACTGCGAGCAGCCGGTTCCACATCACCTGGAGACGGGCGGGAGAAAGATCGGTCATGGCTCAGGCTCCCTTCCGGGTTAGAACGAGGTTGCCGCGTGCATCGACCTCGGCGTCGAAGTCGGTGCCGACGAAGGTCGTGGTCTGCGGTTCGGCGATGAGCGCGGGGCCTGCGAGGCGGTCGCCGGGGGCAAGCGCGTCGCGCATCACGAAGGCGGCCTCGCGGCGCGCGCCTGTGATGTCGCAGGTGACCGAACGCGTCTCGCGCGCTGCGAGCGCGCGCGCGGCAGGCGTGGTCGCGACCGGCTGGATCGCGTCGGCCCTGGTGGCGACGCGGACCGACCAGTTGAGGATCTCGATCTCCATTCCCGGCACGGGTCGCGAGAACTGGCGCGCATAGGCGGTTTCAAAGGCCTTGGTCAGCGGTGCGATGTCCGAGAGCTCGAGATCCCGGTCGGGCAGCGCGATCTCGATCTCGTGGCCCTGGCCGTGATAGCGCATGAACGCGGTACGGCTGACGATGACCTCGGCCTCGGCCGCGCCCTGGCGCACCACGTCAAGCGCCTGCGACACCATGGACGCGAAGAGCCGGTTCACCGCGGCAAAGTCGAGCGTCTGCAGCATCGAGTAGCGCGAGCGCACGATTTCGAACGAAACCGGGGCGAAGAGGAAGCCCACCGCCGAGCCGACGCTCGGATTGGTCGGGATGAGGATGCGCGGGACGCCGGCGGCTCGGGCAACGCGGCAGGCATGCAAGGGGCCGTTGCCGCCGAAGGCGATCATCGTGCGAGGCCCGAGATCCTTGCCCGATTCCACTGCGTGCATGCGGCCGGCGCTGGCCATGTTCTCATCCACGATACGGCTCACGCCGTCCGCTGCGGCACGCGCGTCGAGCCCGAGCGCGTCGCCCACCTCGCGCCGCATCGCCAGAGCCGCCGCCTCGGGGTCGATGGTGAACTGGCCCTCGGCGAAGGTCTCGGGCCGGATATAGCCAAGGACGATATCGGCGTCGGAGACCGTGGGCTTCGTGCCGCCGCGTCCGAAGGCGGCCGGGCCGGGCTCCGATCCCGCGCTCTGCGGGCCGACGGTCAGCCGGCCGAGCCGGTCGACGGCGGCGATCGAGCCGCCTCCCGCCCCGATCTCGATCATCTCGATCACCGGGATGCGGACCGGCATTCCCGAGCCCTTGATGAAGCGCGCGGCGCGCGCGATCTCGAAGGCGCGCGAGGTCTGCGGCGCGCCGTTGTCGATGAGGCAGAGCTTTGCCGTGGTGCCGCCCATATCGAAGGACAGGACCTCGTCCAGACCGCATTCCGAAGCGATGCGCGCGGCGAGGATCGCACCGCCTGCGGGACCGGATTCGACCAGCCGGATCGGGAAATGGGCCGCTGTAGCAATGGTAGTCATGCCGCCACCCGCGGTCATCATCAGGATCGGGCAGCCGAGCCCCTCGGCGGCAAAGCGCGCCTCGAACGCCGCGAGGTAGCGCGCCATCAGGGGCTGGATATAGGCGTTGGCGACCGTGGTGCAGAGCCGGTCGAACTCGCGCGCCTCGGGGCTGACCTCGGAGGAGATGGAGACCGCGAGATGCGGCCTCGCGTCGGCGATGAGTGCGCGCAGGCGCTGTTCATGCGCGGGGTTGGCATAGGCATGCAACAGGCAGATCGCCACCGCGCCGGCGTCGGTGGCGTCGATCTGGGCGATGAGCCCGGCAACCGCCGCCTCGTCGAGCGGGATCAGCACCTCGCCCGCCGCCGACATGCGCTCGCGGATGGTCAGCGAGCGGTCGCGGCTGACCAGCAGGTCCGTCTTTTCGAGATTGATGTCATACTGGCTGTAGCGGCGCTCGTAGGCGATCTCGAGGATGTCACGGAACCCCTCGGTGGTGACCGTGACCACGCGTGCGCCGCGCTTCTCGATCAGCGCGTTGGTGGCGAGCGTGGTGCCGTGGATGAACCCGGTGATCTCTGAAAGCGTGCGCCCGGCATTCGCCAAGGCACGTTGAACACCCTCCATCGCGCCGTCGGCAGGATTTTCATGGGTGGTGAGCGTCTTGGTCGAGGCGATGACGCGGTCCGCCCCTTCGATCAGGACGGTATCGGTGAAGGTGCCTCCGATGTCGACAGCAAGGCGCAGTGGCGATTGAATGGACATGTTCTCTTTGCCAGAATGTGGAGCGGGAAAGGTTGCGGCCACACTCCGTCAACAGGGGACGAGATCGCAGCCGGTCGCGCGGCGGTTCATCATGTCCTTGACGAAAATACGCGTCATCCGCCCCTCTACTGAATTGACCGGCCCCGCTGGGACCGGTCGGCACTTGTCCTAGATTAGCGGCACCCTCAGGACGCCGTCCACCAGCGTTCCGGCGCCTTCGCGCCGTCGAGTTCCCAGTTCGAGGCGATGTCGTCGCCGTGGCCAATGCCCTTCGAGACCGCCGAGATGTGGTTGGCGAACATCGGGGTGAGCGCGCCGCCATCGTCGGCGAGCAGGCGCTGCGCCTCGGCGTAAAGTTCGCGGCGCTTCGCGTCGTCGAGTTCGGCTCGCGCTTCGACGACGATCGCGTTGAAGCGGTCGGCGGCCTCGCCGGTCCGCCAGGCGGTCTCGTTCCACTCGGTGTCGTTGGTATAGCCCGAGGAGAACATCCAGTCCTCGGTCGGTCGGCCGCTCCAGTAGCTCACGCACCACGGCTTCTTGTTCCAGACGTCGGACCAGTAGCCATCATTCGGCTCGCGCACGACCTCGATCTCGATCCCGGCTTCGGAGGCCGAGGCCGCGATGAGCTGGGCCGCGTCGACCGCGCCAGAGAAGGCAGCGTCGGAGGCCGAAAGCTGGAGCGCGCCGCTGTGACCGGACTTCTTGTAATGGAAGGCGGCCTGCTCGGGGTCGAACTCGCGCTGGGGAAGCTCGGCGTGGTAGCGGTTGGCGGTCGAGATCGGGTGATCGTTGCCGACCACACCGTGTCCGAGCAGGATCTTGTCCACGAGTTCCTGGCGTTTCACCGCGAGCTTCAACGCCATCCTGAGGTCGTAGTTGTCGAACGGAGCTGCATCGACTCTCATCGGGAAAGTGTAATGCAGCGTCGAGGGCCGTTCGAGGATATCGAGCGTTGGCACCCGCGCAAGGAGTGAGACGGTCTTCGGGTCGACGCGGTCGATCGCGTCGACATCGCCGTTCATGATCGCGTTCTGACGCGCGGTCGGATCAATGATCGAGATCAGCTCGACCGCATCGAAATGGGCGCGGTCGGCCTTGAAGTAGTTTGCGAAGCGAGTGGCATGGATGCGCACGCCCGGCTCGTAGGTTTCAAGCACGTAGCCGCCCGAGCCAACTCCCCCGGTCGCGTCGATCGCGCCATCGGAGGCGGGCAGGATGATCAGGTGGTAATCGCTGAGCACATAGGGAAAGTCGGCATTCGGGGCGGAAAGCTCAAAGACGACGTTCGTGCCATCGGCGCGGATATCCTTGATCTGCGACACGAGCCCGCCGACTGCGGATTTCGAATCCTCACCGCGGTGATGGTTGATCGATGCGATGACATCCTCGGGCGCCAGTGACTTGCCGTTGTGGAACTCGACGCCCTCGCGTAGCTTGAAGACCCAGGTCGCGGCGTCGTCCGACGCCCACTCGCTTGCCAGCTCCGGCACCAGCTTGCCGGAACTGTCCACCTCGACCAGGTTGTTGCCATAGAGATAGGCAAGGACGGTGTTTACCGGCCCTTCGTAGGTCGCCGGGTCGAGCGTATCCGTCGTTGAACCGCTACCGAGACCGAGACGCAGGAGCCCGCCCTTGCTCGGGGCCTGGGCGCGGGCTGCGTCGGCCCAGCCGATCGCGGTCGGCAAGGCGATCCCGGCGGCGAGCGCCGACATGACGAAGCCCCGGCGGGAGACCTGTCCCGTACCGAGGCGCAGACGCTGGCGCGCAATGTAGTCATCGCGTGACTTATCCATGAATTTCCTCCCACGATCCGACCCAGCCAACTCCAAGCGGCAAACGGCGCCGGAGCTGCTGGTTCGACGGAAGGCTAGTCACGGGGGGCTTTGTCACAACAAAAATACTCGCGGTCTATGACCTCGTTTTTTTTGTTCGCGCACCCCACCCGATCATGGAATGAGATCTACTCGCGCTCGGCATGTTGCCATCGGTCCTGTGACCGCATTCCGGCACTGTCGGCGCTTATGATTTCGAGGCAAGCGCCATGCATCCGGTTCTGAGAACGATCGTCAAACGGCTGGGCCTTGGCCTCGTGACGCTGTTCCTCGTCTCGATCATCATCTTCTCGGCGGTCGACATGCTGCCAGGCGATTTCGGCCAGGCCGTGCTCGGCCAGGCCGCGACCGAAGAGGCCGTCGCGGCATTCCGGCGCGAGCTCGGCCTCGATGAGCCGCTGGTCGTGCGCTATTTCGACTGGCTCGGCGCCCTGGTGCAGGGCGATCTCGGAACTTCGTTCTCGGGGCGCGCGTCCTCGGGCATCGACCGGTCTCGACCCGTCGCGGACCTTGTGGCACCGCGGCTCGCCAACACGCTGTTCCTGGCCGGGATGACCGCGCTGATCGCGGTGCCGCTGGCGCTGGCGCTCGGCATCACGTCGGCGCTATGGCGAAACTCCTGGTACGACCGGACCGCGAGCGCGGCGACGCTGACGACGATCTCATTCCCCGAGTTCTTCGTCGCCTATATCCTGATCCTCCTGCTCGGAACGCTCTGGCCGATCTTTCCTTCGCTCGCCAATGTCCGGCCCGAGATGAGCTTCGGCGAACGGATCGGCGTCTCGGTCCTGCCGGCGCTGACGCTCACGCTCGTGATCGTCGCGCATATGATGCGGATGACGCGAGCCGCGATCCTGAACCTCATGGCCTCGCCCTATATCGAGATGGCGCGGCTGAAGGGCGAGAGCCCGCGCCGAGTGATCCTCTTGCACGCGCTGCCCAATGCCTGGGCGCCGATCGCCACGGTGATCGCGTTCAACCTCGCCTATCTCGTGGTCGGCGTCGTGGTCGTCGAGGTGGTCTTCGTCTACCCCGGCATCGGCCAGCTCACGGTCGATGCGGTGTCATCGCGCGACATCCCTGTGGTGCAGGCCTGCGCGCTGTTCTTCGCGGCCACCTACATCCTGCTCAACCTGATCGCAGACGTGATCGGCATCGTCACCAATCCCCGGCTTCTGCATCCGAAATGACCCAGAGCCAGCCAATCACCGCCGCCGCCTCAGGCCCTCGCATCCGTCGCAGCCGGGCCGAGCGTCTCGGCCGGGCACTGAAGAAGGCGCCCGCATCGGCCCATCTCGGGCTCGTGATCATCGTCGCCTACCTGACCGTTGCCATCCTGGCCCCGGTGATCGCGCCGCATGGCGAGGCGCAGGTTTTCGCCCAGCCCTTCGCGCCATGGAGCGCCGAGCACTGGCTCGGCACCGACCAGATCGGCCGGGACATCCTGTCCCGCCTGATCTACGGCGCGCGCAACACGATCGGCATCGCGCTCGCCACGACCTTCCTTGCCTTCCTTATTGGCGGCGGGCTCGGTCTCGCCGCCGCGATCGGACGGGGTTGGCTCGACCAGCTCCTCAGCCGTGCGGTCGATGTGCTGATGGCGATCCCCAGCCTGATCTTCGCGCTGATGCTCCTGTCGATCTTCGGCGCCTCGTCGCTCAACCTGATCCTGATCATCGCGGTGATCGACAGCACGCGGGTGTTCCGGCTCACCCGCTCGGTCGCGGTCTCGGTGGCGGTGATGGATTACGTCGAGGCGGCGCGGCTTCGCGGAGAAGGGCTCGGCTGGGTCATGCGCCGCGAGATCCTGCCGAACATCCTGCCGCCCCTGGTGGCCGAATTCGGGCTCCGGTTCTGCTTCGTCTTTCTCACGATCGCGTCGCTGTCGTTCCTCGGCGTCGGCATCCAGCCGCCGAGCGCCGACTGGGGGTCGATGGTGCGCGAGACCGCCCAGTTGATCCAGTTCGCGCAATACGACCTCAAGGCGGCGCTGACCCCGCTGATCCCGGCCGCGGCGATCGCGCTCATCACCGTGGGCGTGAACTATGTCGTCGACTGGTTCCTTCACACCGCAAGCGGGCTGCGTGACGATGTCTGACACCGATATCCTCCTGAAGATCCGCGGCCTCGAAGTCGAGGGCCATTCCGAGAGCGGCTGGTCGCCGATCATCCGGGGTGTCGACCTCACGCTCCGGCGCGGCGAGGTGCTGGGACTGATCGGGGAATCCGGCGCGGGCAAGTCGACGCTCGGGCTCGCGGCGATGGGCTTTGCCCGCCCCGGCTGCCGGATCACCGCGGGCTCGGTCGAGTTCGACGGCATCGACCTCGTGCGCGCGAGCGAGCCCGAGAAGCGCCGGCTCTGGGGTACGCGGCTGACCTATGTCGCACAATCCGCGGCAGCCTCCTTCAACCCGGCCCAGCGGCTCATCGACCAGACCATCGCCGCCAGCGTGCGCGAGGGGCTCAGGACCGGCGCGGATGCCGCCGCCGATGCCAGGGCGCTCTACGGCTCGCTGATGCTGCCCGAGCCCGCAACGATCGGCCGGCGCTATCCGCACCAGGTTTCGGGCGGGCAGCTCCAGCGGGTGATGACGGCGATGGCGATCTCGCCCCGGCCGAACCTCGTCGTCTTCGACGAGCCGACCACCGCGCTTGACGTGACCACCCAGGTCGAGGTGCTTCTGGCGATGCGCAAGGCAGTGCGCGAGCATGGCGCGGCGGCGATCTACATCACCCACGACCTCGCGGTCGTGGCGCAGATGGCCGACCGGATCAAGGTGCTGCGCCACGGCGCCGAGGTCGAGGAGGCCCCGACCCGCGAGATGCTGGCGGCGCCGAAGGAGGCGTATACGCGGTCGCTGTGGTCGGTGCGGCTCCTGAACAAGCCGGCGCGCGCGAGTGAGGACGCGGTGCTGACGGTCGAGGGGGTCGACGCCGCTTACGGGACCGCGACGGTGCTCGACGATGTTTCGATCCGGCTGCCGCGCGGACGGACCGTGGCGATCGTCGGCGAATCCGGTTCGGGCAAGTCGACCACGGCGCGGGTCGTCACCGGACTCCTGCCACCCCGGACGGGCGTCGTGCGCTTCAACGGCGCGGTGCTGCCCCCGGCCCTCGCGGCGCGTTCGAAGGACCAGTTGCGACGGATACAGATGATCTACCAGATGGCCGACACCGCGATGAATCCGCGCCAGACGGTAGAGGAAATCATCGGCCGTCCGCTCACCTTCTATCATGGACTCAGGGGGGCAGCGCTGGAGCGCCGGGTGGTCGATCTCCTCGACCAGATCGAGCTGCCGGCCCACTTCATCGACCGGCTTCCCTCAGAGCTTTCGGGCGGCCAGAAGCAGCGCATCTGCATCGCCCGCGCTCTCGCCGCCGAGCCCGATGTGATCATCTGCGACGAGGTTACCTCGGCGCTCGACCAGATCGTTCAGGAGAACATCCTCAAGCTCCTGATGCGGCTTCAGGAGGAGCAGGGTCTGTCCTATCTCTTCATCACCCATGACATCGCCACCGTCGAGGCAATCGCCGACGAGATCGTGGTGATGCACAAGGGCCGTGTCGTCGAACAGGGCGGCAAGGATCAGGTCCTCGCCCCGCCCCATCCCGACTACACAAGGTTGCTCCTGTCCTCCGTCCCCGAGATGGATCCCGACTGGCTTACCCGCATTTCCGAGGCCCGCGGTCTTGGCTGACACGCGAAACCCCGTTCAAATCGGCCGGCGCCCCGGCCAGCACGAAAGGCAGACACACATGCGTACCCATGCTCAGGCCGTCGTCATCGGAGGTGGCCTCGTCGGCTGCTCGATCCTCTACCATCTCGCCAGGAAGGGCTGGGCCGACGTGGTCCTTCTCGAACGCTCGGAGCTGACCTCGGGCTCGACCTGGCACGCGGCGGCGAACATCCACGGGCTGCATGACGTCACCAACATCTCGCGGCTCCAGCACTACACGATGAAGCTCTACAAGGAGCTCGAGGCCGAGACCGGACAGGGCTGCGGCATCTTCCAGCCGGGCTCGCTCTACCTCGCCCAGACCGAAGCGCGCGAGCATCAGCTGCGCATCCAGGCGGCGAAGGCGAAGCGCTACGGCATGAACTTCCACGAGGTGAGCCGCGACGAAGCCGAGCGGCTGCATCCGCTCGTCGATTTCGACGGCATCCGCTGCATCATGTACGAGCCCGACGGGGGCAACGTGGATCCCTCGGGCGTGACCCATGCCTATGCGACCGGCGCGCGGCAGATGGGCGCCGAGATCCACCGCTTCACTCCTGTCACCGGCACCGAAGCCCAACCCGACGGAACCTGGATCGTCCGTACCGGGAAGGGCGACATCGCGACGCCCTGGGTCATCAACGCCGCCGGTCTCTGGGCGCGCGAGGTCGGACGGATGGCCGGGCTGGAGCTGCCGCTCATCCCGACCGAGCACCAGTATTTCGTCACCGAGACGATCGCGGAGATCGCCGGGCTCGGCCGCCGCCTGCCCTCGGTCGCCGACCGCGACGGCGAATACTACCTGCGCCAGGAAGGCCTCGGCCTGCTCGTCGGCGCCTATGAGAAGAGAATGAAGTTCTGGGCCGAGGACGGCACGCCGCAGGGCTTCGGGCACGAGCTCTTCGCCGATGACCTTGAGCGGATCGAGCCGAACATGCTGCGCGCGATCGAGCGGGTTCCCGCCGTCGGCACGGCGGGCATCAAGCGCGTGATCAACGGCCCGATGATCTGGTCGCCGGATTCCTCGGCGCTCTTCGGTCCGGTGCCGGAGCTGACCGGCTATTTCTGCTGCAACGGCATCATCCCCGGCTTCTCGCAATCAGGCGGCCTCGGCAAGCTCGCCGCCGAGTGGATCGTCGAGGGCGAGCCGACGCTCGACATGTTCGGCTGGGACCTCGCCCGCTTCGGCCACTGGGCGGACAGGGCCTTCACCAGGGCGCGCGTCGAGGACCAGTACGCGAACCGCTTCAAGATCCATTTCCCGAACGAGGAGCGCGCGGCGGGCCGACCGGTCCGCACCCGCCCGGCCTATGGGATGCAAAAGGAGATGGGCGCGATCTTCGGGCTGAACTTCGGCTGGGAACATCCCCTGTGGTTCGCCGCCCAGGGCGAGCCGGATCACGAGACCTACGGCTTCACCCGCCAGAACTGGTGGGCGCCCGTGGGCCGCGAGGCGAGGATGCTGCGCGAGAGGGCGGGGATCATCGATATCTCGAACTTCGCCAAATACGAGGTCAAGGGCGCGGGCGCCGAGGACTGGCTGAACGCGCTCTTCGCCAACCGGATGCCGGTGAAGGTGGGCCGGTCCTGCCTCACGCCCCTGATCGGCAAGCGCGGCGGGATCGCGGGCGACTTCACCGTGACCCGGCTCGGGGCGGAGGAGTTCCTCGTCGTCGGCTCGGGTATGGCCGAGCGCTTCCACCAGCGCTTCTTCAGGGCCGTGCCCTTGCCCGAGGGCACGACCTTCGCATCCCGAACCGAGGCGATGTGCGGCTTCAACCTCGCCGGGCCGAGGGCGCGCGACATCCTCGCGCGGCTCACCGACGCGGATCTGTCGAACGAGGCCTTCCCGTTCATGGCGTCGGCGCGGATCACCGTCGCGGGCGTCGAGGTCATCGCGCTCCGCGTGAGCTTCACCGGCGATCTCGGCTGGGAACTGCACTGCGCGGAAGCCGACCAGGTCGCGCTCTACACCGCCCTTCTGGATGCGGGCCGCGACTTCGGCGCCGGCCCGGTCGGCAGCCGCGCGCTGATGAGCTTGCGCGTCGAGAAAGGCTACGGCTCCTGGGGCCGCGACTACAGCCCGGAATACTGGCCGCAGGAAAGCGGGCTCGACCGGCTGATCAAGGCCGACAAGGACTTCCTCAACAAGACCGCCTGGCAGAACATCGCCGCCAATCCGCCCCGCGAAGAGATGGTCATGCTCGAGATCGACGCCAGCCTCGCCGACGCCTCTGGCGGCGAGCCGGTCTTCCTCGCCGACGGCACGCCCGCGGGCCAGGTCTCGTCGGGTGCCTACGGCTATTCGGTCAAGAAGTCGCTCGCCATCGCCTATCTCAAGGCCGGCATGGCCAAGCCCGGCGACACCGTCCATGTCGCCATCCTCGGCCAGAACCACATCGCGCGCATCCTCGCCCGCCCCCCCTTCGACCCAAATGGCGACCGCCTGCGCGGCGTCACCCCCGCCCTGGAGAGCGCCCAATGATCACCGACAAACCCGGACTGCTCGACGAAGTCCGCAGCCGCTTTGCCCATGTCGATGCCTGCCCGTTCGAGGGCCCGCGCGTCTTCTTCGAAAACGCCGGCGGGGCGCTGAGGCTCAAATCGGTGATCGAGACCTCGGCCGCCTATGCCGGTTACCCGGACAACCAGGGCCGCGACAACCCGGCCTCGAAGGCGCTGATGGCGGCGATCGACAAGGGGCGCGCCGACATGCGGCTGTTCCTGAACGCGCCGGGCGGGCAGATCTTCGTCGGCGAGAGCGGCACAGAGGTGCTGTTCCGGCTGGTCCGCACCGCAGCGCTCGGCGCGGCCGAAGGCGGGGTGATGCTCGGCTCGACACTCGAGCATCCCGCCTCGCGCAGCGCGATGGCACGCTGGGCCGACGTGACGGGGCGGCCGCACCTTCTCGCCGTCCACGACGACGCCACGGGCACGGTGAGCCTGGAGGAATATCAGCGCCACATCACGACCGATGTCCGGGTCGCAACGATCGTCCAGACCTCTCCGGTGACCGGCATGTCCGTCGATGTGCCGGCGATCGCCGCGGCGATCCGCGAAAAGGCGCCCGAGGCGTTCATCATCGTCGACGGCATCCAGCACGCGAGCCATGGCCATATCGACTGCGCCGCCTACGGCGTCGACGGCTACGCGGTGTCGCCCTACAAGGTCTTCGCGCGCCACGGCTACGGCTTCGGCTGGGCCTCGGACCGGCTGACCGCCTGCAAGAAGGAGCAGGTCGTGGGCGGGCCGGCCCATGTCTGGGAACTCGGCACCCGCGACGCGGGGGCTTATGCCACCTTCTCCGACGTGGTCGACTATCTCGACTGGCTCGGCGGCCGCTTCACCGAAGCCACGGATCGACGCGCGCGGGTCGAGGCGGCAGCGGCAGCGATCCATGACCACGAGGCGCGGCTCATGGGCGCGATGCTGCACGGCACCGGGAACCTGCGCGGCCTCGCCGAGATGCCCGGCGTGACGCTGATCGGCGGCGCGGCCACCAAGGGGCGCGAGGGTGTCGTGTCGCTGGTGCTCGACGGGGTCGAGTCGGGTGCGCTGGTGAACTTCCTGAGCGCCGAGGGGATCCGCGTCCATGTTCGCAACGACGACCACTACTGCGGCAATATCCTGAAGCCGCTCGGGCTCAGGTCCTGCATCCGCGTCTCGGTCTGCCATTACAACAGCCTCGAGGAGGTCGCGCGCTTCCTCTCCGCGATAGAGGCCGCGGCAGAAAACCGCGGCGCGGGAGCTTCCTGATCTGATCCCCGGAAACTGGACCGTTTGAAGCTGGAGTTTTCCGCTACGCTTTCCCGGCTGGAGAGGAGCGGAATCGCATGAAGGCGAGCAAGTTTTCGGACGCACAGAAGGCGTTCATTTTTGAAGCAGGGCGAGGAGGGCACGCCGGTGGCGGAGAAGCGGATCTTCGTTTCGACGCGGCTCCGGCGGTGGTATCCGCTCCATCTTCGCCAGAGCGCGCGGCCGAGGTATTTCGAGGCGCGCAATGCTTCGTTTCTTGCGACCGCCCCGGCGGTGAACGCCCCCGCTTTTCAGGCGAACTGGTCAAACGTTGACTCGGCGTTGACAAGAATTGCACACAAGCAAAAAGCCCCGCGGGGTGCGAGGCGTAATGCTTTGATATTGATTGGTAAATTTGGTTGCGGGGGCAGGATGCAATCAAGCACCTACCGTTTCTGTCCCCGCCTGACGCTGAGTCTTGTGCGGGGCCTTTTCCAAGAATATGCACTTTCGGCCCTTAGCCGTCATTGACGAATATTGCAGCGAAATACTGCTTCGAGCCCGTTCTTGCCGTTGCCACGCAAGGCCAAATCCGACGCGATGTGTGGAAACCGGTCGTTACCCTAGTTGGGCGTGTACCAGATCGGCGAGGTGTAGGCGCGGTCCTGCTGGACGGCCGGCACCCCCTCGGGGAGGTCGACCCCGAAAAATGCCGCGTCGTAGGTTGTCCAGCGCGGGGTCGGAATTTCGAGCACCCGGACATAGTAGAATGCGCGCTCGGCAGGATCGAAGTCGGGATCTTCCCAATACGCCATCAGCAGCGCATCGCCGATGTTGTTCGTATAAGTCGCACTTTGCACGTCCACGGTGTCGCCCACTGGTCCGTCACAGCGGCCATCGACGATCTCGCGGTCGTCCGAACAGGCGGCATCGACCACGACTTCTTGCAGGCCGCCCGCGGCGTCTAGCCAGCCCTTGACCACCTCGATGCGGTCGAGGTTGGCACCGTCAGGATCGCGGAGTGCACGGATCATAATGCGCGGCGCGGCCCCCTCGAGATAGGCGCGCATATCGCCGCCCATAGGCACTCCGCGCGCATAGCCGGTCTCCGCAAAGTCGGCACGCTGTACCTCGTCGGCCTCGAAATCCCATCCCGCGAAGACGCGCACCGTGATCCGGCTGCCTGTCGTCGCATAGGTCTCCTTGCGTTGCATCGCGTCGAACAGCGCGGTGCGCGAGTTCTCACGCGCCCAGACGCCCTGTAGGCCGGAGGCGAGCGTCTCGAACTCGTAGGTTCCGACGCCCTCGTCGTTCGGATCGGGAACGATCTGTGCATCGAAGCGGTCATCTGACGGCTCCATGAACGGAACCTTGCCAAAATAGTTGTCCTCGCGCGTGGTCGAGAGCCCGGTGTGGGAGTCGGTGGCGCCGACCATGCCGAACTTGAAGGGGTTCACGCCGAGCTCCCGCTCTAGTTGCAGGCCCAGCTTGAGGGCGCTTCGGGCATATTCAGTCTGCAGCATCTCCGGCGTCTTGGCCTCGCCGTTCCAGTTGCCGCGGTCCCAGGTGCCATAGTCGGCGAACTCGTCGTCGGGAGACAGGAGCGGGTGCGCCTCGCCGTCCCCCTTCATCTGGGTCACTTCGTAGAGCGGCTCGTGCCGCGACCGGCGCTCGGCATACTCGGAGTCGATGGGCTCGCCTGACATTGTCTCGACGGCGAACATCACGCCATTGGAGAGGTTGCCGTTATGCGGTATGGCTAGCAGTCTGCCCCCGGTGTTGGCTTCATAGGTCTCCATCCAGGTCCACAAATCCTCGGGATCGGAAGAGTCGGTCCCACCATAGGGGAGCAACTGGTTTGCCTTGCTCGCGTCGTCCCGGTAGACGACGACGCGATGCAAGTTGTTCCCGCCCGGTGCTGACGTCCACTCAAAGCCGATGAAGGCGGTGAAGGCGCCGGGATCATTGTACTGTTCGGCATACGCGGTGATCTCTTCCCAAACCGTACGCGCGATCTCCGGGTCATCGAGCGGGTCGTCACCGCCGACGATCACGTTGCTCCCCCATTCCGCGAACGCGCCATAGGCATCGCCCGCTTTCCACAGGTCATACGTGGCTCGCCCAACGTCAGTGGCGAGCAGCCGCGGATCGGCGCGCTCAATCATCTGCGCTACACCAAGGCTCTCGGCATGATCCGCAACAACGAGCCAGTCGAGCGGCCGCACAAGTTGGGCCCGCACGCCGAAGCTGGCGGTGACTTCCTCGCCGCGGGCAAATCGATAGGCGTCGTCAGGACCAAGGCGACCTCCGACCAGCCCAGCGTCCCAAGAGTAGGAAGTGTGAAGATGGCTGTCGCCCCAGAACACCCGGTTCGGAAAGTTCTGTCCAACGAAGGGCGAGTATTCGCCATGGGTGGATGGCAGATTCTCAGACGACACCGCGAAGTCTGTACCTAAGGCGTCGTTCTGCTGCGCGAGCGATGAGCCGGCCGCAAGCGCCGCGAGGCAGACACCTGAAAACAATCTATGTAGCATTGCAGTTTCCTTCGCGGTCGCTGTATCGACTTTCTCCAATATACCACGCAAGCATCACACGCGGGCGGATCATTTTGCGACAAGAATCGCGACCAGGGAGTTTTCGTGGCTCCCGCCGGCCCAGTCTGCGTCGGTCTCAGCCTCCTCGCTCAGCAGGCGCAATTGCGCGTGGCGCGATCGTATAAGTCTGCAATGTTCGCAGGCTGGAACTTGCCTGAAATTGGGCAAACGGTAGCTATCCGCATGAAGCTTCCCTCAGCCGGTGGGCCATCGTGCGCCAGCTTTGGGCCTGTCGCGCTCATTCGGGTTGGTCGGCCGAAGATCGGGAAAGTCCGCACCCCGTTCCATTGAGCGGACCGCAGCGAACGGCCGCAACGCGCGGGACCAGCCGTTCACGACGTGAGCGGCGAACCGCTGCTTTGAGCCCTTTGGAGACCTTTTAACAGAGCGCAGCATTCTACGGAAAGGGCCGGAAGTCGACCTTCGCGTCGGGTGCAAAGCCTTCCTCTCGATGGAAGTAGAACAGAA
>NZ_JAWQFN010000024.1:0-15563 GCF_033436765.1 Defluviimonas sp. D31
AAGAAGAACCGCGCCGCTGCTCTCGCCGAGTGGCGCGGCCTCGGCGCGTCATAAGGGACAGCGATCCTGCCCTTGTGGAGAAGGGTTCGAATTGGTCTGACACCACCCATTGCGTGGATCGCGGTGCCAACATCGCCCAAGGAAAGCTGTTAGAGACATTCATCTCAATCTTGGAGCCGCTGGCCCAAACTGAACCTCAGCTTCTACGAGAGCGCATGCGGCTCAGGAAGCGAGAGGGCCGGCTCATGGGGCGCTACCTCGGGGGTAACGTGCCGATTGGCTTCTCTGTCAATCCCGATGGGGAACTCGAGGCAAACGGCAACCGTGAGGCAATTCTCAAGATGGTCCTGCGGCTGAAGGTGAAGGGGCTGTCGCTTAGAGCTATAGCGGTAGAGCTACAGAAACGGGGTTACTCGATAAGTCATAGTGGCGTTGATAGACTACTGAAATCGGTCGGCTATTCCGGAAAAAATCCCGCGAGGCAGGTCGGATAAGTTGGGTCCATGGATGCAATGGACTGAGCGCAGATTTCGACCGCAGGCAGATAAACTGCCCCTAAAAAGTTCTCTTATCGCTCTGGTCAAGGTTTCTGTTTAAGGTCTGCGCCTTCGCCGGGTTCAGAGTTCGCTCCGCAGTCGATCGCTCATGGTCGCTGCCTGTTGGTGTCAGATGGTGGATCGGCCGGGAGCTGTTGCAGAACTCTGAGTTTGAAGGATTCACTTCGCGAATCCATGCGGCTAGATGGAGCGGATGACCGCGGACGGCGCCTACGACACCCGCAGCACTGGCGCCCGTCACCGCGGTGTTTGGTGGTCTCGTAAATTGATGATGATAATTGATGTAAGGTCACATTCCCGCGGTTGTTCGGTGAAGGCCAAATCCTGCCCCCGCAAACCAAAACCCCTAATATTATCATGGATATGCATGTCGCCCATCGGGGCGGTTTTTGCGTACGTGCAATTCTTGTCAACGCTGAGTCAACGTTTGACGAGTCCTCCTGAAAGGCGGAGGCGATCTGCGTCTGGCGTCGACAAAAGCCTCGCGGCAGCATTCCGCCATGATCGAATTCCGCAGCCTTACCGATGACCACGGCTCGGCGCTTAGTGCGCGATTGACTGAGGTCATCGCGGAGCAGAAAGCTATGGTAAGTTACATTTGAAGAAGTGGCTCATCGCACTTCCTGAAGGAGGATAGACGATGCTCAGATTTGTTTCGGGACTTTGCTTTGCAATGATATGCTCCGGCGCGGCCCTGGCACAGGAGGGTAAGTCGTTCGGGGCCGACTTCGCGGTATCTCGGGACGAGTTTAGCTCGACTGCGGGCCAGTATTCGCCATTTGTAGGACAGGACTTCCCGAACCGGGTATTCTGGGGCGATACCCACCTTCATACTTCATATTCTTGGGATGCGGGCTTGGTCGGAGCTCGGCTCGGCCCGGATGATGCCTATCGTTTCGCGCGCGGCGAGGAAGTGACGGCGAGCATGGGCATGCGAGTCAAACTGGTGCGTCCGCTCGACTGGCTGGTTGTCGCCGACCATGCCGAGAGCCTCGGGGTTTCGCAGATGCTGGAACGGGCCGACCCGAAGCTCCTGGCTACGGAAGTCGGACGCTCGACCTACGAGATGTATCAGGCAGGTGACATCTATGGAGCGTTTGAGAACTGGGGCTTCAATGTCATTGTCGGGGGCAAGGACCCGCTCGGTGACCCCAATGTCGCGCGCCCGATATGGGAGGAGATCACCGGATATGCCGACACCTACAACAACCCGGGAAATTTCACCGCTTTCATAGGTTACGAGTGGTCGTCGGCGCCGAGCGGGAACAACCTGCACCGCGTGGTCGTGTACCGGGACAATGCTGACAAGGCGAACCGGTTTCTCCCGTTCGGGGCGACGGACTCCGACGATCCAAAAGATCTTTGGAACTGGATGGAGACTTACGTAGCCGAAACCGGCGGCGACCTTCTTGCCATTCCGCACAACGGCAATCTTTCCAATGGCGTGATGTTCGCCGTCGAAGACATGTCGGGCAACCCGATCGACGCTGCCTATGCAGAGCGCCGTGCGCGATTGGAACCGCTCTACGAAGTCACGCAGATGAAGGGAGACGGCGAGGCGCATCCGCTTCTGTCGCCGGACGACGAGTTCGCCGATTACGGCACTTGGGATCGCGGAAACTGGAACGGCGAGGCCAAATCGCCCGAGATGCTGCCAAATGAGTACGCGCGAGGCGCGCTCAAGCTGGGCCTCCAACTGGAACAGGATCTCGGCGTGAACCCGTTCAAGTTCGGCATGGTCGGCGCAACAGATGCGCATACAGGCTTGTCCACAACGCGCGAGGAAAACTATTTTGGGAAGGTCACCCCGATGGAACCGTCTGCCGACCGGTTCAACGCACAGATTGTCCCGGACCCTGAAGGGAAGGGCACCGGCACCTACGAGTTCGAAACGCTCGCCTCTGGCCTTCAGGGCGTCTGGGCGAGGGAGAACACGCGCACGGCGCTTTTCGATGCCATGAAGCGCAAGGAGACATACGCCACCACCGGCAGCCGGATCACCGTGCGGGTCTTCGCGGGCTGGGACTACGATCCCGCTGACGTGCTGCGACCGGACTTTGCAAAGACCGGTTATGCTGGGGGCGTTCCGATGGGCGGCGACCTTGCGTCCGCGCCTCAAGGGGCGGCTCCGCGCCTGATGATCCGGGCGCTACGCGACCCCGACGGGGCCAACCTCGACCGTATTCAGGTCGTCAAAGGATGGTTGGATATCGGCGGCGAACTGCGCGAGCAGGTGATCGACGTTGCCTGCTCGGACGGCCGCGTCATCGTCGATGGAAAATGCGATGCGCCCGTTGGCAACACGGTGGATATCCCCAGCGCGACATACACGAACGACATCGGCGAGGCGCAGATGATGGCCTACTGGGAGGATCCCGATTTTGATCCCGCGGAGCGCGCGTTCTACTACGTGCGCGTGCTCGAAATTCCGACGCCGCGCTGGACCACGTATGACGCTGCCTTCTTCGAGGTTGGCCTTCCAGAAGGTGTTCCTGCCATCCAGCAGGACAGAGCCTACACATCACCGATCTGGTACACGCCGGACCGCGGCTGATCTGGGCTGTTTCGTCAACCGGAAGCGCGCATGGCACTGCCTTCGCAGCGGCGGTGTCAGAGGAACCTGGCTTGCGGCAAGGCAGGGCGCCGACTAGCGTCGCTGGCGGTGTCAGAGGAACCTAGCTTGCGGCGAGGCAGGGCGCCGACTAGCGTCGCTTGATGTCGAAACCTGACCCGTTCAAATACTTCAAGACGAGCCGCGAGATCATCCGCCTGGCGGTGATGATGTACGTGCGCTTCCCGCTCTCGCTCCGTAACGTCGAGGACCTGCTGCACGAGCGTGGCATCGACATAAGCCATGAATCGGTCCGGTTCTGGTGGCAGCGTTTCGGACCGAGGTTCGCCGCCGAGATCCGCAAGAAACGTGCCGAGTGCTTGCGTTCTGGGCCGCAGTGGCAATGGCATCTCGACGAGATGTTTGTGAAGATCAACGGCGAGCGGCACTACCTCTGGCGGGCCGTCGATCATAAGGGCGAGGTTCTCGAGAGCTTCGTGACCAAGACGCGGGACAAGAACGCGGCATTGAAATTCCTCAAGAAATCAATGAAGCGCTACGGTCGCCCGCACATTTTCGTCACCGACAAGCTGCGCTCCTATAGCGCGCATTGAAGGAGGTCGGTGCGGCCGACCGCCAGGCAACTGGTCGCTGGCTCAACAATCGGGCGGAGAATTCCCACCTGCCGTTCCGACGACGAGAACGGGCAATGCAGCGATTTCGGAGGATGCGAAGTCTGCAGATGTTCGCCGCCGTCCACGCCTCCGTCTTCAACCATTTCAACTTGGAGCGCAGCTTCTACTCGAGGGTNTCCCACCTGCCGTTCCGACGACGAGAACGGGCAATGCAGCGATTTCGGAGGATGCGAAGTCTGCAGATGTTCGCCGCCGTCCACGCCTCCGTCTTCAACCATTTCAACTTGGAGCGCAGCTTCTACTCGAGGGTAAATTTCAAGAAGAACCGAGCCTTTGCTCTCGCCGAGTGGCGCGGCCTCGGCGCGTCATAAGGGACAGCGATCCTGCCCTTGTGGAGACGGGTTCGAATTGGTCTGACACCACCTCCCCCACCGCCTTGCGGGCTTCCTTGACCGCGGTCGAGATCGCACTGTCGGAGATGAAACGCGCGTCCCAGACCCGTTCGACCTGTTCGTCCTTGGTGACCAACCGATCCGGATTGCTAGCCAGCGGAGCTGTCAGACGGATTCGAACCAGTCTCCGAATGGATCGCACCATCAAACCGTGGGATCAAACATCTAAACATAACGTCGGACCAAATCAGAGGAGGCATTCCAGCACCGAATTGTGACCGAGTTGACGCCGTAAAGAACTAGCAATTTGAGGTTGCCTGATCACCCAAGATCTTGAAACAGTGAGTTCACGACCGGCAAACAACGAAAGTTTTGGAACAGAACTTCGCATCCCTTCCGATTGTATCAATTAGCAAAACAATTGACCCAATTCAGACCGTAATTCGTCGATCCACATTGCCATATTATCGAAAACTTGGTGCCGTGAAGTCGGGAGGGCGCCAGAAATTGGATGGGGAGAAAAGATATGCCCAGACCAGCAGGCGGTGGAAAAGGCGGAGGCAACGGCGATACCGGGACTGTGTTTGCCGTGCTTGGCCCAACGTCGGATGGCACGGGCCTATTTGGCACGGGCGACCCGTCTCGAGCCATCACCATTACAGCAACCGATCCCGCAACTGGGACGACTTGGGTGGGAACCACGGCAACGTGGTACGAACAGGATGGCACCTGGTACTGGTCAATCGACTACGGGTCGCTGAACAACACGCAATATGGTTCGGATACGTTCGACGACGAGAGCGGCGACTTCACGGTTGTTGCGTCCTACGAGGACGTCAACCCAAAGAACGGCCGAACAAAGACCGTCTCGACGGAACCCTACAACTTGTCGATTGAAGGTGTGGACACCGAAGCGCCAACGGCGAGTGCCCCAGTGCTCTTGCTCGAGTCCGATAGCGGCTTTCCGGGCGACGGAATCACAAACGACACTTTGGCCACCTTCCGGATCGCCTTCGATCCGACCGTACGGGCCGGAGATACAGTCGATCTTGTGGTCAATGGTTCCGTCGATGTCACTAGGGTGCTGACCCAGGCAGACATCGACCAGGGCTTCGTCGATCTGACGACAACGGGAAGCACCCTTGTTGAGGGCTCGAACGCCGTTCTCGCGCGCCTCTCCGACAACGCCGGCAACCAGAGCGACACGTCCTCAACCGACATCGTGCTCGACACGACGCCACCTGCCGCCACGATCGACACCGTCCTTGCGTCGGACGGGTCGGCCGATCCGGACGTTCTGGTCTCGGACGGCACGCCTGTCCTGACAGGTCAAGCCGAGGCCGGCGCGACCGTTTCGCTTCGCGAGGCGGATGGCACCCTGCTCGGATCCACGGTCTCGACGGACGGAAGATGGACGATTGAGTCAACAGCGCTTTCTGACGGAGCGCATCTCCTTCATGTAATCGTCACCGACGTGGCCGGAAATTCGTCGCAATCGGACGACTTCCAGTTGACGATCGATACAACGGTGGAATTCGCAGAGATTTCCGGGATCGAGGAGGACACTGGTATCGTCGGAGATGGCGTTACATCCGATGACACTCCGATCCTCCAGGGCATCGCGGAGCCCGGAGCGACTGTCATGGTGTACGCCGTCGTCGACGGAGCTCCCGATCTTACATCGTCGGTCACAGCGACCGTTCAGACCGACGGCAGCTGGACGGCAGATCCCGGGATCCTCGCGGAAGGCACACACGTCTTTCGTGCCTTGGTGAGGGATACGGCCGGCAACGAAGCCTGGACGAGCGATCTCGTGGTCGAGATCGACACGGTCGTGACGGATGCGGTCATTGTCGAAACTCTCGTCGACAGTGGCAGCGTGCCGGATTCGCTCGCGATCGCAAACGGCGGATCGACATCGGATTCAAGTCCAATGCTGCGCGGAACGTCCGAGCGCCTTTCCCGCATCGAGGTTTTCGTCGACGGGGTCTATGCCGGCGAAACGACCGCCGATGCTAGCGGGCAGTGGAGCTATTCGTTGTCTGGCCTCGCGGAAGGTACGCGGGCCATTTCGCTTAGGACCACGGATCTCGCCGGAAACGTGTCGGGCGACCCGACCGGACCCTCGGATTTCACGATCGTCGTCGAACCCGCTCCCGAACCCGACATCGACCCTCTCTATGCGGAGCAGTGGAACCTCGGGATGCTCGGCGGTTTGGAAACTGTCTGGCAGGACTACACAGGTGACGGCGTCGTTGTCGCCATCTACGACGACGGAATCGCCTACGGTCACGTGGATCTCGACGGTAATTACGACGCAAGCCGACACCTTGTCTGGAATGGTTCGGTTCTCGACCCGCTTCCCGTGGCGGAAGAGGAAGCCCGCCATGGTACCGCCGTTGCGGGCATCATCGCGTCCGAGAAAAACGGCGAAGGAACCATCGGGATCGCCTACGATGCAACGATCGTCGGCGTGAACATCTTCAGCGGTCCGGCCTCGATCAACAATACGACCGACCTCTCCGGATTCGAATACGCGATCGCCGAAATGGACGAATTCGACGTCGTGAATCACAGCTGGGGTGCGGCACCTGTCTATCTGAACGACACCGTTGCATCGACACTGGCATATCTTGCAGCCGTCGAGGAAGCGGTGACAATTGGCCGCGACGGGCTTGGGACCATCGTTCTCAAGGCCGCGGGCAACTGGGCCGACAGTTCGCAGGGCGACGCAAACGATGCGACGCGGTTTTCGATCACCGTCGGCGCCTACGATTCCGACGGGGACGTGTCCTGGTACTCGAACCGCGGCGCCAATATCCTGATCTCGGCGCCGTCAAGCGGACTTACGGTCGCCGACGAAGAAGGCAATTTGCTTCCCGAAAGCAATCTGAGAATTCCGACGACCGACCGCGATGGCAGCTATGGCTACGCCGACGGCAGTTGGAGCTCCGCCTACGCCACGAGTGGTTTCGGCGGAACATCCGCGGCAACTCCGACGGCCGCCGGAGTCGTGGCGCTGATGCTCGAAGCGAACCCCGATCTCGGATGGCGCGATGTCCAGAACATCCTCGCCCAATCCGCGGTCTGGACCGGTTCCGAAATCGGCGTCCTGAACACGGCAACCGAACTCGTTCCGACCGATCTCGACATCGACGGGGTCTTCGAGTCGCTGGTCGAGACACCGGTCGAATTCTTCGCTGGAACGTGGAACGGCAGCCAGACTTGGAATGGCGGTGCAATGCACTTCTCCGAAGACTACGGATTCGGAGCGCTAAATGCACATGGCGCCGTCCGCATGGCTGAGGTTTGGGGTCTCTTCGGCTCGCCCCAAACTTCGGAGAACGAGGCGCACTTCTCCACCGGCACCATGGCCCCGGATGGGCTCAGTGTCTCAGGCGCGGGCGACACAGCGAACTGGACATTCGACTATTCCGGTCCGGCAATGGATCTGGAATACGTCGATATCGCGATCCAACTGAGCACGACCCTGATGCAGGAAGTGTCACTGTCCCTGACGTCTCCGGACGGCACGACGGTCAGTCTTCTCGATCTACCGATCAATGACTACACGCCGGCCTACGATTTCCTGGGGCTGATTCTGCTTTCGGTCGACGTCACATGGAATTTCGGTGCCAATGCCTTCCGAGGAGAAGACCCGAACGGGACGTGGACGGTCACGCTCGAGGAAAATGACGTTTCCTTCGACATCGACAACTACGGCACCGAGTACGATGGAAACGCGATCGACGCCATTTCCCTGGACTTTTACGGATCTTCGGGAAGCGTCGTTTTGGACGATGTCTATACCTATACCGATGAAATGCTCTCGACTGGTCTTGCGGCCGAAATGGGTCGGGTGGTCATCGATGATGCCGCCGGTACCGACTGGCTGAACCTCGCGGCGATGACCGCAGACGTCGACCTCGATCTTGCCTTGGGCATGACCGCGGACGATGGCAGTGGCCCAGTACAAATCGCCAGCTTCGCAACGGGCACCTCCATCGAGAATGCTGTCTCGGGCGACGGAAATGACATCCTTCGCGGCGACGACGGCAACAATGTCCTCGTGGGTATGCGTGGCAACGACACGCTCGAGGGTGGGGCAGGAAACGACGAAATTTCCGGCCATTTCGGGAGCGATGTCTTGTCGGGTGGACTTGGCGCCGACATCTTCCATTTCGACCTGGGGTACGGTGACGACGTTGTTCTTGATTTCAACCAGTCCGAGGCCGACGTTGTCTGGTTGTTTGGCTTCACGGAAACTAGCTTCGATCAGCTTTCCTTCGGTGTCGTCGGAAACGACCAGGTTCTGAGCTTCGCGAGCGGGGACAGTCTGACATTCGCGGATGCTGCCGACCATACATTCGCGGCCGACGATTTCTGGTTTGGCGACCAAATTCTTGCGTGATGCGAAAGTCGGGCGGTGTCAGAGCAACTTGTCATATAGCGACGCATAGGGTCTTGTCAGAGAAACCCGACTTGATGAGAACGGCGGTGAGTGATCAGCCCCACCTGAGTGGTCCGATTTGATTGTTAGTGCATGACTGGCCTCTGGTCCATCGGGATGACGGGTTCAGGGGCCGGCGGGCGGTAGCCCAGAGCACTGTGGGGGCGTTTCGTGTTGTAGTGTTTCCTCCATTGCTCGATGAGGATCTTGGCCTCTCGGAGGCTGTAAAAGACCTCGCCGTTGAGCAGCTCGTCCCGGAACCTGGCGTTGAAGCTCTCGCAGTATCCGTTCTCCCAGGGTGATCTTGGTTCGATGTAGGCCGTCCTGGCACCGACGGCGGCAATCCAATCCCGGACCGCCTGCGCGACGAACTCGGGGCCGTTGTCGGATCTGATGTAGGTGGGTGTTCCGCGCAGGATGAACAGATCGGTGAGAGCATCGATGACGTCGACCGAACTCAGCTTCCGCCTGACCCGGATCGCCAGGCACTCCCGGCTGGGCGGTGTCAGAGGAGCCTGGCTTGCGGCGAGGCAGGGCGCCGACTAGCGTCGCTTGATGTCGAAACCTGACCCGTTCAAATACTTCAAGACGAGCCGCGAGATCATCCGCCTGGCGGTGATGATGTACGTGCGCTTCCCGCTCTCGCTCCGCAACCTCGAGGACCTGCTGCACGAGCGTGGCATCGACATAAGCCATGAATCGGTCCGGTTCTGGTGGCAGCGTTTCGGACCGATGTTCGCNATGATGTACGTGCGCTTCCCGCTCTCGCTCCGCAACCTCGAGGACCTGCTGCACGAGCGTGGCATCGACATAAGCCATGAATCGGTCCGGTTCTGGTGGCAGCGTTTCGGACCGATGTTCGCGGCCGAGATCCGCAAGAAACGCGCCGAGTGCTTGCGTTCTGGGCCGCAGTGGCAATGGCACCTCGACGAGATGTTTGTGAAGATCAACGGTGAGCGGCACTATTTGTGGCGGGCCGTCGATCATGAGGGCGAGGTTCTCGAGAGCTTCGTGACCAAGACGCGGGACAAGAAGGCGGCATTGAAATTCTTCAAGAAATCAATGAAGCGCTACGGTCGCCCGCACATTTTCGTCACCGACAAGCTGCGCTCCTATAGCGCCGCATTGAAGGAGGTTGGTGCGGCCGACCGCCAGGCAACTGGTCGCCGGCTCAACAATCGGGCGGAGAATTCGCACCTGCCGTTCCGACGGCGAGAACGGGCAATGCAGCGGTTTCGGCGGATGCGAAGTCTGCAGATGTTCGCGTCCGTCCACGCCTCGGTCGTCAATCATTTCAGTCAGGAACGCCACCTCTATTCGCGACAACACTTCAAGCTCAACCGCGCCGCCGCTCTCGCCGAGTGGCGCGGCCTCGGCGCGTCATAAGGGACAGCGACCCTGCCCTTGTGGAGACGGGTTCGAATTGGTCTGACACCACCCATTCGATGGCTTGTGATTTCAATTCCTGCTTGGCGGCTGGCCGCCCGCGGCGCGGTCGCCATGGGAGAACCTTCTCATTTGCCATGCACTGAGGGATGAGGCTCCATCCGGGTTGGCTGCCAGCGTTACCTCGGTTGCGTCAAGGTTCCACATGCTCGACATCCGAACCTCGCCATCGAGGACGAAGATGGTCGCGTCGGTCTCGTCAACCGCGAGCAGCCCCGCGACAGTGACCGGGGTGTAGAGGTTCGGCGCCGGAAAAGCCGCATCGAACGTCACCCGGATCAGCTGGTTTGGCGGGGGTGGAGGCATGTGGCTGCACATTCCTACCTGTGGCACGAGATAGCCGACCCTGAGGCCGTCTTCGTCCGTGCCCGCGGGAATGAGGAAGCCTTCGATCATTGCCGCTGTCTCGTGGAGGTCCGGATTGGTGGCGAAAAGGGCGCGCTTTCGGGCCTCTGCCACGCCCCATCTCTGGGCCAGCAAGCCCTCGATGTCATGGCCCGCGGCAGAGAGAGTCTCGCGCGCCGTCTCGAGCCGCGCTTCCAGCCTGGGCCGCGCATCTCCCGCAACCTCATTGCTCTCGAGCCGCTGCTCGAGACGGACGACCGTCCGGAGTTCTTCGAGCATCTCGAACCCCATCCCGCGAAAGGGGTCTTCGAAGTCCCGCGCGGCGGGGTCCGGCAGGTCGCGAAAACCGATCGGGATGGGCTCCGCGTGGGCACTCGCGACGGCAAGCCCTACCGCGACGAGCCCGACACCAAAGCGTGTCCGGACCTTGGCTACCCATGTCACCATGGCTCAATTCACTCCCGGCGGAGCAATGCCAGGCGCCACATCCGGCATGCCGGTCGAGAACTCGAGATTCCAAGCTTCTTCCGATACCGTCTCGAACCGCGGCCGATCCTCGGGTTCGAAGCGGATCTGTTGGCCGGCGAAGACTTCCAGCAACTCGTCGTCACGCACGGTCACCTCGCCATGCACGATAACCGCCTTGAACCCGGTCGAGGGGATCGAGCCCTGGTCATAGGTTGAATTGTCGGTCACGGTTTCGGGATCGAACACCACGATGTCGGCGATCATGCCCTCCTGCATCCGACCCCGTTCCTGCATGGCCTTCAGCCCTGTACGGCCCAAATGGTGCGCCGCGTTGTAGCTGAGGATCGACAACAGTTGCATCATCGGGATGTCGTTTTCGCGCCCGAGGCGCAGCGTGGCCGCGCGCGCACCGGCGCCGCGCGGGTGCATGTTGCCCAATTCCTCGAATGGCGTGTTCCAGGGTGCCATCAGAGGCTCTGCGAACATCGCGTCGCTGGCCATGGTCGTGCCCTTGAGTGTCAGCCATTTCACGGAGTCTTCGGGCGGCATCTTGAAGAGCACGATTTCCTTGGTCGGGGTTTCTTCCACGGCTTCGGTGTAGCTTTCCAACGTGTAGAAATCTCCCGTCACCGGGTCCTGCAACGTGTCCTCGTAGCTATGCCCGAGCCGTTCCACCCAGTTCTCCGGCTTCAGGAAGACTGCGTTCAACGCAGTCGAGCCGGCGGCATAGGGATAGATCTCGCCCCAGATGTTGTAGCCCTGTTCCTGCAGACGCTGGATGATCTCCTGACCCAGGCGCCAGCCGGGATTGTTGTAATGATTGATCGTGACCGGTGCGTCGAGTGCGAGCGCGTTGGCAATGATTTCTTGCAGCCCAAGATTCTCGAAGGTGGCGTTGTCGGGAGTGAACCGGGTGTGCACGGCCGTATGCCTGCCATAGCGCGCGCCGACCTTCTGCACCTCGAACATCTCGCGCGAGGTCACGCCATCCCGCATGTAACCAAGTGTGCTGCCGATACCGAGCGCACCGTCCTGCAAACCCTTGTCGATGATCTGCAGGATCTCGTTCCCGGTGTCGTAATCTGCCTCGGCCAGGCTCCAACCCGAACCCTTCCGAATCTCCAATGCCGCGGCTGGACCATGGAGCAGGATTTCCCGGTCGGTGAACCCGTCGAGCACGATGGCTCGGGCCTGCTCATGGCTGGAAGCACACCCGTAATTCGCCTGCGTGACACCGGCGCGCGCCTCGTACCACTCGGCGACGATTGTGCCTGCGCAGCCTTCCTCGATGTCCATGCTGCTGGTCAGTCCGTCGCGAAGCCCGAGCGAATAGCCCATGGGCTGCTGCCAGTGGAAATGCGTGTCGATGAAGCCCGGCGCGACGATGTGTCCGGAAGCGTCGATTTCCTCGGCTCCCGTCAGCGGCTCCTTGGAAATCTCGACGATACGACCGTCTGAAATCCCGACATTGGCGATGCTGTCGTAAAGGGTCTCGGGGTCCATCACCCGCCCGTTCAGGATGACGAGATCGTAGTCCTGGGCTGTAGCGGCGCCGGCGAAGAGAAGCACCGAGGCAAACACCGCAGCGGCAGGTGACGAATTGAGTTCCATTGGCATTCTTCCTTTTCGCTCGGATGTTGCGCGACGCCGTCTCACTGCACCTGTTCCCTTCGGATCGGCTGCCCGTGGGCTGCGTCGAGCACAAACTGCCCGTCCCTTACGACGAAGCCGCCGTTCACAAGCACGGTCTGCACGCCGACAGCGGGCTGGTTAGCGTTCTCGAAGGTCGCGCGGTCGGCGACCGTCTCCGGGTCGAAGACCACGATGTCGGCGTCCATGCCCACCTGCAGCCGGCCCTTGCGGCGCATCTGCGGCACGAAGTCTTCCAGTGTCTGCGCCGGCATCAGCGACATCTTGCGGATCGCATCGCTCATCGATAGCACGCCGCGCTCGCGCACGTAGGAACGCAGGATCTTCGCGAATGTCCCGGCCGAGCGTGGATGGGCGAAGACGTTGTCCGGCAGCGGCCACTCGTCGCCGGTATAGGTCTGGATCGTGCCGTCGTCGGCGAAATAGGACCAGAACGTCGCGTCCGACGCGATCAGCGTCGCGGGATGCGTCACCGACATGTCGAGCATGGCGAGGTCCTGCGGCTTGCTCTCGTCGAGGAAGTGCCAGGTGATGAAGGTGCCCGGCTCGTTGGCCTGATAATCGGCGAGTTCGTCCTCGGTCATGCGGTCGGCGCCAAGCTGGAAGTTCTCGGATGTCGATTGCATCCGCTCCCGCCAGTCCGGCCCTGTGAACATGGCGGCGCCGACAACGGTGCTCGCCGCGCCGTAGGGATAGGCCTCCACGGTGATGTTGATGCCCTGCACCATCGCCTCGTCCACGAGGGCCAGCGTGGCCTCGATATCCGCCATCGAGGTGCTGTTGATATGGCAGATGTGCATATGCGCGCCGGTGATAGCCGCGTTGGCGATCAGTTCCTTGAGCGCTTCGAAGGAGCTTTGCGGCTCGATGACGCTCGCGTAGCGGACATGGGTGTAAGTGGCCACGCCATATCTGCTGGCGAGTTCCGCAAGGGCGAAATACTCTTTCTGGCCGTATCCCGGCGCGTAGCCCGCGTTGATCCCGATGCCCAGGCCACCTTCCTTGAGCCCTTGCTCCACCAGCGACAGGATGCGCCGGGACTGATCGGCATCGGCGATCTCCATCTTCCAGTCGTTCTCCGCCTGCGCCTCCTGGAAGAACTCGACGGTCGCCAGAGGATCGGTGTTGTCGAAGGTGGCGATCCGGCCATAGGTCCAGCCCGCGGCCGCACCGTAATTGATCGGCAGGTTCTTGGCCGCCTGACCCTCGTACCAGTCGCCGATCGGCAGGACGCCGGACTCGAGCTCGAGCGCGGTCGTCACGCCCTGCATCGCCTGCATGCGGTAGTCGCCGATGCTCTGCCCATGGGCGTGAAGGTCGATGAACCCCGGCGAGACGACGTGCCCCGCGGCGTCGATCACCGTGTCACCCTCAAGGGAGAACTCGCTGATCGCGGAGATGCGGCCATCCTCCACACCCACATTGCGGATGGCGTCGAGCCCCGTCTCCGGGTCGATCACGCGCCCGTTCAGGATCACGATGTCGTTGGCGAGCCCCGTCGTCGCTGTCGCGAGCAAGACCGCCAAGGTGTTGATTGCGCGCATGGTTTTGACTGGCAGCACGAGCGACCTCCCTTCGCCTGCAGCCGACTTCAAGAATCGCGGCTGTCGGCAAACGGATATTAGGCACATGACCCAAGGGGGCGGCTTACCCCTCGAGGACAAGCTATGTCGAATCCTGTCCTGAAAGGCGCAGCGTCGGGACAACGGGGTATGAAGCCGCGTACAGCTACGGGAGGGCTTCACACCGGAGACAGCCGAATGGTATCTGAAGGGATCGTGTTCAACCGCGCGCTACAGCTTGCGCCGTTCATCAACCTGTTCGAGCGGCGGGGTGGAAAGACCGGTCCGGTCCTCCGGGCCGCTGGCCTCGAGCATTCCGACCTTTCGGACCCCGCGACACTGATCACCGGCAACGCGCTTTACAGGGCGGTAGAGGAAATGGCCGATGCGCTCGACGATCCCTATTTCGCCGCGCGCGCCGCGGAGGAGTTCGTTAAGGCCGGTCCAGTTCAAGCTCGGCAGAGCTTTGCAGCATCACACACGCTCGCCGAGTTCCTGCCCCTGGCGATTATCGAAATCGACACGCAGATAAGCAACATCCGCTACTCCCTCCAGATAAATGCGGAGTTCACACTGATCCGGGGAGAGAGGACATTCACCCCGGCCGCGCCGATCGTTCAGGCGGATGCCGCGACTGCAAGCATATGGGTGACCTTGTTGCGGTTGGTGGCCGCCGAGGAATTCGACCCTTCGCGGATCTCGGTCTCGGCGCAAGAGAATGCCGGCATTCCGGCGGACCTCGTGCCACGGTCTTCCTTCCTGAAACGGAAATGGAACGGAGTGCAGATCGGGTTTCCCTCCGAATGGCTGAAGCGACCGCTCCTCCTCGACTGGGAGATTCCGCCCACCAGGCGCGGAGAGTTCCAAAATACATCCCCCCGAGAGGCCGTCTTGCAGTGGCTGGAGAAAGCCTGTCTCGAGGAAATTGGCGAAAGGTCCTTCGGAATCAAGCATCTCGCTCAACGCCTTGATGTCCATCCAAAGAGCCTGCAGCGCAACTTTACTCGGCTGGGAACGTCGTTTCAGGAGATCCGCGACAAGGTGCGTAGAGAAAGGGCCCTGGAGATCCTCGACAGGGACAGTTCCGCATTGAACGAGGAGATCGCCGAGTTGCTCGGTTTCTCCAGTGCCGCAAGTTTTTCAAGAGCCTTCAAGAGGTGGACCGGCGTCACACCGACCGAATTTCGGAAAAATCGGTGACCATCTCACGGCTCCCTCACTGGTTCAGCTGCGTCTGCCACCGTATCACCGGATGGTCGGTGAGCATCTCTGCTATCGCGAATTAACCCCCGCAGAAGGGCCAGCTCTTCGGCCGTTCGGGCCCGGAGGCGGTGTCAGAGGAACCTAACTTGCGGCGAGGCAGGACACGCGTGCAGGCAGCTATGAACGGTCGCTGGGCACTAGGGCCTGTTGACAAAAGGGATTCACAGGGACGCCTGATCATGATTCAAGCTGGTATCTGCGATGGAGACCAGCTTGGCACGAGACCTGATGTCGGACGATGAGT
>NZ_JAWQFN010000025.1:0-14108 GCF_033436765.1 Defluviimonas sp. D31
CTCAACTTCCCAGCGTCGCCGCCGTTCCGTCCACCGCAGCAGTCTGTCCCGCTTCGGTGAGGGGGTATTTACGGATCACCACCAATCTCCGCAAGCGGTTTTTTCGAAGTTTTCGTGACAGTTCGGTGAAATGTTATTAAACATTTGAAATACAACACATTTATTTTGAAATTCCCCGCCGAGACCGGCGTTTCGGTTGCTGGTTCGGGTGTCCTGACTTCAGAATCGTCAGCCCAAGGCGGCGAATCCGGACAGGACGGCGATGAAACGTCAGTGAAGCGCACCCGACGCGCCGCGTCAGCTTGCTCGATAGCCGGTGGGGTAGCGCCAGGGCGCTGCGACCGCCTCAGTCCGCGCAGAGATAGACGGCGCCGCCGACCGCAACGACGCTGACAGCCGCGCCGGCCAGAACGCCCGGCGCGCTAAGTGCCGCGGCGGCGCTGGCACCCGCGGTCTCCAGAAGACCGGCGAGCGCACCCGCCTTGCCGCTCAGGATGAACGCACCGGAAGTGTCGCGCGCCGCAGTCAGCCCTGCACCGGCGGCGTCCAGTCCGAGTTCCGCGACCGCCAGCGCCTCTTCCTTGGTCGCATTGACGAGCCTGCAGGCCGCCGAGGGGCGCTTGCAGCGGCCATAGGCGTCGCGCTCCCCCTTCGCGGGCGCACGGTAATACTCTGCGTCCTCGTCGTAGACCGCGCAGAAGAGGCTGCGCTGCTCCTCGTTTAGTCCCGGCATCATGTGTGCGATGACGACGGCGCCCGGACAGGTCTTGCGGCGTGTCAGGTGCCGCTCGCGCATCGAGGAGTAGCTGTCGCGGTCGCGGTCGTAGAGAATGGTGACATTCTCGCCATTGATGTTGGCCTCGCAGTCCCGAGGCTCGGCCGATCCGGGCAGCGGCGCTCCAACAACGAGCATGAATGACGCGATGGCCGCAAGGTTCATACGCACCGCAGGTCTCCCTATGCCGCACCGCTTCGCCGCGAACGCGAACGCGTGCCGTCATCTACGCGAAGGACCGGAGCCAGCGCAATGTCCGCGGGGCCTCGCCGGTCTTGGAGCTTGACTTGGAGCCGCAAAAGCCTCATTGCGCAGCGATCCATGGCCCGCTGCCGCGTGAGCAGCCGTTCCCCCGTTTTCGCGGAGGGACAGAGGCCCGGATGCCGGTTCCCATGTCACGCCAGGGGTCCTGCGGTTCCGCGTCGAACCGCGCCCCGACGATGCCGCACCGAGCCCGGACGGGTTCGGCGCATACCCTGCTTGCGGGCCGCACTATCGCGCGCCCCTGTGAAAGACACACACTTGACGACTTTTGAAAACCTCGGGATCGCCCCGCGCGTCCTCATGAACCTTCCCGCTCTCGGCCTGACCACGCCGACACCGATCCAGGCCCGGGGCATCCCCGAGATCATGGCCGGCCGCGATCTCATGGGCCTCGCCCAGACCGGCACCGGCAAGACCGCGGCCTTCGGGCTTCCGATGGTCACGAAGCTGCTCGAGATCGGCCGCAGGCCGAATCCGAAGAGCTGCCGCGCCCTCGTCCTCGCGCCGACCCGCGAACTCGCGACCCAGATCGCCGAGAACATCCAGAATTTCTCGCAAGGCACGCCGCTCCGGACCTTCCGCGTCGTCGGCGGCGCCTCGCTCAACGCCCAGTCAGAACGGCTTGCGCGCGGTGTCGACATCCTCGTCGCCACGCCGGGGCGGCTGATCGACCTTCTCGACCGCAAGGCGCTGACGCTGAACGAGGTGCTGTATCTCGTTCTCGACGAAGCCGACCAGATGCTCGACATCGGCTTCATCCACGCGCTGCGCCAGATCGCCCGCCTCCTGCCCTTCAAGCGCCAGACGCTTCTGTTCTCGGCCACGATGCCGAAGCAGATCGAGGAACTGGCTACCTCCTATCTCAAGGAACCTGTTCGCGTGCAGGTCTCGCCTCCGGGCAAGGCCGCCGAGAAGATCGAGCAGGCGGTGCATTTCGTCAACCAGGGCGACAAGGCGAAGCTCCTCGCCGACTACCTCGCCAAGCATCCCGACGAACTCGCGCTCGTCTTCGGCCGCACCAAGCACGGCTCGGACAAGCTGATGAAGCTTCTCGACGCCTGGGGGTTCAAGGCCGGCGCGATCCACGGCAACAAGAGCCAGGGCCAGCGCGAGCGCACGCTTCAGGCGTTCCGCTCGGGCGAGCTGAAGGTGCTGGTCGCCACCGATGTCGCGGCGCGCGGGATCGACATTCCGGATGTCCGCCACGTCTATAACTACGACCTGCCGAACGTGCCGGAGAACTACGTCCACCGGATCGGCCGCACCGCCCGCGCCGGCCGCGACGGCCGCGCTGTGGCCTTCTGCGCCCCGGCGGAACTCGGCGAGCTCCGGGCGATCGAGAAGCTGACAAAGGTTGCGCTGCCCGTCATCGGCGGCGAGCCGCCCTCCGGCGCGGAGGCCAACGCCGCCGCGAAAGCCGCCAAGGCTAAGCAGGGCAACCGGCAGAACCGCGGCGCGTCGCATGGCCAGCCGCACCGGCCCGACGAGGCGACCAAACGCCCGGCCCGGCGCCCCTCGCGGCGGCCGCGGCGCAGCAAGGCCGCCTGATCGACGCGCGACAGGCCGGCCGGATTCGCTTCCGGCCGGCTTGATGCGCCCCCCATCCAGCGGAATCGGCCCAAATGGCGAAACTCTATTTCCACTACTCGACGATGAATGCGGGCAAGTCGACGCTGCTGCTGCAGGCGTCGCACAATTACCGCGAGCGGGGGATGGCGACCTACCTCCTTACGGCGAAGCTCGATGACCGGGCGGGCGCCGGCCGGATCGCCAGCCGGATCGGCATCGGCGAGGCAGCCGATGTCTTCGATGCCGACATGGACCTCTTCGCCACGATCGCGCGCCATATCGCCGAATGTCCCCTCGCTTGCGTCTTCCTCGACGAAGCGCAGTTCCTGACGCGCAAGCAGGTCTGGCAGCTCGCCCGTGCGGTCGACGACCTCGGCATCCCGGTCATGGCCTACGGGCTCAGAGTCGATTTTCGCGGTGAGCTTTTCCCGGGCTCGGCCGCGCTCCTGGCCCTCGCCGACGAGATCCGCGAGGTGCGCACGATCTGCCATTGCGGCGGGAAGGCGACCATGGTGGTGCGGCGCGGGCCCGACGGACGGGCGCTGCGGGACGGCGCCCAGGTTCAGATCGGCGGGAACGAGACCTATGTCTCGCTCTGCCGGCGGCACTGGCGGGAAGAAATCGGCGACCGGCCCGAGAGCCTTTCCGACTGATCCCGCGGAGGCGCCTTGCGGCGCCACGAGATGTCTCGGGCCCGCGCCAAGGGCGCGGGCACTCGGGTCAGGGGACCGCGACCAAACCGGTCCGCGTCCGGCAAGTACGGTTAGACTTTCCTTAACCCCGCCCTGCGATCGTGGGAGTCGCGGTACAGGCCGGAGGGTCGAGGACCGCGACAGGAAGCGCAGCCCGTCCCGGTTCCGGGGCGGGCTGTTCTCACTTTCTGTGCACAAATACTCCCCAGGGGGTCCGGGGGACGGGACGTCCCCCGGCGGGTCGGCCAAGGCGCAGCCGAGGCCGAAATCAGTAGAGCCGCCCGCCTACCGGCACCTCTTGCCCGGGCCCGATCAGAACGACCTCGCCATCCGCATCCGGCACTCCGAGCACCAGCACCTCCGACATCACCGGGCCGATCTGGCGCGGCGGGAAGTTCACCACAGCCAACACCTGCCGGCCCACCAGCTCCTCCGGCCGGTAATGCCGGGTGATCTGAGCGGAGGAGCGCTTCTCGCCGATCTCGCGCCCGAAATCGACCCAGAGCTTGAACGCCGGCTTGCGCGCTTCGGGAAAAAGCTCGGCGCGGGTGATCCGCCCGACCCGTATATCGACCTTCAGGAAATCGTCAAATCCGATCGTCATCGCCCGAGTTCCCGCCCCCGCTCGGCCGCCGCATGGACCGCTTCCTTCAGGAGCGCCGGGAACCCGCGCGTCTCGTCCATCAGCACCTTGAGCGCCGCCGCGGTGGTTCCGCCCGGCGAGGTGACGTTCACACGGAGCTGGCCGGGCTCCTCTGCCGCAGCCTCGGCGAGTGCACCAGCACCGGCAACGGTCGCCTTGGCGAGCTGCATCGCGAGATCGGCCGGCAACCCTTCCGCTTCACCCGCCGCGGCGAGCGTCTCGATGAGGTGGAAGACATAGGCCGGGCCGGAGCCCGACACCGCCGTCACCGCATCCATCTGGTGCTCGCCCTTGATCCGCACCACCTGCCCCACCGCCGAAAGGAGCGACTCAGCCAAGTCGAGATGCGCGTCGGTCGCGCGCGCATTTCCGGTGATCGCGGTGATGCCGCGACCGATCGCAGCGGGCGTGTTCGGCATCGCGCGCACGATCGGCGTCTCCTCGCCAAGCACGCTTTCGTAGTAGGAGATCGTGGTGCCCGCCGCGACCGAGAGGAACAGCGTCTGCCCGCCCCCCATCCGCGAGAGACCCGGCAGCGCCTCGGCCATCATCTGCGGCTTCACGGCGACGAGCACGATGGCCGGCGCCTCCGGCAGGGCCGCGTTGAGGTTGACCCCCTGCCCCTTGAGCCAGTCCGATGGATAGGGATCGCTCACCCAGACGCTCGCCGCGGGCAGCCCGCCCTTGAGCCACCCCTCGAGCATCGCCGAGCCCATCTTGCCGCATCCCAGGAGCACCAGCCCCCTGCGGCTCACCTCGCTCATGTCCATGATCACCTCCGAAGCTGCGGAGGCAGATTAGCGATCCGGCGGCCGAGGGAAACCCCCGGCCGCCAAATGCCCCCTCAGGCCCGCCCGTAGGCCTGGGCGATGGCGACTTCCATCGCGCGTTCGGGGCTCTCACCGCCCCAACAAGTGAGCTGAAATGCCGGATAGAAACGTTCCGCGGAACTGACCGCCTCGTTGATCATGCGGTCGATCTGCTCGGGACCGGCGATCTGACCTCCTGCAAGGCACAGACCGTAGCGCCACACCATCAGCCTCTGCTCGCGCCAGTAGGTGAAGGCGCCCGACCAGACCATGTCATTGGTGCGGTTCAGCGCCTCGTAGAGCGCCGGAAGTGCTTCGTCGGGCGGATCCATCTCGAAGGTGCAGATCAGCCGCAGAGTCTCGTCATAGCCCGACCAGGCCAGCGTGATGGAATAGGTCCGCCACTGCCCTTCGACCGCCATGGCGATCTGATCGTCGGTCACCCGGTCGAAATCCCAATCGTGATGCTCGGCGATGGTTTCGACGATATCGATCGGATGCAGGTCCTCGGTGGAGAGATA
This sequence comes from Defluviimonas sp. D31, assembly GCF_033436765.1. Classification (NCBI taxonomy): domain Bacteria; kingdom Pseudomonadati; phylum Pseudomonadota; class Alphaproteobacteria; order Rhodobacterales; family Paracoccaceae; genus Albidovulum; species Defluviimonas sp. D31. The sequence goes on from NZ_JAWQFN010000025.1 coordinate 5,274, forward strand.
CGTCTCGGAAAGCGACATGCCCGGCCTCTTCTTTTGTGACCCTGCTGGGTGGCAGCCCGCAAGGACTAGGTGCCTGCTCTAGGTCCGGTGCATTTGATGTCCGGCCCTGCAATATATGGTGTCGCCGAATGCATCATCTGTAAAGAAGTATTTCCCGAAGACCCTCTAAATCTTGTGGATAGAGTGGTAAAGGACGGATATTGGCGGTGCCCGAGATGCGGTTCCACGCCGGACAGGAAACGGTCAACGATGAGTGTCTGGCGCTCTGGCGTGTGGCGCGGCCACGCGGGCCGCAGAGCCTGAAGAAAGCATGAAGCGCCCGCAGCAACGAAGCGGGCGATCCGGCCGCCAAAAGAGCAACGGCCCCATTAGGCGGAACCTGTGGAATCAGACCGGCCCTTCGATCCTGAGTTCGATGTCGGGCGATGAAAAGCGGAGTAACGACCGGAATAGTGCGAAGCGCTCGCGGCGCTTCAGGCCTTCTTGGCCGCCTCGAGCGCGACGACGCGCGCCTTCAACGCCTCGTTCTCTTCCCGCGCCTTCTGTGCCATCGCCCGGACCGCCTCGAACTCCTCGCGCGTGACGAAGTCGCGGTCGGCCAGCCAGCGGTCCATCCAACTCTTCATCGCGGTTTCCGCTTCGGTCCGGGCACCTTGCGCCACGCCCATCGCATTGGTCATCAGCTTCGACATGTCGTCGAAGAACTTGTTCGGTCCGCTCATCGGGCGCCTCCGTGGGGCAGGTCGGTTTCGCGGCCTATATGCGCACCGCGGCGGCAAAGCTCAAGGTTGACTTCGTCGCAACCGCGCGCTCTGAGAGGGCCGAGGAGAACACGATGCAGGCTGCCATTCCCTTTCCGGACCTCTCGAACGAGATCTTCTCGGTCGAGTTCTTCGGCATCACGCTCGCGCTGCGCTGGTATGCGCTCGCCTATCTCGTCGGACTTCTGGCGGGCTGGTGGGCCATCCGTGCGCTTATGCGGCGCCCCGCGCTGTGGCCGGACGGGCAGGCGCCGATGGAGCCGGGAAAGGTCGAGGATCTCCTGACCGCGATCATCATCGGCGTGATTCTCGGCGGCCGCCTCGGCTTCGTGCTGTTCTACCAGCCGGGGTTCTACCTCGCGAACCCGGCCGAGATCGTGAAGGTCTGGGAAGGCGGCATGTCGTTCCACGGCGGCTTCCTCGGCGTGGTCGCCGCCGGGCTCTGGTTCTGCCGCCGCCATGCCGTGCCGCCCCTGCAGCTTTCGGACGCGATGGCGCTGGTGGCGCCGATCGGCTTGTTTCTCGGCCGCCTCGCGAATTTCGTCAACGCAGAACTCTGGGGCCGCCCGACCACCCTGCCCTGGGGCGTGATCTTCCCCGGCGAGGCCGCGCAGACCTGCACCGGTTTCCTTCCCGGCGACTGCGCCCGCCATCCGAGCCAGCTCTACGAGGCAGGTCTCGAGGGGCTGCTGCTCGGCGCTGTGCTGGTGCTGCTTCTCAGGAACGGAGCCCTTCGGCGGCCCGGGCTGATCACCGGCATCTTCCTCCTCGGCTACGGGCTGTCCCGTTTCGCGGTCGAGTTCGTCCGGCAGGCCGATCACCAGTTCATCACCCCCGACAACCCGATGGGCTACGCTCTCCATGCTGGCGGCATCGGCCTGTCGATGGGGCAACTCCTGTCGCTGCCGATGATTCTCGCCGGGCTCTGGTTCTGGCGCCGGGCGCGGGCGTGACGGCGCTCGCCGATATCCTCGCGCGGAGGATTGCGGCGAGCGGCCCGGTGACCATCGCCGAGTACATGGCCGACTGCCTGATGCATCCGGAACACGGCTACTACGCCACCCGCGATCCCTTCGGATCCGTCGGCGACTTCACCACCGCTCCGGAGATCAGCCAGGTCTTCGGCGAGATGGTCGGGCTCTGCCTCGCGCAGAGCTGGCTCGATCAGGGCCGCCCCGCCCCGTTCACGCTGGCCGAGCTTGGTCCCGGGCGCGGCACGCTGATGGCCGACATCTGCCGCACCATCCGCGCCGCGCCCGGCATGGCCGAGGCGGCACGGATCCGGCTCGTCGAGGCCTCGCCCGCGCTTCGCGCCTGCCAGGCCAGGACATTGCCGGATCAGGCCCCCGAATGGCTCGACCGGGCCGAGGACCTGCCCGAAGCGCCCCTCTTTCTGGTCGCGAACGAGTTCTTCGACGCGCTGCCGATCCGCCAGTTCGAGCGACGTGACGACGGGTGGGCCGAGCGCCAGGTCGCGCTTTCCGAACAGGGGCTGATGCCGGGCCTCGGGCCGGTGAGCCGCTACGGCGCCCTCGATGCCCGGCTGGGCGACACCGCGCCGGGCGACATCGTCGAGACCTGCCCGGCCCTCGCCCCCATTGCGGCGACCATCGCGGGACGCATCGCCCGTCACGGCGGCGTCGCCCTTGTGATCGACTACGGCGGCTGGCACTCGCTTGGCGACACGCTTCAGGCGCTGAAGGCGCACCGGCCGGTCGATCCCTTCGCCGAGCCGGGCGAGGCCGACCTGACCGCGCATGTCGATTTCGAACAGCTCGCGGTCGCCTTCGCCGCCGCCGGCTGCCAGACCACCGCGATGACCCCGCAAGGCATCTTTCTCGAACGGCTGGGAATCACCGGGCGCGCCCGCGCGCTTGCGCGGAACCTCACCGGAGACGCGCTCGAAAGCCACATCGCGGCGCATCGGCGCTTGACCCATCCCGAAGAAATGGGACAGTTGTTCAAAGCGATTGCCTGTTTCCCCAGAGGGGCGCCCCTTCCAGCCGGATTAGACCAGTTTCATGACGCTCGAAGTTCTCACGCATGACGCGCTGCTGCCCCTGAAACACGGCTTCTTCACGCGCAAGGGTGGCGCGTCATCCGGAATATTCCGCGGGTTGAACTGCGGCCATGGCTCGTCGGACCTGACCGAGGCGGTCGCGATCAACCGGGAACGGGTGGCGGACGCGCTTGGCGTCCGGCCGGGCGCTCTGGTCGGCGTGCATCAGGTTCATTCGGCGGATGTCGTGACGGTCACCGGTCCGTTCGCGACGCCGGTTCGTGCCGACGCGCTCGTCACCGATGTTCCGAACCTGGCGCTCACGGTTCTGACAGCGGATTGCCAGCCGGTGCTGTTCGCCGACGCCCGCGCGGGCGTGATCGGCGCCGCCCATGCCGGCTGGCGCGGCGCGTTGTCAGGCGTGCTGGAAGCGACGCTCGCGGCGATGGAAGACCTCGGCGCCATTCGCGGCAACACCGTCGCGATCATCGGCCCGACCATCAGCCAGAAAGCCTACGAAGTCGGGCCGGAGTTCCTTGACACGTTCCTCACCGAGGATCCCGGCTATGACCGCTTCTTCGCCGGGGGCGAAGGCGACCGCGTGCATTTCGACCTTCCGGGCTTCGGCCTGCACCGCCTGCGCGAAGCCGGGATCGGGCGCGCGGAATGGAACCGTCACTGCACCTATTCCGATCCCGAGCGGTTCTTTTCCTACCGCCGGTCGGTGCATGCCCACGAGGCCGACTACGGCCGGCTCCTCTCGGCGATCCGGCTCTGATCCCGGCGTCATATTTCTGCCGTATTTCAACACTAGGTTGAGTAACGCCGGATCAGGCAACCCGGCTGAAGACGGGGCGCAGGCCCCCAGAGGACAGAGGAGCAGTCAGGCAAAGCCGCTTTCAGCGATAACCGAAGAAGGGCAGCCGGGGCGCCACCTCGCCCGCAGAGCCCTCAATAACTCGGCGGCAAGCGCCAACATCATCAAGAAGGGGGAGTGACCCCCCCGCACATATGCCCTTCGACGGCCACCTGATGCAGGCTTGGTGCGGAGCACAAGGGTTACCGCATCGTTCCCATCGCCATGGAGGGGCGCGGTTATCGGCAGGATCATGAGCCGATTCGTCGCGCTAACAGCGCGGCTTGAGGTGTTCTGCGCCTTATCATTATCCGCAATACCCGCAACAAAGCCGGCATCGCACAAGCGATTGACGACATCACAGCACGAATAGGCGTCTATTTTTGACAGACGCCGCCCGAGATGGCCCGATATCAACTGTGTCAGTCTGTATTCCTGGGTGGGGGTGCGCAGATGTGACCAGACCGAAAGGCTGCTCGCGTGTCGTACCCGTTAGGTACCGTCGCCTCTGTTTCGACGGAAAAAAGTTCTTCGCCCGCTGCCGAATGCCAAGGCATTCCGTATCGAAAACCTGAATTCAACCAGCCGATTCTTACTCGGCGCTACCAGTTGAGCTATCTGGACGAGTACGGTCAGATTGAGACCGCAACCCGTCTCGCGCCCGCAATCCCCGACTACGAGGAAGCGTTTTCGGCTTTCGCCCGGGGGACCGTGATCGCAACGTCGGATGGCCCCGTCGCCGTCGAGGACCTCGTGCCCGGCATGCAGGCCCTGACCGCCGAAGACCGCAGCGAGAAGATCACCTGGATCGGCTCCATGACGCTCTTCCCGCCGCGCGCCATGCGCGGCATGCACGGCGGTACGCTGACCCGGATCACCGCCGATGCTTTCGGCATCGGCCGGCCGATGCCGGATCTCGTGCTCGGGCCGGGTGGCAGGCTCCTGCTGCGCAGCCGGTTCGGCGACCGCGCCGGGTCTGTCTACGCCTCGGCGAACAACTTCGTCGATGGCGTGTCGATCATCGAGGTCACCCCCACGGCGGCCGTGCCGGTCTACCACCTCATGCTCGAAAGGCATGGGTCGCTGCGTGCGGCGGGGCTCGAGATCGAAAGCTATCACCCCGGAGTGAGCAGAGAGGACCGCGGCCCCAGGGCGGCGCAGAGCTTCCTGTCGCTGTTCCCGCACCTGCGGTCATTCAGCGGATTTGGTCCGCTGGCCCATCCGCACATGACATCAAGCGAGGTTGAGGCGGCGCTGGCCGGCTAGGGCGAGGCACGCCGCGCCGCCGCTGGGGGCCGGGCGCAGCGCCGGGGCTTCGTCCTCAGGCGCTGCGCCCGAGTCGCTCTTCGAGAAAGTCGAAGGGAACGCCGGGCTTGTCCTTGGCGCAGCGGATCACGAGCGAGGTCTTGACGCTCGCCACGTTCGGCGCCGAGGTCAACTCCTCGGTCAGGAACGTCTGAAACGACGACAGGTCCGGGGCGACGCATTTCAGGATGAAGTCGATCTCGCCATTCAGCATGTGGCATTCGCGCACGAGCGGCCATTCCCGGCAACGCTGCTCGAAGGCCGACAGATCGACCTCGGCCTGCGAATGCAGCCCGACCATGGCAAAGACCTGGACTTCGAATCCAAGCTCGCGCGGATTGACGTCGGCGTGGTAGCCGCGGATGTAGCCCGCCTCCTCCAGCGTCCGCACCCGGCGCAGACAGGGCGGCGCCGAAATGCCGACGCGGCGGGCCAGCTCCACATTCGTCATGCGCCCGTCGTCCTGCAGCTCGGCCAGAATCTTCCGGTCGATCTCGTCGAGTCTGTTGGCGCCCATAGGTCATTCTCTCCCGAAATTTCGCGGAACTTACCGTTCAGCGCCATAACGCGCAATATTGTTTCGCAAGCACGCAACATTTTTGAGACACCATCCGCGCGCCAGCGCAGAACCGGCCGACGCCAGGTGCAACGGACTTACGGAGGCGAGCCGCTCCTGTTTCAGCCCTGATCAGCCGCATGGCCGCGTTTCAAGGGGTTCCCCAGCCCGCGCTGGCTGACTATATGGCGCGGACAAGCATCGGAAAGGGACTGTCATGGGCGAGACGCGGCACACCAGGGTTCTGATCATCGGCTCCGGCCCCGCAGGATATACCGCGGCGGTCTATGCCTCGCGGGCCATGCTCGACCCGATCCTCGTTCAGGGCATCCAGCCGGGCGGACAGCTCACCATCACGACCGAAGTCGAGAACTGGCCCGGCGACACCGAGGTCCAGGGCCCCGATCTCATGATCCGAATGGAAGAGCACGCAAAGGCGATGGGCGCCGAGGTCATTTCTGACCACATCTCCTCCCTCGACCTGTCGAAGCGGCCGTTCACCGCGCAGGGCGATTCCGGCACGACCTACACCGCCGACGCTGTGATCCTCGCCACTGGCGCGCAGGCCAAGTGGCTCGGCCTGCCGTCGGAGGAGAAGTTCAAGGGCTTCGGCGTCTCCGCCTGTGCGACCTGCGACGGGTTCTTCTACCGCGGCAAGGAGGTCGTCGTGGCCGGCGGCGGCAACACGGCCGTCGAAGAGGCGCTCTTCCTCACGAATTTCGCCAGCAAGGTGACACTCGTCCATCGCCGCGACGAACTCCGGGCCGAGAAGATCCTCCAGGACCGCCTGTTCAAGCATCCGAAAGTCGAGATCCTGTGGGACCACACGATCGACGAGGTGCTCGGCGACGAGCAGCCGCTCGGCGTCACCGCGGTGCGCGCCCGCCACGTCAGGACCGGCGAGACCACGGATATCCCCTGTGCGGGCTTCTTCGTCGCGATCGGCCATGCGCCGGCCTCGGAACTGGTCGCGAGCCAGCTGGAACTCCACCACGGCAACTATGTGAAGGTGAGGCCGGGCACGACGGAGACCTCGATCCCCGGCGTCTTCGCAGCCGGCGACCTGACGGATCACGTCTACCGCCAGGCCGTGACCTCGGCAGGCATGGGCTGCATGGCGGCGCTTGATGCCGAACGCTGGCTCGCCGCGCAGGACGCCGAAAAGGCAGTCGAAGCCGCGGAGTAGTCCGTCCACCAAGGCGCTTCGTCGCTCCGGCTCCCCGCTTCCTGCCCGCAAAAGGACAACGCAGTTTGCTTCAAGCGGAAGGAGGTTGGACCAAACCACCAGACGGGGCCGCATGGTCCCTTGTAGAGGTTCTGTGGAGTCCATTCACGGCATTCACCGTCCGGATCGCCGAGAGCGGGCCGAGGTTCAGCCAGTCGGCGAGAGCCTCGCGCGCCTCGTAACTGCCGATCGCCTCGAGAATCCCGTCGGCCAGCGCGGTCCTGAGCGCGATGTCGCCCCGGTAGATGCGAATGAAGTCCGCGACGGTCGCGGCTAGGAAGAGGTCGGTTTCGCCGCCGGGGTCGTCGACGCAAAGCTGGCAGCGACCGTCCTCGTTCAGGAACCACCAGAGCGACTTGTGTGCGGGCTGGTCGGTGAATTCGATCCGCACGACCCCGCGCGGCCCGAAGACGTCGGCCCGCGCGCCGCGCTCGATTCCCCAAAGGAGCAGGTCCAGGTCGATTTCGCCCTCCTCGAGATCCCGCCGCGCCCATCTTTGGCCCCAGGCGCCCATCGCGTCGATGATCGGTGTGAATTCGCGGCCCGCAAGGGTCAGGTAGTAGCTGACGGCGCGCCCATCCGCACGGCGCTCCAGTATACCTTCCTGCTCGAGGGACTTAAGGCGCTTTGAAAGCAGCGTCGGAGACATCATCGGCACGCCGCGCTGGATGTCGGAGAACCGGTGCGCGCCCCAGGTGATGTTGCGCAGGATTAGCGCGGTCCATCTCTGACAGAAGACCTCCGCCGCCTTGGCGACCGGACAGAACTGGCCATAGCGTCGCATCTGGTGCTCCTTTCCCCTTTGGCCGTGGCTCGAACGGTTGTGACCAGACTACTACAGAATCAGGACTATTCGCACCCTGCCGGGTTTGCGAGCCTTTCCTCCGCGAAAGGAGGAGATCATGCAGACCCTGAAGAAAGCTGAAGCCGGGCAGGTCGAAGCGGCCGCCGCCACAATCTACGATCGCGAATTTGTGCCCACCCTGTTCGGGCAATTCGCGCCGATGCTGGTCGACGCCGCGGCGATCGCCCCCGGAGAGAATGTCCTTGACGTCGGCTGCGGCACCGGGATCGCCGCCCTGGCGGCTGCGGAGCGCGCTGGCACCGAGAGACGTGTTACCGCGGTGGACATCAATCCTGGCATGCTCGCCGTTGCGCGCGGCAAGTCCTGCGCGATCACGTGGATCGAGGCGCCCGCCGAGTCGCTGCCCTTTGCCGATCACCAATTCGATGCGGTCCTGTGCCAGTTCGCCCTCATGTTCTTCGCCGACCGCACGGCGGCGCTGCGCGAGATGGCCCGCGTCACGAAACCCGGAGGCCGCATCGCGCTGCTCGTTTGGGACGTGCTGGAGCGAACACCCGCCTATGACCGGCTGGTGCCGCTCATCGGCGAAATCGTGAGCCGCGATGCCGCCGCCGCGCTGGCCGCGCCCTTTTCCCTCGGAAGCATCGGTGACATCAAAGATGAGCTTGACCGAGCGGGGCTGAAGCTTGCCGAGCATGGCGTCCTCATGGGAACGGCGCGCCATGCATCGCTCGACGCATGGATCGACACCGAGATCGGCGGTTGGACGCTCTCGGACATGGTCACCGCCGACCAGTTGCGCCGGCTGAAAGCGGCGTTGCGACACCACCTGACCGCCCATATTGGCGCCGATGGACGCGTGGCCTTTCCGGCTCCCGCGCGTCTGGTGATGATCCGTCCGTGAACCGGACTGCGCGAGGCGCCTCGCGTCCCGTTCGAGGCGCGCCGCCGGAGACGCTGTTCGCCGCATCGCAGAAATATCGCACTTTCCGTCCAATTGCACGGCGCCTGAGCCCGCGCGTCTTGAATTTTGTCCCGTTTCGGCGCTATGCCCGGCGCGAAAGCGGCGGTCTCGCCGCGCCGGTCATGCAAAGGTCGAATCGCCGATGTCGCTCCCCAATCTCGCTCCGATCCCGGAGCTTTATGTTTCGTACGACTCCGCCCAGAAGCTGAAGCACGAGGCGGGCGCGCTGCCGTCCTGGGATCTGTCCCAGCGCCAGGTCTGCGACCTGGAGCTTCTGATGAACGGCGGCTTCCATCCCTTGAAGGGCTTCATGACCGAGGCCGACTATGACGGCGTGGTCGCCGACATGCGGCTCGCCGACGGT
>NZ_JAWQFN010000026.1:0-10790 GCF_033436765.1 Defluviimonas sp. D31
AGCGAGAGCGGGAAGCGCACGTACATCATCACCGCCAGGCGGATGATCTCGCGGCTCGTCTTGAAGTATTTGAACGGGTCAGGTTTCGACATCAAGCGACGCTAGTCAGCGTCCTGCCTCGCCGCAAGCCAGGTTCCTCTGACACCGCCTTCGCCGTTGATCTTCACGAACACCTCGTCGAGATGCCAACGCCAGCGGCTCGACCGCATGCCCTCGACGCGCCGTTTTCGGATCTCTGCCGCGAACATCGGGCCAAACCGATGCCACCAATACCGGACCGTCTCGTGGCAGATGTCGATGCCCCGCTCGTGCAGCAGGTTCTCGACATTGCGAAGTGAAAGCGGGAACCGGACGTAGAGCATTACAGCCAAGCGGATGATCTCCGGCGATGTCTTGAAGTGGCGAAATGTGGAGCGCTTGGTCATGCGCGAAGGCTATGAAACCGCCCTGGCTACCTCAAACCACGTTCCTTTGACACCGCCCCCGCGAGGCCTTGTGCCAAAACGGTCGCCGGCGCGGGTGCCGCCACGATAAGCGCAGTGATGCGAATGGCGTTCAAACGTGTTTCCTCCGAACGATGGAGATTCAGGTCTCTTTGAGCGCTGAGAGGTGCACTATGTGTTCGAACTGGGCCGAGCCTTCAGCATCGAGACAGGTGAGAGTGACATTCGTCCCTTCAGGATCTTCCCACCGGATATCAATTTCTCCGAAATTGAACCCCGTGAATGGACCGGCCACCCGTCGCGAGTTCTTCAGCTCGGCATAAGCCGGTGTGGAATGTGTCAAGCCGCTGGAGGTGAAATCGGTCAGTGGATAGGGACCTTCAGCCGTCCGGGAAACTTCGCTGAAATGCACGTTGCCGGACAGGAGGATCACGCCTTCCGCACCTGTTTTTCCGATCAGGTCGAGCAGTTTCCGACGCTCAGCGGGGAAATTTCCCCATTCCTCCATCGCCTTCTCGTCGGCCACGATCTGGGTGCCGGAAGCAATCAACCTAAGCTCGGCGGGTTCCTTCAATCGTTCTTCCAGCCATTGCCATTGCGCCTCACCAAGCAGGGTCGCGCCGGGGTCGGTTGCAGGCAGATACTGGCCGCGGATATTGAGGGCGGCTTTTTCCTCCGCGCTGCGCGGATCGGGGCTATAGGGCGATTTGAATGTTCGGCAGTCGAGCAGAATGATCTGGACGCGGCGCCCCTCAGGGCCGTAGGTCATCGCGTCGTAAATTCCCGGCCGGTTGCGTCTTTCCGTGTTCTGCGGCTCACCGAAGAAATCCAGGAAGAGCTTCTTCGATTGGTCCTTGAGTTCGAACTCGGCGCCGCCGTCATGCTTGCCGAAGTCGTGATTATCCCATGTAGCAAGTATCGGAACCTGCTCGCGAAATGCCGCGAATTCCGGGATCGCTGCCAATTGGTCCCAATCTGCGCGGAGACTTTCTTCCGTCGCTGTGAAGACCTCGTCTCCGTGCCAGTCCCCGTAGATCGCGTCTCCCAGGAAAAGGAAGATATCCGGCTCGCGACGCGCAATTGCGTTCCAGATCGGCTGCGGTTCCCACTGCTTGGCGCAGGAGCCAAAGGCAATACGCGATATCGCCTGGTCGGCATTCTGTCCGATGGCCCGGGAAAGCGGGAGCACAGACATGCCCGTGGCAACTGTGGAGGACAGAAATGTACGTCTCGTCAGCATTGGCTCAATTCCTCCCTGTAGATCACCCCAGATGTGCTGAAGTTCCACTAAGGTCGTCCTCTCCGCGGGAACGGAAATGTCAGGGCGGACCACCCATAGGGCCGCCCTGACAGGTCAAGCGCTGAAGAGGCTTTCCTGTTCAGACATTACGGATAGACCTGCTGCTCGCGGACTGCCGGCCGATACATGATGTTGTCGCTATCGACCATCGTATTCTTGTAGGCGCGGCCATCCTTCATAACGAGTTGCAGCTTGCTCTCGTCGAGGATCAGGTTGATGTCCTCCAGCGGATTGCCGTCCCAGATCAGAAGGTCGGCGTAGCTGTCAGGCGCGATCTGGCCGAGCTTGTAGGTGGGATAGGGATTCTTCGGCCCCGACCACGTCAGGACGATCCCCGCATTGCCCGTGTAGTGCTTCAGCGCCTGTGCGGGCGTATATCCGACAGACGTGGGGCAAACGATGTCTTCCTTGATCTTTTCGACAAGGCCGGGGCTGAACATATCCGACCCGCCCACGATGAACATGCCGTAGTCGTTCATCCACTTGGACATGCGACGCACACCTTCACCAACAGCCACGCCCTTAAGCTTTTGTTCATGTGTGAAAAAGGCTGGCATAGTTTCATAGGAACCGAAGGAATTGACGCTCATGTAGCACTGGAAACTCCACACGATGTCCTGCGTCTCGTTGTACTTCGCGACCATGCGCTTCACCATGTCTTCCGAGATCAGGAAGCCATGCTCGAAAGAGCGGGTGCCGAGGCGCAGGTGACGGTCATAGCTCACGTCGTTATAGGCATGGACCGCCACGTAGGTGCCGTTGTCCTTGGCGATTTCGACCGCCCGGGCAACCTCGTCTTCAGCAAGTCCAAGGATGTCCAGCGGGTCGAATTCGCTGGCCACGCCGCCGCCGCCCATGACCTTCAGGAACGCGGCCCCACGGCGGAAATTGAACCGTGCCGCGCGGGTCACGTCGTCAACGCCGTCCACGACCCACGTCATCTGCGTTGCCTGCCCCACATCCTGGTTTTCCTCCAGGAGACGTGCGGGGTAGTTGCGCGCCGCCCAGTCACTGTGACCGCCCGTCTGGCCGATCGCGCCACCGGATGAATAAATCCGCGGCCCGGGCAAAAGCCCCATGTCGATGGCCTTGGCGACGTCCAGCGGATCGCCGGCAATGTCCCGGATCGTCGTGATGCCCTTCATGAGCATGTTCTGGTTGAGATGGTGCTGCGCAAAGGCACCGCTTGCAGCTTCGTCCCACCTGGCAATAAACGAGCCCGTGCCTTCGGGCATGTTCAGCATCACGTGCTGGTGCATGTCGATGAAGCCCGGCGTCATGGTCTTGCCAGTTCCGTCGACCTCGAACGCGCCTTCGACCTCGATCGGGTCGGTCGATACCTGCGTAATGACATTGCCTTCGACGAGCACGTTGGCGTCTTCGATCAGATCCGGGCCGAACCCGTCGAACACATCCACATTGGTGAAGAGGATTGGCGGCGGCGCGTCTGCCTCTTGCGCCAGTCCCGCAGAGGTAGCTCCCAACAAAAACGCAACGATGACTGCGCCTTCCTTCATTCTCTCGACCATCCCCGATCACCTCCTCTTGCCAAAGTTCTGATGGTTAAGATCTGATGGTAAGAGGTGACTCACGGTCCCGTCTTTCGCGGTCGTGACTTTGTCGCGAAATGGTAAAACGAGCCGATCCTGCTGCGGCGGGATACGGAACTTGCGCCGCGCGAGATCAACTCTCCTGCACTGCGCGACGGTACTCGGACGGCGTGAGACCGGTTTGACGACGGAACGCCCGGCAAAAGTGAGCTTGATGGGCGTAGCCGAGGCAGTAGGACACGTCGGCGATCTTCATGTCCGGCGACTTCAGGTGCTCGACAGCTGCCGCCGTCCTCCGCTGCGCAAGCAACTCTCCGAAAGTCTTGTTCTCACGCGCCAGGAGCCGTTGCAGTGCGCGCGGTTGCACGTCACAGATCCTAGCCATGAACGCCAGCGAAATATGTTGGTCTCCCAGATAGCCGTCTATGAGTTTGGTGAGCGCACTGGCGGTGTCGAGCGACAGGCTGCGGAAATCACCCCCGGCGTCCCTTTGGCCGTCGGTCTCGAGTGATCTGACCATATCGTCGACGTGGATCGTGATCACCGTCTCAGGATGCTCAAAGCGCAAGTCTGTCTTGCCCACATCGAACAGTGCTTCAGTCTCTTTCCGGTGGAAAGTCTGGAGCCAGACCTGCATGGGCTGCCACGCATGTCCCAGAACGCTCCGAATGGTGGAGAGCATCATGAAGACGACATAAAGTTCCGTCTGACGCGCCGAGATCTCATCGCCAGCGATCGGCCCACGCTTGAAAAGCAAGGTGTTCCGACGGCGTTCGATGTAGAACGAAGCTTCTGAATACTCGTCGTTCGCGGCGCGGCAGAAGGCGCTCAGGCGAGTAGCAAGCGACTGACTGGAGAGGACATGCTCGGAAAACTGTCCGTAACCGTCCAGTGCCGCGGAAGCGGCTGCGGTCCAACCGATGTCTAGGTTCCCCGTTCTGACGGCGCAATGCCTTGCTACCTCGCCCAGTTGCCAAATCGTCGTCACACCATCGGCACGCTCCAGCACGTCGTCGCTGAGGCCAGCGCGGTCCATGACTGAACCTTCCGAAAGTCCCGTCGCGCGCAGCGCATCGACGAAGTGGGCACTGTACCGCGCACGTACCAAAGGTATCATCGAAGCAAGGCTGTCATCAGTCCTCCACGCCCCATAGAGTGTCAACGCCGAGACTTCGTGAAATACGCCTGCCCCTCGGTGATCCTAGCACGCAACGCGCTGCCCGGGTACTGCCTTGAAAAGCTTGTCGGAGCTGGACACTCGTTAACAGTCCGCGTGTGCCGCCTGTAGCCGTCTCCGAAACGCGCGGAACGCCATGCCCGCTTTCGCAATTTTCCAAGAGTGGGGTCTTGTCAGAAGGATTCCGGTTGAGACGGTCAGGGCGGCTTCGTAGCGTCGGCTCATGACCAGGCCTGACCCTTTCAAGTACTTCCACAGCAGCCCGGAGATCATCCGTCTGGCGGTGATGCTGTACGTCAGATTTCCGCTCTCGCTCCGCAATGTCGAAGATCTGCTGCACGAGCGCGGCATCGACATCAGCCACGAAACCGTCCGGTTTTGGTGGCAAAGATTTGGGCCTAGGTTTGCCGCGGAGATCCGAAAGAGGCGCGCTGACCGGCTTCGATCCTGGCCGCAGTGGCGATGGCATTTGGATGAGATGTTCGTCAAGATCAATGGCGAACGCCACTACCTGTGGCGGGCCGTCGATCACGAAGGCGAGGTGCTGGAAAGCTTTGTCACCAAGACGCGCGACAAGAAGGCGGCATTGAAATTCTTGAAGAAAACAATGAAACGCCACGGTCGGCCGCACATCTTGGTAATGGACAAGCTCCGGTCCTACGGTGCCGCGCTACGGGAGGTCGGCGCGGCGGAACGGCAAGAAACTGGGCGCTGGCTGAACAACAGAGCGGAGAATTCGCACCTTCCTTTCCGACGACGGGAGCGGGCGATGCTCCGGTTCCGGCGGACGCGAAGTCTGCAGATGTTCGCCGCCGTCCACGCCTCGGTCTTCAACCATTTCAACTTGGAACGCAGCTTCTACTCGAGGGCAAATTTCAAGAAGAACCGCGCCGCTGCTCTCGCCGAGTGGCGTCAACTCGGCGCGGCGTAAAGGGCAGCGATCCTGCCCTTGTGGAGACGAGTTCGAATCTGTCTGACAGCTCCGTCCGAAACGCTGCTACCAGAACCGGACCGATTCATGGCTTATGTCGATGCCACGCTCGTGCAGCAGGTCCTCGACGTTACGGAGCGAGAGCGGGAAGCGCACGTACATCATCACCGCCAGGCGGATGATCTCGCGGCTCGTCTTGAAGTATTTGAACGGGCCAGGTTTCGACATCAAGCGACGCTAGTCGGCGCCCTGCCTACTTGCAAGCCGGGTTCCTCTGACACCGCCGGGGGAGGAACTAATCATTCGTCGGCGGCCGTCACCGGCCACTTAGAATCCTGATCGTCGTGTCGCTGCGATAGAAATGCTCGTCGGCGCCTCCGACCTCAGACCGGTTGAGCCCTATGTCACGCAGCAGGTGATCGTTCATACTGCGTAGCGCCTGCATTTCCTGCGCCAGTCTCCGGCGGCACGTCTGCACTGCCCAGAATGCGCCGATGCGGCCCCACCGGGCCTCAGAATCCATCCGGCAGTCGCGTGGGTGATGAAAGTTGAACGAGTCTTGAGTGAGAGCGGTCATAGCGACCTCCTGAATTGAGATTGTTGGTGTCGATCGTGCTCCGTGACAGTGCGGTCGAACGGAAGGTCCGCCATCTCGCGGAGGGACATTCTGCGAATATCGGGATGCGAAAGCGGGTCCCGCCACCAGTCGGGACCGTCCCATTGGTCCACCGCAGTTGTGGATCGTGCCTTGCGATCCAAGAGATATCTTATGAGGTTCATCTGGCGTCTCCTTGCTTCAGTTCTGAAAGCAAGATGCGCCATAGAGGGCCAAGTTTTTATCGATATGTTCTAAAACTTGGTTTAGATTCTCTATATGAAGAACCTGAATCGTATCAATCTCGGGGGGTTGCGGGCAATCGAAGCAGTGGCCCGCACTGGAAATCTGGCCAGCGCCGCCGAGGAAATGGGTGTAACCGTTGGTGCCGTGAGCCAGCAGCTTCAGAAGGTCGAGCGCCTGCTCGGCCTTCCCATGTTCTACCGGACGTCGAAGGGACTACAACCGACCGATCGATGCGAGGAACTCCTGCCACGTCTGGCGCGTGCCATGTCAGACCTCTCTGCGGCGGTCGATATCGCGGAGCGTAAAGTTGCCAATGTGCTCACAATCTCCGTGCCGCCAGTCTTCGCCGCAAAGTGGCTGGTCTGGAGGCTTGGCGAGTTCACCGCTGCGCATCCCGAAGTGCGCGTCCGGATCGACGCCTCACCGAACGTGACCGACCCGAATACTGCCGATGTGGATGCCTGCATCCGGGTTGGAAAAGGAGACTGGACAGGTGTGCGGCTCGTTCGTCTGGTCGACCAGCGCGTATTCCCGGTCTGCAGCCCGGAACTGGCCGGCAGGCTCAAGGCCCCCAAGGACTTGGCGACGACCCCGATCATCCGCGACAAGGGGCAGATGTTCGACTGGTCAACTTGGCTCGCGCCGAACGGGCTGACAGACGAAATTCTCGGCGTCGGGCCGGTGTTTTCGGACGCCTCGCTGTGCCTAGATGCGGCGATCGGAGCTCAGGGTGTCTTCCTGGCGTGGGAATCTCTTGCGTTTGATGCGCTAAAATCGGGGCGCCTGGTTGCGCCCTTCCCGGGGCGATTTCGTACGGGCGACGCGTTCTGGCTGGTCGCCAGCGCAGACGCCAAACCATCAAAAAGCTTGGAGAAATTCGAGACCTGGCTCGTCAGGCGCATGAATAGCGAATGTTGCCCGGGACATTTCCTCGCGGCCTGACGCGCTAAATGCGTCGCAGAACTCGTTTCGGGGAGTAGATAAGGCGGTCGCCGCTACCGCTGAAGCGGCTGGCCGTGGTGACGGGTCACAGGAATGAGTCCGCATATTGCCGTTCCTGACCATTTCGCCAGACTGAGGCTAGGGTCCTGTGTGTAGACCTGACGGTCCTGCAAGCTTGAAACACTGGTGACCACTCCGGCCCGTTGCTGCCATTTGCGTAAGACGCAGTGAATGACCGCAAGGAGCCCGCAGAAGAAGTGGCAAATTCTTGCTGCGCGCGCTCGCGGCAAGACGACCCGCCGCACCGCCGAAAATCTCGCGCTGCATGGTGGAGGGAAATGCGGACGTTCAGGCAGTATGCAGCGAGGCTGCGTTCGGCAATGACCGGGCTGCCGACGAAGCCGCCTGAGGCCGATGCAGCGAAACTCAAGTCGGCGGCTCGACCGAGTCATGGAACGGCCCGCCGCGCTGCGGCACGACTTCCCGGAAGCGGTCATTGAAACAGGCCAATTCGGTCAAGATCCGAACCGGCCCTTCGCTGCGCGCTGCTTCGATGTCCTACATGCGGACTAAACCGCCGTTTGAGACATCGTTCTCCGATGGCCGACTGCTAGAAGCGGGCGACACCAACAATTGCGCCGTCCGGGGCAGGAGCGCCAGTACGCCAGGCGGTCGATAGTCGAGGATTCCATCTCGAACACAGAGGCGTGTCGCTTGACCCACGTCATGTGCCTCGAAATCGGTCGCTGGTATGCGTTTGGGCCAGACGGCGCGTGGAGACACCCGATGATACATGATTTCGATCCGGCGATTGCGGTCACGCCGCTGGGCCCGATCTACTGGTACGGCGCGGTATATACGCTCGGTTTTACCGGCATCTTTCTTTGGTTTTGGTTCCGGCGCCATGCGCGTGGCCTCACAAACGCCGACGTCTTTACCTTCGCGATCCTATTCGCCGTTGGCGTCCTTGTCGGCGGGCGGATTTTTGACATCCTCGTTTATGAAATGGACTACTATCTTGAACGTCCGCTGGCCGCGCTGAACTGGTGGGAGGGCGGCATGGCCTCCCATGGCGTCCTGTTGGGCGGGCTTGTTGCCACGGCGGTTTTCGCGCGGCTCAGAGGGCACTCCTTGATCGCGCTTCTCGACGAGATCGTGGTGCCCGGGGTGTTTCTTCTGGCCGTCAGTCGTTTCGGGAACTTCATCGAAGGCGGGGTTGTCGGTTCCGAGACGACACTGCCGTGGGGATTCGTCTACCCGGACCTAGAAGGTGCGAGACACCCCGTAGCGCTCTATGAAAGCTCCAAGAACTTCGTGATCCTTCCAATCCTGATCTGGGCACTTGCCAAATGGCCGCCGGGCCGTGGCGTCGTTGCGAGCCTGTTCATATTTCTCTACGCCGCTCTCCGGTTCGCTGTGGATCTCTTCCGCGATTATGAGGCCGCCTGGTTGGGTATCGGCACCGGGCAAGTCTTCAACCTGGTGATGGCCGCCGCGGGGCTGGCCATGCTGATCTGGACACTCAAGTCACCGCGCGAAGTGAAAACGCCGCCAAATCCACCTGCCCGTGACGCCAGCTGGCTTCACTTTGCAATGCTGATCGCCGTGATCCTGTATCCGCTTGGCATTCCTACAAGCTGGACCCGGTCGAACATCGAAGAGAAACGTCAGGAAACGATGGAACAGGCCGACACACTTCAAAGCATCGCGCCGCTTTACCGCGTTTTGGCGACGGTCGCGGGAACAGACATAAACACAAGCCCGAACGCAACGAACTGAACTGCGTGATAGACTGCAAGGGTCGTAGCCCAGCGCGGGTGCAAAGACAGGTCGAACGCGATGACGAGGCCGGCGAGCGCGGCAAGGGTGACACCTGCCGCACCGCATATGCCGTGGATCATTTGGCCACTTTGGGCGCGGATGATGTAGCCCGCAACCGTCGCTGCCATAGGCGGCAAAAGACCCAAGGCCGCGACAATGAAGCTGTCCGTGAAGTAGGCCGAAACCGAAACCTGAAGAACGAACTGGATTGCGGCCGCCCAGGGTGCGAAGCGCGACCACGCGGCCAACGGGATCAACCGGCCCGAAATGAGCCAAAGCAACGCCGCGGACGCGGCCAGGGCAGCCATGGCAATGAGCCAGACTGCGTCTCCCGTGGCCGTATCGACATCGGAGAAGGCGCCGTGCCAAAGCGCGCCGAACAAGGAGGACAGGGCGAGTGCGGCATACATCGTGGCAAACAGTCGGGTTTCACATGGGTTTCCGCCGCGCCTGCGTATAAGAACGACCGCGAAAGTGGCGCACTGCGTTGCGAGCAGAAAATCAGTCAGTGTTACATCTGGCTCCAGCATCCTCATGTCCGCCGGCATCTCTGCGATCGCGCAAATCCCGGCCGCCAGTACCGACAACGGATCGCTTGACCTTCCTTCTAGGCCGCATCCCGGTCCCTTGGTTTGATCTAGTTCAATGCGACACGGGGATTGTCCGCTAGACAAGGCTTAGTGCCGAAATACGGGCGACGCGTTCATCGGGAGGACTGAGTGGCGGCGAATGCGAAAGAACGCTCCTCTCCGCGGCTTTCCGTGGTGACTGGCGCCTCGAGCGGCTTGGGCCGGGCCTTCGCCGAACGTTTAGCGCGGGCGGGAAGCGACCTGGTTCTTGTGGCACGGGATCAATCACGCCTTGAAGCATGCGCCAGCGATATTGCGACGGCCCATGCTGTGAAGATCAAAACCATACCAGTGGATCTGTCGAACGAAGTCGCGGCAGGTGGGGTCTTTGCCCGACTGCGGGACTGGGAAATGACTGCCGATGTCCTCGTCAACAATGCTGGGTTCAACGTCTATGGGCGCTTCGAAGATTCAAACCTCGAAAAAGAAATCGAGATGATCCGGCTCCACGCAATCGCCGTTACGCAATTGACGAAGGACTTCTTGCGGGATCGCCAGAGGACGCGCTGGAACCGTATCGTCAATGTTTCTTCAGTAGCCGCGCTGGTTCCCGGACCGTTTGTCTCCGTACACTTCGCGACGCGTGCGCATTTGCTGAGCTTCTCCCTCGCTCTGGCAGAAGAGTATCGGGGAACGGATGTCGATGTAACCTGTCTCTGTCCCGGCCCCATGCGAACGGATTTTTTCCGGCGTGCCGGAATGAACGACGTGAGGCTTGCCAGCGGATGGCCCATGCAAAGCATGTCTCCGTCGGACGTTGCCAGGGATGGCTTTATTGCCATGATGAAGGGCAAACGGATGACGATACCGGGGTGGCCCAACAAGCTTTTCTCCTTTGCCGCCGAGATGGCACCACGGCCACTGAAGTCCCGTTTCACGAAATGGATTATGGATCGCGTTTAGACCGAAGCCGACCGGCACTTTTCGGCAAGGACCGTCTCGGTGATGCGATTGAGTTTCGCGATACTGGGCCAAATCCGGTGACGAGGAGTAAAGTGCCGACCGCTAAACGCCGTCCCGATCGCGGCGCCCAAGCGGAACGTCCGCTTCGGGCTCAAAGGCCCCGTTGGCAGAAGGTTTGCGGCCGGTCCGGTCTGGGGTGGCGAACGGCAAGCGCCGCCCGCCACTTCCGTTTAGATGTCGATTCGCTCAGCGA
>NZ_JAWQFN010000027.1:0-10718 GCF_033436765.1 Defluviimonas sp. D31
CGGCCGCGAATTCGAAGCCGACATCGCGATCTCAGACATCCGTTTCTACGCCGCGAAAGAGCCGATCTGACACGACCGGAAATGGTCTGTTTTTTGCCCGGTGTCGCTGGTTACCGAGGTGGATTCCAAGGGGTGGATTCCGGCCAAACTGGATTCCTCGGTGGATTTTACTGTTTTGGTCAAAAATCCACTCCGAAAGACTGCAGACACGACGCAATTATCTGTAAATAAAAACTTTATTGAGGTTTGCGTCGCGGGTGGATTCCGGGTGGATTCCCCGGTGAAATCGACTGTCGCTGGCGATCTTCTGCGCTCAGCCCCCCGCATACACATGGGCCAGGGAGGAACCCTCGGAGGGGGCTAACGCAAAACGCCCGGAGCGATGTTCTCCGGGGGCTCTGTCAGAGGAACTGGGCTTGAGGCCGGGCAGGGCGCTGGATAGCGTTTTGGGATGACCAAACATTCGCGCTTCCGGTACTTTAAAACGTCGCCCGAGATCATCCGGCTGCCCCATCTCGCGGCAGCCGTAAGCGCGGCGCAGGCGAATGGCGCGCGCACCGGTCAGCGCAGCGGCGTGCTTGTCTTCGTCACGCGCCGCGCTCATGCCGAGGCCGTCGCATCGGCAATCGCACGGGAGACGGGGGCAGCGTCCGAGGCGTTCCACGCCGGCCTTTCCGCAGGGCTACGCGAGGAGCTTGTAGAGGACTTCCGCGAGGGGCGGATCGACGTGCTAGTCGCGACGAAGGCCTTTGGAATGGGAATGGACATTCCCGACATACACTACGTGGTGCATCTGTCGCCTCCGGCCTACCTGGAGGACTATTTGCAGGAGGTTGGCCGGATCGGCCGCGGCGCCCGGGAGCGCAAGGCTGCGGGGCTCGAGCGATTGCCGGCGGCGATGCTGTGGTCCCCGGCTGATTTCGCTACCGCGCGGGACCTGCGCAAGAAGAACGAGATCACCGAGGCGTCGATCCGAAGGTTCCATTTCGAGTTGCGGATGCGAGCGACCGGGGATCGGGTGATTGTTCCGGCCCACGGCTTCGAAGACTACTTCAATGATGGCCACAAGCGCGCGTTGGAGACGCGCTGTCGGAGGTCGCTTCATTGGCTGGAGGAGGCAGGTCGGCTGAAGCTCGTCAACCTCGTGCGCACCTCGCTTTCGGTCAAGCGACAACACGAGCCGCAACAGATCATTGGCGACCTCCTGGCCGCCGAGATCAGTGAGAAGCAGGCGCGCTCGATCAAATACCAGATGACCATCGCCAAACTACCGCTGGCCAAGGAGATCAAGGAGTTCGACTTCGAGGCGGCCGAGGTCAACGAGACCCTGATCCGTGATCTCGCCACCGGCGACTTCCTCGATCATCAGCGCAACCTCGTGCTGATCGGCGGCACCGGAACCGGAAAGACCCATCTCGCGGTCAGCATCGCACGTGCCTGCATCAGAAACGGCAGACGGGGAAGGTTCTTCAACGTCGTCGATCTGGTCAATAAGCTCGACGCGGAAGCCCGGGCCGAACGGCAGGGCCGCACCGCAGACCTGATCTCCCGCCTGGACTTCCTGATCCTGGACGAACTCGGCTATCTTCCGTTCGCCCAGACCGGCAACCAGCTCCTGTTCCATCTGATCAGCAAACTCTACGAGCGGACCTCGATCATCGTCACGACCAACCTGGCGTTCGGCGAATGGCCCACCGTCTTCGGCGACGCAAAAATGACCACCTCACTCCTCGACCGGCTGACACATCATTGCGAGATCGTCGAGACCGGCAACGAAAGCTGGCGCTTCAAAAACCGGGCGTAACAGCAAGCCGCAACCACGCAGGCCCGCCGCCGCTGCGTTACATGAGGACTACGCAGCGCCGGGCCAGCTCAGCACCAAGGGGGTCAATCTTGGACGCCGATACGGGGTCACGATTGGATGCGGATTGACAGTCGGCGCGGCGCACCGGCAGGAAACGGGCCGCTGGCTCAACAATCGGGCGGAGAATTCGCACCTGCCGTTCCGACGACGAGAACGGGCGATGCAGCGCTTTCGGAGGCTACGAAGTCTGCAGATGTTCGCCGCCGTCCACGCCTCGGTCGTCAATCATTTCAGTGAGGAACGCCACCTCTATTCGCGACAAAACTTCAAGCTCAACCGCGCCGCCGCTCTCGCCGAGTGGCGCGGCCTCGGCGCGTCATAAGGGACAGCGATCCTGCCCTTGTGGAGACGGGTTCGAATTGGTCTGACACCACCACCCGCCGCGGCCAATCCGCGATCCTCGCACGTGGCGGCACCGCTGTTATACATCGACCGCCAACAAGCCGCCTCCAAAATTCGTAGTGATGATGTCGCTCAAGGCCTATTAGAGTAGCTCAGTGCGGGTTCGGTATAAGCCAAATCCTGCCCCCGCAACCAACACTAATTCTTCAGCAATATCAATGCCTTGAGAATCCGCCCCGGCGGATCCTTCGGCATTCGCGCCCGCCACGACCGGCAGGCCCGACGCCAGCCGCAACAGGCTCGCCAGCGCGCCGTGGAGGTCGATCCCGAGCGCGGTCCCGCCCTCCGGCGTCGCCATCGGCACCAGCACGATCTTCTCGATCAGCCCCCGCAGCGCTTCCTTTGCCTCCTCCATCCCTGCGGGATCGGTCAGGCCGCGCACGAGGGCGCCGACGCGTTCGCGGTAGCTCCGCGCCATGCCTTGTCCTACGAGCACCTCAACCTGGCGCAGCTTCATGACAATCTCTCCCGGTTTGTGTCGCTTTTTCCCCATTCTTGGTCCTCCGTTTCCTGACCATAGCGGTGGACCAATTCAGTTGGGGAGGCTCAGGTCGGTGATACGGCAAAGCAGAGCTGTCTCCAAAGTGATCCGGCAGCGGTATCCAAGCGTAATCAGAACAAATTCAGGAGGAGAAAATGCTCAACAAATCCAATGTTCGTGCCGCCTGGAATGGCGTTATGGATGAATCGAAGAACCCGCTTAGGAACTACCCGATTTCTACAGCCCATATGCTCATGCAGACGCTTGCATGGATGTGGAGCGCGATTTTCTCTATGGCGATTGGAAGTTTCGCGTTCTTCGGCGCTTCGGTTGTAGCCCATTCTCTAATTATCGGCGGTATTGTCGTTACGTTGATGGTTTTCCAAAAAGCAGAATCCGGCGGCAGAACTGCTGACCCGTACTGATGGCCGGCGAATCCAGCCTTCCTCAAGGCTTCACACGCGATCAGTTATCGTCACGCCGGGTTTACAGAGCGCTTGTCATCGGTGCCTCGGGTGGGATCGGTGCTGCATCGGCTTCGACTTTGGCTGGTCGCGGCGTCGAGGTGGTGGCACTGTCGCGCAGCCAGGACGGACTGGAAGTGACCCAGATGGCCTCGGTCGACCATCTTCTTGGCGAGCTGGCCGGCCCCTTTGATCTGATACTGGTGGCAACCGGCATCCTCACGCCGGACAGCACCGGCCCTGAAAAATCTCTGGACCAGATCGATGCGGCTCGGATGGCGGAGGTTCTGGCCGTCAATACCATCGGGCCGGCGCTCATCCTGCGGCACGCACCCCGATTGCTGCCGCGCAATGGCCGATCAGTCGTGGCCGTGCTGACGGCTCGCGTCGGGTCCATCGGCGACAACGGTATAGGGGGGTGGTATTCCTACCGTGCCTCCAAGGCCGCCGCCAATCAGATCGTGCGGACGGCCGCGATCGAGATTGGACGAAGGCTCAAGGATGCTGCTGTCGTAGCCCTGCATCCCGGAACGGTCGCGACGCCTTTCACCAGCAACTATCCCGGGCACCGGAAGGTTGCGCCGGAGGTTGCCGCGAAAAACCTGCTGCGCGTGATCGACGGCATCGGTCCCGAGCATACCGGCCGATTCTACGACTGGTCCGGCGCTGAGGTGCCGTGGTGAGGCTGGTCCTTGTCCTCGGTGACCAGTTGACCCCAAGCATTGCGGCGCTGCGCCATGCCGACAAGGCGCAGGACCTCGTTGTAATGGCCGAAGTCGCGACCGAGGCGCGATATGTGCTCCATCATCCAAAAAAAATCGCATTGATCCTGGCGGCGATGCGTAAATTCGCCGGGCGTCTACGCGCTGAGGGCTGGCAGGTTGCCTATACCAAGCTGAACGATCCGCAGAACACGGGCTCGATCCCGGCAGAATTGCTGCGGCGGGCTTCCCAGACCGGGGCGCGCCGAGCCGTGGCAACCCGCCCCGGTGAATGGCGGCTGATCGAAGCGCTGGAGACCGTTCCGCTTGATCTGGAGATGCTGGAGGACGACCGTTTCCTTGCCAGCCACGCCGATTTCGACCGCTGGGCCGAAGGGCGCAAACAGTTGCGCATGGACTATTTCTATCGCGAAATGCGACGTCGGACTGGATTGCTTATGGAGGGCGACAGACCGGCGGGCGGCAAGTGGAACTTTGATCGTGAGAACCGCAAACCGGCACGTGATGACCTGTTTCTTCCGGCACCGTTGCGTTTCGATCCTGATGAACCGGTCGCTGAGGTTCTTGACCTTGTCGAGACCCGGTTCGGCAAGAACTTCGGCCGTCTTCACCCTTTCGGCCTCGCGACGGATGCTCCGCAGGCCGAAGCGGCTCTGGCACATTTCATCGAAACTGGGCTACCCGCCTTTGGCGACTATCAGGATGCCATGCTGGCGGGGCGGCCGTTTCTCTACCACTCCCTGATTTCGACCTACCTCAACATCGGCCTGCTGGATCCATTGGACGTCTGCCGGCGCGTGGAGGCCGACTGGAAGGCTGGTCGTGTGCCCCTCAACGCGGCGGAGGGCTTCATCCGGCAGATTATCGGCTGGCGGGAGTTCGTCCGGGGAATCTACTTTCGCGAGGGTCCCGGCTACACCCGTCGCAATGCGCTCGGTCATGACAGGGACCTGCCCGCACTCTACTGGGGCGCGGAGACCGGGATGGTCTGCCTCCGCGAGGCAGTCAGCCAGACCCGTGACGAGGCCTATGCGCACCACATCCAGCGGCTGATGGTCACCGGGAATTTCGCGCTTCTCGCAGGGATCGATCCGGCACAGGTCCATGAGTGGTACCTCGCCGTGTATGCCGACGCCTTTGAATGGGTCGAGGCCCCGAATACGCTCGGCATGAGCCAGTTTGCCGATGGCGGGCTCTTCGCCTCCAAGCCCTACATCTCCTCCGGCAACTATATCGACCGGATGTCGGATTACTGCGGGGCGTGCCGATACTCGGTGAAGAGCAAGGTTGGAGACGATGCCTGTCCGTTCAACCTGCTGTACTGGCACTTCCTGTCTCGCCATCGCGACCGGTTAGAAGGTAACCCGCGCATGGCGCAGATGTACCGGACGTGGGACAGGATGGATGCCCGAAAACGGGTCGCGATCTTGGAAGACGCCAGGCTGTTTCTTGATCGGATGAGCCGTGGCGAAACCGTCTAGTCGCGTCGATCGAGAGGTTTTGAGCCTCACCAACTGAATTGGTCCACCGGGTGTTGTCAGAAGAACTTGATCTGTTACGATTGCGATGGCTCGGTTGTTGGTCTCGTCGGCGCTCTGCAAGGTCTTTCCCCTTACAGATCAATTCTTTGTACCTTCTTTCGATAGAAGAGGGGGCAGGGAGGGTCGGCTAGGTTCAATTGCTCTGACAATACTCGTAAATCTATTGGGGGCAGGATGCAGTTGATTTCGAGGAAAGATGCGTCTCGGGGCAAGGCATCAAAGATCCGAAAGCACGGCCTTCCCATTGCCATGGCAGTCGTTCTTTGCACGCTGCAACCCGCCCAGGCTCAATCCACGCCGTCGTTGGTGCCGGCCGTTACGGTCGCCCCCGCCGAGGTGACGGCGGTCGCCAAAAGCGCATCGTTCAATGGCCGTGTCGTGGCCGTACAGAAAGTCAACATCCGTGCGCGCGTCAGCGGCTTCGTGAAAGAAATAGGCTTCACCGAAGGCGGAACG
The DNA here is from genome assembly GCF_033436765.1 of Defluviimonas sp. D31. NCBI lineage: Bacteria > Pseudomonadati > Pseudomonadota > Alphaproteobacteria > Rhodobacterales > Paracoccaceae > Albidovulum > Defluviimonas sp. D31. The sequence goes on from NZ_JAWQFN010000027.1 coordinate 5,931, forward strand.
GTGGAGGAAGGTTCGGTTCTCTACCGCATCGAGCCGGAGGAATACCAGGCGTCGCTCGCGCAGGCTGAAGCGGTCCTGGATAGTGCGAGGGCAAGCGAGCGGCTCGCCTTCATCGAACGTGACCGGCAGGAGGAACTGGTCGCGCGTCAGGTGTCCGCGCAGTCGCAGCTCGACCGTGCCACCGCCGAGGCGCAGCAAGCTACCGCCGAAGTCCAGCGAGCCGATGCTCAGCGCGACCTTGCCGCGCTGAACCTGTCTTATACCGAGATAAATGCACCCTTCGCCGGTCGTGTAGGTCTGTCCGCTATCGATGTCGGTGCGCTGATAGGTCCCGACACAGGTACACTCGTCCCACTCGTCCGAACCGATCCGATGAGCGTACAGTTCCCGATTCCGGAACGCGATCTTCTCGACCTGCGTGACAGGGCATCGTTGAGCGGCGAAAACGAGGTTTTCTCGGTCGAGCTGATTTTGGGCAACGGGTCGGTCTATCCGGTGCCGGGCATCGTGGATTTCGCAGACGTGTCGGTCAGTCAGTCCACCGATACCGTGCTTATCCGTGCGAACTTTGCCAACACTGAAGGCGTCCTGCGGGACGGCGCTTTGGTGACGGTCACTGTCCGGGGTGCCGAGCCGGAAATGGCGCTGACAGTGCCGCAGCAGGCGGTGCTGCGCGACCTGACCGGCGCCTATGTGATGGTCGTCGATTCCGAGTCCGTTGTTGAACAGCGCCGCATCGATGCCGGGGCGACGACTGCGGGACGTACGATTGTCGTATCCGGTCTTGACGCCGGCGAGATGGTCATCACCGAAGGTGTGAACAAGGCCCGCCCCGGCGCCACCGTGGACGCCGCGCCCGCAGGGGACAACTGAGCTATGATCTCCGACGTCTTTATCTCCCGCCCGCGGCTCGCGGCCGTCATTTCCATCGTGCTTTTCCTGGCTGGCCTGATCGCGATGCGGTCCATGCCAGTCGAGCAGTTTCCCGACATCGTGCCGCCCCAGGTGTCGGTCACCGCGGTCTACCCCGGCGCCGGGGCCGCGGTGACGGAACAGACCGTCGCCCAGGTGATCGAGGACAAGGTCATCGGCGTCGAGGACTCGATCTACATGAAGTCGACATCCGGCGCCGATGGGAGTTATTCGCTGAGCGTCACCTTCGCGGTCGGAACAGATCCCGACATCGCCACGGTCAACGTCCAGAACCGCGTGGCGCTGGCCGAGCCCCTGCTGCCGCAGGAGGTGCGCCAGACCGGTGTCAAGGTCGCAAAGAAGTCGACCGCGCTGCTTGTCGCCTTCGCGCTCTATTCGCCCGACGCATCGGTCGACGCGGCCACGCAGACCAACTTCGCCCGGATATACCTCCTGGACGCGCTGAAGCGTGTTCCGGGCATCGGAGACGCCACCATCTTTTCTTCGAACGAATTCGCGATGCGCGTCATCCTTGACGCCAACCGTCTGACCGCGCTGGGAATGACGCCGTCCGACGTGTCGGCGGCGCTGAAGGCGCAGAACCTGCAAGCGGCGCTGGGCCGTATCGGCGCGCAGCCCATGGTCGATGACCCCGGCCTGCAACTCAACATCGAGACGCAGGGGCGGCTCTCCGATCCGGAGGAGTTCGCCCGCATCATCGTCCGGTCCAACCCCGATGGCTCGGTCGTGACGATCGGCGACGTCGCGGAGGTTCGGCTGGGCGAACGCAATTCCGATGTGCAGACCACGTTCAACGGCGCGCCCGCCACGCTGATCGGGCTTTACCTCGCGCCCGGCTCGAACTCCCTTGCGGCGGCCGAAGGCGCAAAGCGCGTCATGGAGGAGTTGAGCGCGACCTTCCCGGAGGGCGTGAGTTTTGAAGTCGTCGGCGACAACTCGGTCTTCGTCGAGGAAAGCATCGCGGAAGTCGAGCACACGCTGATCGAAGCCTTCGTGCTCGTGGTCATCGTGGTCTTCGTCTTCCTCGGCAGCCTGCGCGCGACGATTATTCCCATCGTTGCGGTCCCGGTCGCGCTCGTGGGCACCTTCGCGGCGTTGCAGGCATTCGGCTTCACGATCAACACGATCTCGCTGCTGGCCATGGTTCTTGCGATCGGGATCGTGGTGGACGACGCCATTGTCGTAGTGGAGGCAGTGGAGGCCAAGATGGCCGCCAATCCGGGCATGTCCCCTACCGAAGCCGCGCGGGCCGCGATGGGCGAAATCACCGGCGCCATCGTGGCAATCACGCTCGTCCTTCTGTCGGTCTTCGTGCCCGTCGCGTTCATCCCGGGCATCTCGGGCCAGCTCTACCAGCAGTTCGCGGTGACCGTTTCGGTCTCCATGGTGATTTCTGCAATCAATGCGCTGACGCTGTCGCCCGCGCTTTGCGCCATCATCCTGTCGCCGCACCACGGGCCGAAGAAGGGCGTGATGGGCATGATTTCGCGCGGGATCGACAAGGCGCGCGACGGTTATGGCCGCGTTGCAGGCGCCATCGCGCGGCGCGCCGTGCTTGGCCTCCTGCTTCTCGCCGGGGCCATTGCCCTGACAGGGTTCCTGTTCAAGGTCGTTCCGACGGGTTTCCTGCCGGCGGAAGACCAGGGCTACTTCATGATCGAGACGCGCCTGCCGGATGCCGCCTCGGTCAACCGGACGGTCGAGGCGCAGCGTCAGGTCTACGAGATCGTCAAGGACCTTCCAGGTGTACAGAGCGTGACGAGCCTTTCGGGCTTCTCGATCATCGACGGGCTGGCGAAATCCAACGCTGGCTTTACCCTGGTGACGCTGCAACCCTTCGCCGAGCGCGAGGCGCTGGCGAAATCCGTCTTCGCCGCGATCCGGCAAACTTACATCAGTGGTGCCGCGCTGAGGGAGGCGCAGGTCCTGCCCTTCAACCTGCCGCCGATCTCCGGCCTTGGAACCGGGTCCGGCTTCGAGTTCCAGCTTCTGGACCGGCAGGGCCGCGACCCGGTCGAACTTGCCGAAACTGCGCGCGGGCTGACCGTCGCGGCGAACCAGAACGAGGGCTTGGACGGGGTCAACACGACCTTCTCGACCTCGACGCCGCAGATCTTCCTGAACATCGACCGCGACCGGCTCTATGCGCTCGGCGTCTCGCTTTCCGACGTGTTCGGCACTCTCCAATCGATCCTTGGCTCGGCCTATATCAACGATTTCAACCTTTTCGGGCGGGCTTGGCAGGTCCAGCTCACGGGGCGCGAGGTCGACCGCAGTTCCGTCGACAACATCGCGCGAATCCATGTCCGTTCGCGCAGTGGCGAGATGGTCGCGATGGGCGCGGTTGCGACACCGGAATTCACAGTCGGCCCTTCGCTTCTTCAACGCTACAACAACACACGATCCGCAACGGTCATGGGCAACCCGGCAGAGGGCAAATCCTCGGGACAAGCGATCGCTTCGATGGAGGAGGTTGCGGCAACGACGCTGCCCGACGGCTACGGCTACGAATGGACGGGCACGGCGCTTCAGGAAAAGGAAGCCTCGGGCCAGACCGCCCAGATCCTGATGCTCGCGCTTCTATTTGCGTATCTCTTCCTGGTGGCACTTTATGAAAGTTGGACGATACCGGTGCCGGTGATGCTGTCCGTCGCCTTCGGCGTGGCGGGCACAATGGGGTCAGTCTGGCTTGCCGGCTTGCCTTTCAACATCTACGCCCAGGTCGGCCTTGTCGTTCTGGTCGCTCTGGCGGCCAAGAACGCTATCCTGATCGTGGAGTTTTCCAAGGCGCGGCGCGAGGAGGGGATGGCGGTGACAGATGCCGCCATCGAAGGGGCGAGGGAACGCTTCCGGGCGGTGATGATGACCAGCCTCGCCTTCATCGCCGGACTCATCCCGCTGGTGACAGCGACAGGGGCTTCGATGATCTCGCGCCGGTCGGTCGGAACCGGCGTGGCGGGCGGGATGCTCGCTGCGGCTGTGGTTGGAATTTTCGTGATTCCAGCGCTCTACGTGGTGTTCCAAAGCTTGCGGGAACGGATAGCGCGGCTGCGCGCTGGCAAGGCTGCAGGGTGATCAACTCGCGTGCAAGGGATAGGCGGGAGACGAAGTCCGCCCGTGTGGGTTCCTGAGAATTCCGAGCGTGTCCGGCAAAAGTTGAGCCTCCCCAACTGAATTGGTCCACCGCTATGTTTAGGGAACGGAGGACCAGGAATGGCGAACAAGCGACACAAGCCGGAAGAGATTGTCACGAAGCTACGGCAGGTTGACGTGCTGGTGGGTCAGGGAATGGCGCGCGTGGATGCGATCCGCGAAGTGCGGGTAACCGAGCAGACCTACTACCGCTGGGGCAAGCAGTATGGCGGGATGGGAACCGACCAGCTGAGGGAGCTGAAGCGGCTGCAGAAGGATCGAGCCATTGCGGCGCCATTGGTTCGAGCCCAATGGCGAGGGAGCGGCTGAGGAAGGCCGTCTCGGACTTGACCTTGGACAAACTGATCCTCACCGAGGCCGCCCGGGGAAACTTCTGAGCCCTTCGCGTCGCCGNTCGAGCCATTGCGGCGCCATTGGTTCGAGCCCAATGGCGAGGGAGCGGCTGAGGAAGGCCGTCTCGGACTTGACCTTGGACAAACTGATCCTCACCGAGGCCGCCCGGGGAAACTTCTGAGCCCTTCGCGTCGCCGCGCCTGCATCGATCATGTCCGCACGCGGCTGGCAGTATCGGAGCGTCGGGCTTGTCAGGCCCTTGGCCAGCATCGATCCACTCAGCGACATCGACCGAGGGGTCGTGCCGATGAGGAGCTTCTGGTGGCCGACATGATCGAACTGGCGCGCCAATACGGACGTTACGGATAC
>NZ_JAWQFN010000028.1:0-10487 GCF_033436765.1 Defluviimonas sp. D31
GCGTTGCAACCCGCTACGATCGATGCCCAAAGGTCTTCCTGTCCGCCGTCGCCCTCGCCGCAACCGTCATGTTCTGGCTTTGAAAATCAATGAGTCTGGAGCCTAGAGAGCTTCGTGACAAAGACGCGGGACAAGAAGTCGGCATTGAAATTCCTCAAGAAATCAATGAAGCGCTATGGTCGACCGCACATTTTCGTCACCGACAAACTGCGCTCCTATAGCGCCGCATTGAAGGAGGTCGGTGCGACCGACCGCCAGGCAACTGGTCGCTGGCTCAACAATCGGGCGGAGAATTCGCACCTCCCATCCCGACGACGAGAACGGGCGATGCAGCGGTTTCGGAGGATGCGAAGTCTGCAGATGTTCGCGTCCGTCCACGCCTCGGCCGTCAATCATTTCAGTCAGGAACGCCACCTCTATTCGCGACAAAACTTCAAGCTCAACCGCGCCGCCGCTCTCGCCGAGTGGCGCGGCCTCGGCGCGTCATAAGGGACAGCGANTCATTTCAGTCAGGAACGCCACCTCTATTCGCGACAAAACTTCAAGCTCAACCGCGCCGCCGCTCTCGCCGAGTGGCGCGGCCTCGGCGCGTCATAAGGGACAGCGACCCTGCCCTTGTGGAGACGGGTTCGAATTGGTCTGACACCACCCGGCCGGGGCCCATGTGGCGCTCAAGGCGTTTCTAAAAAGCATCTTTGTTGGCTGAACCTCATGGTTTTGAACCGCGACGTACCGCTTCTTTGGCAAGTTCGGCGCCTCGAATCAAAACGGGGGGAACTTTGGAGTCCCCCCGCCGTGTTTCGGTGCCTTGCTTGATGAGGTGCGCAGATCACGCGGGATCGTAGATGTACCCGATGCCGCGAACCGTGCGAATGGCCTCGGGCTTCTGGGGATTGCGCTCGATCTTTTTTCGGATGCGCGAAATTCGGATATCGATGGACCGGTCGAACGGCTCCCATGATCGGTCATGCGCGCCCTCGAGTATCTGGTCGCGGTTCAAGACCCGGCCACGATTCTCGGCTAATAGCTTGAGCAGCCGGAACTCCATCGCCGTCAAAGGCACTTCCGCGCCTTCGGAGTCGACCAGCTTCGCGGCATCTACATGCAGCCAAGTCTTGCCGAAGGGGTAGATCCGCTCGGTCTCGGATGCCTTGAGTGGCACGGCATCGGCCGCACCCGTCGTCGGGGCGAGCGCATCGATCAACATGCTTACCAAGGACACATCCGGAGCACCAAGGGAATCTTCGGTCGAGGTTACCACGGAGCGAAGATGCTTCCGGTCACCCGCGCTCGCGCGCTTGAGCTTGGTAACGCGCCCTTCGGTCGGGGCGGCAGCTGCCGCTGTCTGCCCCTGGAAGGACGTGATGTCGACATGCTTGGCGACCATGCTCATAAGCGCGATGAAGGAGCCGACGTCGATCTGGACGGCCGGCGCTTGACCGGAATTGGAATGTTCGTATGCCAGGGAGGTGGCAGGCATGTTTTGTTCCTCTTCAATCTTCCGGGAGTGCGCGTGAACCGCGCTTCCCGCGTTTCCTGAGATCAGACACGCGGGAAGCGCAGGTGCGCGTTGAGCGAAGCCGCGTTGGTCTGACCTCGAGTGAGCCCAATGTCCCGGAGCACATGGTCGCCGAGGCTGATCATCTCGGCGTCGCCGATCCGCCCGGCGCGGGTTTCGGCGCGAGCGTTCCTTGTCGCCGAAATACTCCTGATGGTGGCGCGCATCCTGTCGAATAAGATGGCGATGTAACCGGTGCGGCTCTCCCGCGAGGCGTCAAGCCTGTCCATCGCGGTGGCGGCGGGTACGCCGCCCGGCGTTCGGTCTAAGGTTCGGACCGATGCCGGCCGTTTCGGGAGCGCAAGCGGTAGTCTGGCCCCGCTTGTGGGCGCAACCATGGCGTGGGAAGCGTTCAGCGCGACGGGCACAGTATCCTGCCGCGAAATAGTAGCATTCAAAGGTGCGTTCATAGTGACGTTTCCTTCTTTTCAGGTCACACGTCGAGCGTGACCGCCCGTTGAGAGCGGAGCCGCCCGAAATCGGGCCGGTCCGGTATCCAGAGGTGGTTGGTGGCGCGGCCGACATGGATCGGCGTGAACACAAGCAACGCGCGCCACCGGAATGCCATGAGACCGAACAGATCCGCTCCGGCCCATGCGTTAGACACAAACCAATTACTTAGAGCTGAAAAGCTCTTTGTGTTATGTATTCGGTCAGATCGTCCTTGTTTGGTTCTGTCGCTTCGCTCCGATCCCAATTTCAGGGGTTCGACTTGTTACAGGTTGACTGGCCTCTGATCGGAACGTGGGCAATTTTTTATTGATCGATGCGTCAATATCAAACGAATTGTTCGCATACACCCAATAAGGATTGCTAATGGACTTGGAGCTCTATCGCACGTTCCTCGCCATAGCCGATTCCGGTGGTTTCACATCTGCGGCCGAAATCGTCGGTCGAACCCAGTCGGCAGTAAGCCAACAGATCAAGCGGCTGGAGGACGCCTTCGGACAGCCACTTGTCGACCGGTCGGCAACGCCGGTCAGCCTCACGGAATACGGGAAGTCGCTGCTGCGTCCGGCGCGAGAGATCGTGGATATGCACGATGAGGCAATGGCCATGTTCCGGCGCACGGCCTTCGAGGGGGTCGTCGTCGTCGGGGTGGCGGATGCCTATGTGAACCGAATTCTCAAAGACGTACTGATAGAGTTCAGGAACCTCCTGCCACAGGGCACTATAAGCATCGTGATCGACGGTTCGCTCGATCTGTCGCGGCGGATCGCCAACGGATCGGTCGATCTGGCCTTCGTGACCGAGGGCAACTGCCCCACCCGCGGACCCGTGGCGTTCACCGACCGGCTCGTCGTGGTGGGGCCGTCTGCGGTCAACCTGAGCAAGGTCGATCCGCTGCCCGTCGCGGTCTGGGACGAGCGCAACCAGGACGAGTTACCGCTTGTCGCGGCGCTTGAAGCCATGGGCCGGCACTATCGGCCGGTCTGCGTGTGCCGCAGCGTCCATGCCCAGCATCAGGCGGTCACAGCAAATCTCTGCGTCGCCGTCCTGGTCGAGGGCAGCATGGTCGAAGGCGAGCGCGCCTATCTGGAAGAGGACGGTTTCCCGGTTATGAAGCACCTGAACATCAGGCTAGAGCGGTCCTACGCGAAGCGCTCGCATGTCATCGACCGGCTGGAGAAACACTATCTCGACTTCTTCGCCAGGCTGAGTGCCGACGCAGCGGAAAAGTAGACAAGATCCAGGTCACCGCGGCGCGTGCCGGCATTGGGGCAGCGCCGTAATAATTGCGCGGGCGCAATCATTCAAACCCGAAACCATTGAAACATGTCACGCAATTCGCCTGAAACATGGCGGCCGTAGGTCTTCTGTCCATCGGGCGAAGGGTTCGTCCGCGCAAACCTACACGAATGACAGGAGACCAGATCATGACAACCGCAACAGTCAACAAGCCCGCCAAGGTCGCGATAAACGGCGTCGACGTGCCGACCTTCGTCGCCACGCTCGGAGTCGTTGGCAAGTCGCCCGACATCGCGAAGTTCACGTTCCGCGCCAATGGCGAATGGCTTTCGGGAACGCATTCCCGCACCAGCTTCTCGGGCTTCTTCGGCGCAATGTCCGAAATGGAGCACAAGGACACCTACAGCATCGACGGCGATCACCCTCAGGTGCTGTGCGGCGGCGACAATGGCGCGACGCCGGTCGAGATGCTGCTCGCGGGGCTGTCCGCCTGCATCACCGCAGGCATCGGCAACATCGCCTCGATCCGCCAGGTCAAGCTTCACTCGGTCGAAACCGCGATCGAAGGCGACATCAACCTCAAAGGCATTCTCGGCCTCGACAAGACCGTGCGGAACGGCTTCTCGGGAATCCGCGCCACCTTCAAGATCAAGGGTGACGCGTCCGACGAGGTGCTTGAGCAGATCGTGCACCAGTCGGTTGCCCGTTCGGCCGTCTTCGACGTGCTGACGAACGGCGTGCCAGTCACCGTTGCCGCAATCGCGAACTGAAAACGGGTTGGCCGGCACCTGGTGTGCCTGCCTCCCACTCCCCTGACAGGAGGAGAAGAACCATGTGGAAGACACGCAAGATGGAGGGCTGCGAAAACGGCTCTGCCCTGATGGACAGCAAGGAGGCGATCCGCGCCTTCATCGCCTGGTGGAACGAAAAGAGCGACTTGCCATTCGAGGACGGCCTGGACGAGGCCGAGCCCTCGGCCCAAGGAATGGCCGCCTGAGATCAGACCAGCCACCTCACGAGGACGCCCGCTGGCTACCCTCCTCCGGACGTTTTTGTGCACGGCGCAAGAACATCGCGTCTTGTAAACAATTGAAACCCTTTCCTCCGCCGCCCGCAGTTCGCCTGAAACACGCGCGCGGCAAGGAAGGCCAGCAAAACAACGGAAACACGACATGGCGCTTCGCGTGGACACAGTTATCATTGGGGCGGGCCAGGCCGGATTGGCGCTTAGCCATTGCCTGACCGAAAAGGGCATCGACCACGTCGTACTGGAACGCGGCCGTGTGGGTGAGCGCTGGCTCTCGGAGCGCTGGCCGGAGCTGAGGCTCCTGTCGCCCAACTTCATGACCCGCCTCCCCGGCCTCGACGCACTGCCCGCCCCCGAGGGGTTCATGCGAGCGGGCGAGTTTGCCGGACTTCTGGACGCCTATGGGCGCGGCTCCGCGGCGCCGATCCGGACGTCGTGCGAGGTGCTGTCGGTCATGCGGGCGGGCGGGCGCTTCCTGGTTCGCACGGCTGGTGACGACTTTTCTGCCCGCGCCGTCGTAGTGGCGACCGGCGCGTGTGATGAGCCGGCGATCCCCCCCTGGGCCGAGCAGCTGCCAAGCAGCATCCGTCAGGTTACGACCCGCAACTATACCGGGCCTGACACGCTCGACGAGGGTGCCGTTCTCATCGTCGGCGCTTCCGCCACGGGCGTACAGTTCGCCAAGGAGATCCGCGCGTCGGGCCGGCCGGTCACGATCGCGGTCGGACGTCATGTCCGCTCGCCGCGCCGCTACCGGGGGCGAGACCTCTTCGACTGGCTCGACCGCACCGGATTTCTCTATGAACCGCGCGACCCGATGGTCTCTGACGGGCGGTCGGCGCTGCCGTCGTTCCAGTTGACCGGCAGCGATGGCGGGCAGGAGATCGGCCTCGATCGGCTGAAGGCGCTCGGGGTCAACATCGCCGGCCGAGCGTTGGGCGCGTCGTCGGGAACCGTGCGTTTCGCCGATTCCCTGCGAGAGGCCGTCGACGCCGCTGAAGCGCGGCGGCACCGGCTTCTTTCCATGATCGACCAATACATATCCGAGATGGGTTTCCACGCGCCGCAATGTCTCGAAGCGTCGAAACCGCAACCGGACATCGGCGACGGACCGACCGAGCTGAACTTGCGGGACGCAGGTATCAAGACCGTGGTGTGGGCCACCGGGTTCCGCCGTTCCTATCCCTGGCTGCGGCTGCCGGTGTTCGGCCCGCGGGGCGACATCCTTCAGGTCGGCGGCCTCACGCCGGAGCCTGGGTTGTTCACACTGGGCCTGCCGTTCATGCGCCAAAGGAGTTCGGCCTTCATCTACGGAACAGGCCGGGACGCCGGGGCGATCGCCGAACGCGTCGCGGCGCATCTGAGCATTTCACGAAGCATTGCAGCATGAGAGGAAGATATGATCCGAAATATCAGAGATAACTCGTATGACGTCATCGTCGTCGGCGCCCGCTGCGCCGGCGCCTCAACCGCCATGCTGCTCGCGAGGCGTGGCGCCAGGGTGGTTGTCGTCGACCATGACCAACCCGGGACCGACACGATGTCGACCCACGCTCTCATGCGCGCCGGCGTGTTCCAGCTGCGCAAATGGGGTCTTCTCCACGCCATCATCGGTGCGGGAACGCCCGCAGTGCGGCGGACGAGCTTCATCTATGACGGCGAGGTGCTCGACATCGACCTCAAGGATGAAGACGGGATAGCCTCCCTCTATGCGCCGCGCCGCACGCTCCTGGATGCCACGCTTGCCAATGCGGCAGCGGTCGCCGGCGCCGAACTTCGCTACGGTACCGGATTCGTTGGGTTCGTCACCGACGATTTGGGGCGGGCAATCGGCGCGAAGGTCCAGACCCCCGCGGGTGTCATCGAGGAGTTGCACGCCCCTATCGTGATCGGGGCGGACGGCCGCCGGTCGACGGTCGCGCGGGCGGCGGGTGCGCGAGTGATGCGAACGGCGCAGAACACCATTTCCTGCCTCTACCAATATGTGCGCGGCCTGCCCAACCGAGGCTACCGTTGGCATTTCGCGCCCGGCGCCGCAGGCGGTGTGATCCCTACCAATGAGGGGCTTTCCTGCGTCTTCGTCGGGTTGCCGCCCGAGGCGCAGGCCGAATTGCGAAAGGCCGGCCCGCTGAACCTGCAGCAGATCGCCAGCCGCTTCGTGCCTGCACTGGCTGACGATCTTGCTGGGGTTCAGCCGACAGGTGTTCCTGTCCTATTTTCCGGCCTTCCCGGATTCTTCCGTCAGTCGGCGGGGCCGGGCTGGGCGCTCGTTGGCGATGCCGGTTATTTCCGTGATCCGATCAGCGCGCATGGCATAACAGACGCTCTCCGCGACGCCGAGATCCTGGCGGATGCGGTCATAGCAGGCACAGTAGCCGATTATCCCGCGCTACGGGATTCGCTGTCGTCCGATTTCTTCGCCCTGACCGACCGGCTGGCGGGGCTCGACGGTACGATGGGTGAGGTGCAGAACATCCACCGTGCCCTCAACCGAACCATGAAGGCGAACCAACGCTGGGTTGCCGGCTCCAGTCGGGATCTACCGAAGGCAGCGTGATCGGTGCCTCGCAAATAAAAACCCGCCTTCGGGCGGGTTTTTCTTATCCCACGCCCCACACAAAAAAAGACCCGCCGGCCAAGGGCGGGTCAGTCGGGGATAGGCGTACAACGGGAGCGGGTCGTCAGGGACGATAGGCGCGGCGCGCATCGTGATCGACGCGGAGGCCGATGTCGTTTGCGATGTGGTTCGGCAGGTCATTGATCATGCGGTAGTTGCGCCGCTCTTCCCGCAAGCGGGACAGCGATTGGTACAGATCATTGATGGCTTTCATCTGATGGCTCCTTGATCGGTTTCGATGCAACCGTTCTAGCCGGCCAACTTTTCCAAGTGATGTCGCGCAAAGGCGATATTGGTTTCACTTGCTTCGGTTCTGCATTCTCCGCCGAAACTGCTGAAACACGGGGCGCGCCCGAAGCGCACGGCGTCGCCCTCAACTCATTGCCGCGCATACGGCATTCGGACTGAAACAATTGAAGCTTCACAACGGATCGCGTGAAAACACGCTGAAACGCCGATAGTACACCTTGGCGGCATCAACTTCGCAGTGGATGCCAACATGACCTTGCCTCCGAAACGACCGCCACCGTCCGCCAAATGTCGACGGCGCCCCTGCGTGATGCCGTGGCGGCCAACCCTGATGTCGCGGACGAGCCGTTCCTTATCGTTCCAGACACGGCTCCTGTCTTCGCCCATACCGACATGGCGCAAGCCGCCGATCCCGGCGCCGAGATCATTGGGTTCTGCAGTCCGTAGCCGCGCCGGCGCACACAGACCCCCTAGCGATGCCGCAGGCGCTGCCACGGCTGCCGTTTTCCAATCCCACAGCTCCGTTTCTTCAAGGAATTGACATGAGCAATCGCCGTTTAAACATTCTCCACACCATCGGCGACACGCCGACGGTCCGGATCAACAACCTCGCGCCGGAGGGCATCGAACTCTACGTCAAGCTTGAAGCCTTCAATCCGATGGGGTCGGTCAAGGACCGCCTCGCGCTCGGCATCATCGAGACCGCGGAGCGCGACGGAACGCTGAAGCCCGGCCAGACCATCATCGAGGCCACTTCGGGCAACACCGGAATTGGTCTGGCGATGGTCTGCGCTGCCAAGGGCTATCCCCTGGTCGTCACCATGGCCGAGAGCTTTTCGGTCGAGCGGCGCAAGCTCATGCGCTTTCTCGGCGCGAAGGTCATCCTGACACCCGCCTCCGAAAAGGGCTCCGGCATGATCGCCAAGGCGCGCGAACTGGCCGACAAGCATGGCTGGTTCCTCTGCCGCCAGTTCGAGAACGAGGCCGGGCCGGACATCCATTCCCGCACGACGGCCGAGGAGATCCTGCGCGACTTCAGCGATGCACCGCTGGACTATTTCGTGTCGGGCCTCGGCACCGGCGGCACGATGAAGGGGGTCGCGCGCGTCCTCAAGACAAAGAGCCCGACGACACGGATCATTGCCGCGGAACCCGACAACGCGCCGATCCTCGCCTCTGGCATCCCTCAGAGTTACGCGGAAGACGGCAGCCCGGCCGCGAGCCACCCGGCCTTCCGCCCGCACCTTGTGCAGGGCTGGACGCCGGACTTCATCCCCAAACTCGCGAACGACGCGATGATGGCGAAGCACATCGACGAGATCCAGCCCGTGCCGGGCGATGACGCATTGAAATGCGCGCAGGATCTCGCACGCGCGGAGGGCATCCTCTGTGGAACCTCGGGAGGTGCCACCTTCGCCGCCGCTCTGGAAGTTGCACGCCGCGCGCCGAAAGGTTCGCGCATCCTTGCCATGCTGCCGGACACCGGCGAGCGCTACCTCTCCACCCCACTCTTCGCTCATATCGGCGAGGTGATGGATGATGAGGAGGCCATAATCGCCGCCTCGACGCCGCGCTTCCGCTTCGATGCCGCGGCCACGCCTGCCCCTAAGCCGGGACTGGCGGAACCGTCCGAAGAGGCCGTCGCCCATCTCGAGGAACTGATCTCCGACCCTGATGACCCGGTCGTGATGTTCGCTCTCGAATGGTGCGAGTTCAGCTGGTCGGTCCGCAAGCTCTTTGCCGCGGCGGGCATCGCCTACCGTTCGGTCGATCTCGATTGTCCATCCTACCGCGAGAACGACCGGGGCGGCGCTTTGCGGCAAGCACTGGCCAAGAAAACCGGCGCGGCCACGATCCCGCAGGTCTTCGTCGCCGGCCGCCATATCGGCGGTGCCACGGAGACGTTCGATGTCTTCAATGACGGAACGCTGCGTCGGCTACTGGCCGATGTCGGGCGAGACGTCGACACCGCCGCCGTCGGTAACGCCTATGGGTTCCTCCCCGCCTGGCTGCATCCACGCAAGCCGAAGGCGGCCTAACAGAAAACATAGGACCGCACATGTTTCGCAGCCTCCAATCCCGCCCCGCCTATCGCTGGATCATCGTCGCCGCTGCCTCGGTTATGCTTGCCGTGGTAATGGGCCAGCTCGTCAACGGCCTCTCGGCCTTCTTTGCCCCGCTTGAAGCCGAGTTCGGCTGGAGTCGGGGCGACATCGCGCTCGTCAACACCGCCGGGCTGATCGGTATCGCGCTCGGCGGGGTCGTAATGGGCTTCGCCGCCGACCGGTTCAACATGCGCACGGTGATCGTGATCGGCGCGATCATGACTGGCCTCGGTTTTGTTGCGGCGTCGCGGGCAGACGCGCTCTGGCAGCTTTATGCGATCTTGTTCTTGACCGGCGCGCTTGGCGGCGGGGCGACCTTCGCGCCGCTCTTTGCCCTGGTGGGAAGCTGGTTCCACGCCCGGGCCGGGCTTGCCATCGGCACCGCCTCGGCTGGTCAGGCGATCGGACAGGGCGGCGTTCCCTTCGCCAATACGCTCATGATCGAGACCTTCGGCTGGCGCGGCGCGTTTCTGGGCTACGGTCTTTTTGCCTTGGCGGCACTCGTGCCGCTCGCACTCCTCATGCGCATGCCCGCACCTCGACCGAGGATCGTCCCGGCGGCGGTCAGCGCCGCGGCGGGCACGGCTCTGCCGCTTCCGACGGCGATCGTCTTGATGAGCGCGGCGGTCCTCCTCTGCTGCAGCCTCATGTCGGTGCCGCTGATGCATCTGATGCCCCTGATCCAGGGCTGCGGCATTCCTGCGCCAGAGGCGGGAAGCGTGGTCTTCGTGATGATGGTCGCGGCCATCGCGGGACGGGTCGCGTTCGGCAGGCTTGCCGACATGATCGGCGCAATCCCCGCCTATCTCGCCGCTTCTGCCTGGCAGACCGCATTGGTGTTCCTCTTCACGCGGATCGGGGATCTGACGCTGCTATAAGTATTCGCGCCGATCTATGGATTCGGCTATGCCGGCGTCATGACCGGGGTTCTGACCACGATCCGCTTCCTAACGCCCACGTCCGCGCGGGCGGGTGCGACGGGACTGATCCTCGCCTTTGCATGGGCCGGACACGGAATAGGCGGCTATGCCGGCGGGCTGCTCTTCGACCTGACGGGGACCTACGACTTGACCTTCCTGGCCGCCGCAGCGGCGGGAGCGGTCAACCTCGCGATTGTCGCGGCGCTGTTTCTTGTGGTGATGTCAGACCAATTCGAACTCGTCTTCGCTAATCGGGTTGCATATGTGAAGTCCTTCAGGCGGCTTGACCGCGCTGGCATCTGTGTCCCGGCAGGGTTCACTC
>NZ_JAWQFN010000029.1:0-10190 GCF_033436765.1 Defluviimonas sp. D31
TCCGCCCGTTTCTTGCGTATCTCGGCGGCGAACATCGGGCCGAAACGCTGCCACCAGAACCGCACCGACTCGTGGCTGATCTCGATCCCGCGCTCGTGAAGCAGGTCTTCGACGTTCCGAAGCGACAGCGGGAACCGGACATAGAGCATCACAGCAAGACGGATGATCTCCGGGCTGCTGTGGAAATACTTGAAAGGGTCGCGTTTCGTCATGGCCGGACGCTACGAGGCCGACCTGCCAGTCTCGACCGGATTCCTTCTGACAGCGCCCTCAGGTGGGGCTGGTCAGGGAGGGGCGGCTAGGTCTGATTGCTCTGACAGTACCGCTTCAGGAAATGCATGGAGGGACAGCGGTCACCGGTGTCCCGTCGACCCGATGGGGAATAGTTGCGTGCGACAGGCGATGGAGCAACTGCGTCCTGGTGCTCGTCCGCCCCCCCTCAGGTCCGATTGCGCCCCCCACGGGCAAACAGAAGGATGAAATAGAAGACCCAGGTGCCGATCGCGGACACGGCAGCCGCAACATAGGACCAGGCCGCGCTGCGCAAGACCGCGCGGACCCCCTCAAGCTCTCGTTCCTCGGTGATGATGCGATGCGTCACGAGTTGATTGAGCGCCCGTCGGCTCGCGTCGATCTCCACCGGCAAGGTCACAAGCGCGAAGAACGTCGAGGCGCCAAACATGATCGCGCCGAACCAGGCCAGGCGCGGGAGATCCAGCATCAGTCCACCGATAAAGACCCAGGGCGCAATCTGCGCGCTCAATTGAACGAGGGGAACAATCAGGCTGCGCAACTCCAGCGCGAAATAGTCGTCCGCATCCTGAATGGCGTGTCCGGCCTCATGTGCGGCGATGCCGACCGCCGCGATCGATGGCGTGTAGTAGATGCCCTGGCTGAGCCGGAGTGTTTGGCTGCGCGGGTCGTAATGGTCGCTCAGAACGCCGTCTGTTGGCTCCACTGTCACCCGGTTCAGACCACTGGCATCGAGAAGATAGCGTGCAACCTGCGCTCCGGTCGCGCCCGACAGCGCGGGTATGCGGGAGTACTTCGATACGTTGTACTTGATACGGGATTGCGCATAGGCGCCCAGCGCCATCCCGGGAAGCACGAGAAGCCAGAAGAGAAGGTCGGTCGGCATTAGTCGGGCTCCCGGGTACAACGCTCCGTCATCGAGTATAGCACCGAACCCGACCCGGCACATTAGGGGTGATGGTCATGTCAGGGGAACTTGGGTTGCGGCGGGGTAGGGCGCCGATTAGCTTCCCCTGATGTCGAAACCTGACCCGTTCAAATACTTCAAGACGAGCCGAGAGATCATCCGCCTGGCGGTGATGATGTATGTCCGTTTCCCGCTTTCGCCGCGGAACGTCGAAGACCTGTTGCACGAGCGAGGTATCGACATCAGCCATGAATCTGTCCGGTTTTAGTGGCAGCGTTTTGGCCCGATGTTCGCCGCCGAGATACGCATGAAACGGGCGGAGCGGCTGCGTTCCGGGCCGCAGTGGCAATGGCACCTCGACGAGATGTTCGTGAAGATCAACGGCGTGAGGCACTATTTGTGGCGGGCCGTCGACCAGGCGGGCGAGGTCCTCGAAAGTTACGTGACGAAGACGCGGGACAAGAAGGCGGCATTGAAATTCTTGAAGAAAACAATGAAGGGTGTTGTCAGAACAACTTGATCTGTTGCGATTGCGATGGCTCGGTTGTTGGACTCGTCGGCGCTCTGCAAGGTCTTTCCCCTTACAGATCAATTTTTGCACCTTCTTTCGATAGAAGGGGGTAGGGAGGAGCGGCTAGGTCCGATTGCTCTGACAGTACCCTTGGACGGCCTTCTCGGAACTTCCGAGGCAGGAGCTCATCAAAACGAGTAGGCCGCGTTTCGCGGAAGTCGCGCGGCAATCCTGAGTAGAGCGACGTTCAGTTTGAAATCCCTTCGCTCGATCAAAAACAGAGAAAATTCAGAAAGTTGGGAAATTAGCCGGAGTTCTCTGGGTGTTCTCGTGTGCCGCCATTTTAGTGGAGACGGCGCCTCGATTGTGAGGACCGACGGATCGATAGCTTCGGGCTCTAAATCGAATGCCTCGGCGAGCGCCTTGGGCCATTCGTGCGCGGCTCGAGCTTGCCGACAACCTGCGCGACTTGGCTTTGTTCAACCTCGCAATCGATAGCAAGCTTCGCGGATGTGACTTGGTTCGGCTCAAGCTGGTGGGCCTCGTCGCTGGCGGTAGCGTCCGTGACCGTGTGTCGGTCATCCAGAGCAAGACTGGGCGGCCAGTTCAATTAGAGGTGTCCTAATAGAGATTGGTTCGCATTCGTCTGACGCCACCGATTTGGCTTGATTGAGTGCGATGAAAGATTGCAGCATTGCTGCATGAATGCGCCCACTACCGATTCTCAAGCGTCGCCGACGGCCGCGCTCCACGTATTGAAAGCCGAGCGCGATCTGCTGATTGCGATGCTTTCCTCGTCGACCGAAGCCTGCTGGTGCATGGAGTTCCGCGAACCGATCGACCTGACTGCCCCCAACCAGGAAGTGGTGCGTCAGGTCTTCGAAAACCGTCCGTATTGGCGCTTTTGTAACGAAGCGATGGCGCAGCTTTACTTGCTGCCGGCGGGCAAGGATTTCAACGACCAGCCAGTGTCCGACATCTTCCCGCGCAACAGCCAGAACGAGGCCTTCATCGAGAATTTGCTGTCCAATGGCTTCGAGGCCGATGCGGTGCCGGCTCTGGACATGCGCTATGACGGCGAAGCGATCCATGTCGAAAACGACGTTCGCGGCCATGTCGAAAACGGGCAGCTCATCCGCATGTTCGGCGTAGTACGGGACGTCGGCAAGCACTATCGGCGCGAGGCGCAGCTTGCCGCTCTGCTCCGTGATGCCCAGGCCGCGCTGGACATGTTCGACGAAGCGGTGATTGGCCTCAGTAGGGACTTGCGCATCGTGATTATCAACAGCGCCACGGAAAAGCTCTTGGGCCGCAGCCGCGAAAAGCTGATGGCGGCGGACCTGTCCGAGGTTCTCGGCGCCCTGGGCAACGTGCCGGCAGAGGAAATCGCCGACCGTCTGAGCGCGGGTGCTGGTGCGGGCCAAATCTCCGTCGAGGCGCGGCGGATCGGCTGGCGGTCGGTTTCCCGGGCCGTCGCGGGAGATGGTGGGATCGCCAGACTACTGACGTTTTCCGAAGGGGTTGCCGATGACTGACGGCAAGTTTCTGCAGGCGCTTCTGGGGCAGGGCGATGACGGGCTGCTGCTGGTCGACGAAGACGGTCGTATCAGGCAGGCAAATCCGGCGGCGGCGCGGCTGCTGGATGGGGATGCCGTGCCGGGCAATGCGATTCGCGACCTGTTCGATGGCTCACCCGAGCTAATGCAGGCTGTTTCGGCCGGCAGGCGGGCCGACCTTGCCTTGCGGTGGGCAGGTGGACGAAACCTGATGGTGTCGATCCGTCCGGGCGGCGAAGCCGAAAATCTTGTCCTGATCCAGGTCACGGATCTCGATTCCTTTGACTACCGGCGCAACGCCGCGGCCGGCGAGGTGGGACCCGCGCAGCCGGGGTTCCTTTCGACCAACCGGACACGGCCCGACTTCGGCGTTCAACGCCGGCTGTCGCCCGCACTCAACCGGCTGCTGTCGCGCGGCGAAAGGGCGATGCGGCAGAATGCGCGTATAGTGATCACCGGTGAATCCGGCGTCGGAAAATCCGAGATCGCCCGTTTTCTTCACGGTACCGTCGCCGACGGCAGGGATCCTTTCGTAATCTGCAACTGCGCGACGTCGAATGCCAGCGATCTGTCGCAGACTCTGTTCGGCGCCGATGGCAAGCCCGGCCTGATCGATGTCGCAGCGGGCGGCACGCTTTTCCTGGACGAGATTGCCGAGATTCCGCTGAGCTTGCAGGCGCAGCTTCTGAGCTTCATCGAGGACGGGCGCCAGATATGGCAGTCACCTACACCGCAGCCAGCCAAACCGTTTCGGGTGATCTCTGCCACCAATGCCGATCTTTTGTCGCTGGTCAGAAACGGGCGTTTTCGGGCCGATCTGTACTATCGCCTTGCCGTCATCGAACTTGGCGTGGCGCCACTGCGCCGGATGCCGGAACTGATCCCGCATCTGACCGATCGCTTCCTGCAGACAGTCAACCAGCGCCGGGTCACGCCGGTTGTCCTGCCCCAAAGGCTTCGCGGCGCGCTCAGCGACTACAGTTTTCCGGGCAATATCAGAGAATTACTGAACATCGTGCACAAGGCAACCATCTTCACCGAAGATGCCGATGACATGGATGAACTGATCGCTGAACTGATCGTGCCGCATCCGGGACCAGACAGCGACGACCTGCCACATGCCGCGACGCTGGACCTTCGGACCGAGGTCAGGCGATTTGAACGGGCGCTGATCGACAAGGCAATCCGCATACACGGAAGCAAACGCAAGGCGGCCAAGGTTCTTGGCGTCGATATCGGAACCATCGTCAGAAAGACGGCCTGAAGGCCGCAGTTAAGCAACGCTCAACAACAGGGGAATAACCATGAAGAACCTAAAGACACTCATTGGCACGACCAGTGCCGCGGCAATGCTTCTGGCCGGTGTCGCGCCGGCCTTTGCAGGCGGCGAGCTTAGTTTGCTGACCTGGGAGGGTTATGCGGATGAAAGTTTCATCAAGCCTTTCGAAGAGGCGACGGGATGCAAGGTCTCTGCCACTTATGTTGGCTCGAACGACGATTTTGCGCCCAAGCTGGCCGCCGGAGGCGGGGTCTTTGATCTTGTCAGCCCGTCGATCGATGCGACTTTCCCGCTGATCGCGGCAGGTTTCGTCGATCCCATCGACACCAGCAAGATCGCCGCCTGGAATGACATCTACGAGAAGTTCCGAAACGCCGACGGCATCAATTACGAAGGACAGGTCTATGGTGTGCCCTATGCTTGGGGGGCGATCAGCTTCATGTACCGTCCTGACAAGTTCGACACGCCGCCGACCTCTCTGGCGTCGCTATGGGATCCGTTGCTCGAGGGCCGCATCTCGCTTTGGGACGACAAGAGCGCCCTCTACGTCGCGGCGCGCGCCAATGGCGACATGGACATCTATCATCTGACCGACGAACAGCTTGCCGCTGCGCAGGCGAAGTTGGTCGAGCAGCGACCGCTGATCCGCAAATACTGGGCCAGCGCCGGCGAACTGGTCGATCTATACAAATCCGGCGAGGTTTGGATCTCGAACACTTGGGCAGGGTACCAATCCTCGCTGCTGGCGGCCGAAGGAATCGATGTGGTCGAGTTCATTCCGACGGAGAACGCCGAGGGCTGGATGGACAGCTTCATGGTCGTCAAGGGCACACCGAACGAGGAATGTGCCTATGAGTTCCTCAACATGGCGGTCGGGGTGGGCGGCCAGTGCGGCGTAGCCAATGTCAACGGCTATTCGACCTCCAATCCGGTGGCAGCGCGCGAGTGCATGACCGAAGAACAGTTCAAGGCCCTGCATCAGGATGACCCGGACTACCTCGACAGCCTGCTGTTGTGGGAAAACCTCGGCCCGCGCTTGGCGGATTATACCAACGCCTGGAACGCCGTGAAGGCCCAGTAAGCAAGGGGGCGGGGAGTGATCTTCCCGCCCGCAAACGCCGCCCGGGAAAGAGCACCAGCCATGGCAGAGATCGTCAAGCTCGATCGGATTTCCAAGCATTTCGGCCCGATCATCGGTGTCGATGACATTAGCCTGTCAGTGGCCGAGGGCGAATTCGTCACACTTCTTGGACCTTCGGGTTGCGGCAAGTCCACGCTGCTTCGGATCATCGGCGGCTTCGATGAGCCGACGCAGGGCGCGGTGATGATCGGCGGCAGGGATGTGACCGACCTGCCGCCCAGCCGGCGCCCGGTGAACATGGTCTTTCAGGACTACGCGCTTTTCCCGCACATGAGTGTTGGCAAGAACGTGGGATACGGGTTGCGCGTCGGCGGTCTGGCCCGCGCCGAGGTCGCCCAGAAGGCCCGCGACGCGCTGGACCTGGTCGGCCTGCCCGAGAAATTCGATGCCGCGCCGCACGAGTTGTCGGGCGGCCAGCGCCAGCGCGTAGCGCTTGCGCGGGCGATCGTGCGCCGACCACAGGTGCTGCTACTAGACGAACCGCTATCGGCGCTCGACGCGAACCTGCGTCTGGCGATGCAGGTCGAACTGAAACACCTGCACCAGAAGGTAGGACTGACCTTCATCATGGTCACGCATGATCAGAACGAGGCCCTCGCCATGTCGGATCGGATCGTCGTCATGCGCGAAGGTCGGATCGTTCAGGAGGGAACCCCAGAGGCGCTGTACGATGCGCCGGATTCTCCTTATGTGGCCGGGTTCATCGGAACCACCAATCTGTTCGACGCCAAGGTTGGCGCGGATCAAACTGTCAAGGCATTCGGCCAAAGCCTGACCCTTGCAGATGGCATTGCCGCGCCCGGCCGTGCGATGACCTTTGGATTCCGGCCGGAAAAGGCGGTGCTATTGCCTGCTTCAGCCAATGCCGGCAACACGCTGAGGGGGCGTGTCGCCGATCTTCTGTATCAGGGCAATTCCGCGCGCATCATCGTCGATCTCGGTGGCGGGCAGGTGGCCGTAGACATGCAGATTTCTGGCGCCCGCCGTGGCTCTGGGGTTCCTGAGGTCGGCGACGAGGTTCAGGTGCAGGTCGCGCCCGACCGGATCATGGCGCTGGAAGCGACCAAACAGCCATGAAAGCAGGGCGCCTGAAACAGTATCTTGTCCTGTCGCCGCCGCTGGCCTGGACGATCCTTTTCATGTTCGTCCCCTACACGGTGCTGCTGATCTATTCGTTCTGGCAGACCCAGTTTCCGCTGTTCGTTCCCGACTTCCAGTTCGGCAATTACCGACAGATACTGACCGATCCGCAATATGCGAGGGTTCTGTTGCGGACGATCAAGATCGCGGGACTGGTCTCGGCCTTTTCGCTGTTGCTGGCCTATCCCTATGCCTATTTCCTGGTCTTCAAGGTCCGACGTTCGGGCGTCAGGCTTGCGCTTTACATGGCCGTCGTCGCGCCGCTTTGGGTTAGTTACCTGCTGCGAGCCTATACCTGGAAGACGATCCTAGGGACCGAGGGCCTGCTGAACTCCTTCCTGGTGTCGACCGGAATCCTCTCAGAGCCCTCGGCGCTGTTCCTGTATAATCAGGCGGCAATGATCGTGACGCTGACCTATGTTTTCATCCCGTTCATGGTGATGCCGATCTATGCCGCGCTCGAGAAGATCCCGACCAGCATGATCGAGGCCAGTGCGGATCTGGGCGAAAGCGCATTCGCGACCTTCCTCAAAATCACCCTGCCGCTGTCGATTCCGGGGATCGTGGCCGGGTTCACGATGACCTTCTGCCTGGCTTTCGGTGATTTCATTGCGCCGATCCTGGTCGGCGGGCCGGATGGGCTAATGATCGCCAACGTGATCGCCTCGCAATTCGGCGCCGCGCTGAACTGGCCGCTCGGCTCCGCCCTCGCGCTGGTGATGCTGGTGATCGTTCTGGGCATCATATCGGCATCGGACCGCTTCGAGCGTTTCGGAAAGGCACGGCTGGGATGAGTTCGTTCGATGAAGCATCAGTCCCGCTGACCCGACCGGCGCGGCGCGCGGTGCCCCGGCGGAAGACCAGCGATCTGGTCTGGCTGGCGGCGATTGCAGGCATTCTCGCGTTCCTTTATGTGCCGATCGCCATTCTGGTGCTGTTCAGCTTCAACACCTCGCGTTCGCTTTCGTGGCCGATGTCGGGGCTGACGCTGGACTGGTATCGCAAGCTTTCGCAGAATGATCAGCTGATCGAGGCCCTTGGCAATTCATTCTACGTCGCGACATTCGCGACGGCTCTGACGCTCGCCATAGGTGTTCCGGCGGCACTGGCGCTCGACCGGCTCGACTTTCCGGGCAAGGGCCTTTTTCGCAAGCTGGTCCTGCTGCCGATCGCGCTGCCGGGGATCATCACCGGCATCTCGATGCTGACCCTGTTCCGGATGGCCGGCTTCACTCTGTCGCTCGAGACCGTCATCATCGGTCACGCCACTGCGCTTCTGGCGGTGGTGGTTACACAGGTCTTTGCCCGCCTGCAGCGCCTGCCCAAGAGTTTTGAGGAGGCATCGGCCGACCTTGGGGCAAGCGGGTTGCAAACATTTCTGCTGGTGACATTGCCCAACATCCGGACCGCTGTGATCGGCGCGGGGCTCCTGTCGTTCACGCTGAGTTTCGACGAGATCCCCGTCACCTTCTTTCTGACCGGGCGCGACAACACGCTGCCAATGTACATCTGGTCGACTATGCGCCGGGGTCTGACCCCCGAAATCAACGCCATCGGCGCCTTGATCGTGGCGTTTTCTGCCCTGCTCATCATCATTTCCGTCCTGTTTCTCAGGGACAAGTCGACTACGCGCCACTAGGGCGATTACTCAAGGAGGAACCAATGAATATTGACTCCAAGGTCAAATCCGAGGTGACGAAGGCCGCACTTGTCGGCGGAAAATGGGTCGACGGGCATGCCGGGATCTTTGAGGTCAGAAACCCGCATAACGGATCGCTGCTGCACAAGGTCGGTCGCTGCGACGCGTCCGACATTGATGCGGCCGTGGCCGCGGCGCGAAAGGCGCAGCCCGGCTGGGCCGCGCTTTCGGTCATCGAGCGCGCACAGATCATGCGCAGGATTCACCAGCTGTTCCTGGAGCGCGCCGAACCGATCGCACAGATGATCACTGCCGAAATCGGAAAGACGATCACGGATTCGCGCGAAGAGGTGTTCGAATATTCCGCGCCAAGCTGGGGCAAGGCCGCCGAAGAGATCCTGCGCCACCGCGGCTTGTCGTTTCCGTCCACGCAAGAGCGGACGACCAACAAGCGGCTGGTGATGAACCACAGGCCGCTTGGTGTCGTGGCCGCTATCACACCCTATAATTTCCCTACCGACATCTCTTCCATTGCGCTTGCTCATATCGCGGCGGCCGGCAATTGCGTGGTCTGGAAGCCGTCCGAATATTCGGCAGTAAGCTGCGCGATGCTGGCAGACGTCTTCAAGGATGCCGGCCTGCCGGATGGCGTCATCAACGTGGTGCAGGGCCTTGGCGACGCCGGCGCCGCGCTGGTCGATCACAAGGATGTCGACGGGGTCTTCTTCACCGGCTCGACCACGACCGGCCGGAAGATCGCGGAAAAATGCGCTCTGCGACCGCACCTGCTGGAACTGGGCGGCGACGGGCCGTTCATCATTCTGGCAGACGCCGATATCGACGCTGCCGTCGACGGTGCGATGAACGGTTGCTTCTACTACTCCGGCCAGGTCTGCACTTCTGCAGAACGGCTGCTGGTACACGAAGCCGTCTATGATGAATTCGTCGAGAAGTTCACCAAAAAGGCGCGGGCGCTCAAGATCGGAAACCCTGCCAACGAGGACACCGAGATGGGGCCGCTCTGCAACGATGCGACCCTTGGCCGTGTGAAGGCCCATGTCGCGGATGCGATCGCAAAGGGCGCCGTCGTCGAGCAGATCGGGAAGGAAGAGGGCCTGTATTACCCGGCCACGATTCTGAAGAATGTCACAACTGACATGCTCATCGCGAAAGAGGAAACCTTTGGCCCCGTCGCGCCGATCATCAAGATCAAGGATGCAGAAGAGGCTATCGCCATCGCGCATCAGACCGGGCTTGGCTTAATCGCCTCGCTCTGGACCCGCGACCTTGCGACCGCATGGCGGGTCGGCGAGGCCCTTCCTCACGGATCGGTCAACATTAACGAGACATCGAACTACTGGGACCAGTTGGCCCCCTTCGGTGGAACCGGACTGTCTGGCGTGGGCCGGGAACTCAGCCAGTGGTTTCTCGAGACCTTTACCGAGCGCAAGCTGCTGGTCTTCGATCTGGGCGGCGATATCAAATACAACCGCCGCGCCGAAGGCGGTTGGTAAATTCGGCGGCGTCGATTGGCCGAACCGGCCGGTCGTCCCTACTTGCGGCCGGAACGACAAGTTGGCGGTCCGGCCGCGGCACGGGCGGGCTGTTTCCGGCAGTGGCCTTGCCAGGGTGGTGTCAGACCAATTCGAACCCGTCTCCAGGTGGTGTCAGACCAATTCGAACCCGTCTCCACAAGGGCAGGATCGCTGTCCCTTATGACGCGCCGAGGCCGCGCCACTCGGCGAGAGCAGCGGCGCGGTTCTTC
>NZ_JAWQFN010000003.1:0-206126 GCF_033436765.1 Defluviimonas sp. D31
CATCCTGTCGGACAACCTTGAAAGCAGTTTGCGGATCATGCGGAAACTCTTCTGCGGCACGCGACCCGGCCTAGCTAGGCGTGAACCGCACGCCTGTAAAGGCCGGCGGCGACACGGGGCATCCCCGGCCGGGGAGGTGACGCATGTTTGTCAATTGACCGACCGGTCGTTCGGCGTAGCATTGGAACGCGCCGCGATCGGGAATCAGAGAATGAACCAGACCGAGACCCCGGGCGTCGGGCCGGGGCTGCCCGACACGCCCGATGCCTTGAGCCCCGACCGGCGCCTCGCAGCCGGGGTCCGCGGCCAATGAAGCCCGCCGACATGACCCCGCAGGAGCTGGCCGAAGCCGCCGCGCAGGCGATGTGGGCGGGTGACGCCGCCTCGCAGCGGCTCGGCATGACGCTCGACCGGATCGCGCCGGGCGCGGCGGTCCTGTCGATGACCGTCACCGACGCGATGGCGAACGGGCATGGCACCTGCCACGGCGGCTACATCTTCACGCTCGCCGACAGCGCATTCGCCTTCGCCTGCAATTCCCACAACCGGGTCGCGGTGGCGCAGCAGTGCAGCATCACCTACCTGATCCCGGCGCGGACCGGCGACCGCCTGACCGCCACCGCGCGCGAGATCGTCCGGCGTGAGCGCTCGGGGATCTACGACGTAAGCGTGACCAATCAGGACGGCGCGACCGTCGCGGAGTTCCGCGGCCATTCGCGCGTCGTTCCGGGCAGCCATCTGCCGGGCTGACCGGGCATCATCCGCGCAGCCGCGAGAAAGAGGAAAGACATGGCCCGCACCCGCGCGGAAGACTTCGACGCCAAGCGGCGCGCGATCCTGACGAGCGCCGCGGCGGTCTTTGCCGACCAGGGGATGGAGAAGGCCTCGATGGCCCGCATCGCCGCGCAGTCGGGCGTGTCGAAATCGCTGCTCTACCACTATTACCCGAGCAAGGCCGAGCTGATCTTCTCGATCATCCACACCCATCTTGAGGAGCTCGACGCCGCCATCGCGACAGCCGACGATCCAGAACTTCCACCCGAGGCCCGGCTGCGCGCATTGGTGCGCGCGGTGATCGAGACCTACCGGGACGCCGCCGACCAGCACAAGGTGCAGCTCAATGCCGGGCCGGTGCTGGGCGAGGCCGAGAAGGCCGAGATCCTTGTGGTAGAGCGGCGCATCGTGCGGCGTTTCTCGGCGGTGCTCGCAGTTGTGAACCCGGCGCTCGGGGAGGGCGACGGGCGCAATCTCATGCCGGTGACGATGTCGCTCTTCGGGATGATGAACTGGGTCGATCAGTGGTTCCGCGAGGGCGGACCGGTCAGCCGGGCGGACTATGCCGACCTCGCCACCACGCTGATCCTCGACGGCGTCCGCGCGGTGCGCTGAGGCGCCTACTTGGGCGGCCAGACCTTCGCGACCATCGTCAGGACGTCGTATTCCGCGACCGCCTCATCCCTCTGGTTCGTCACCCGGCAGTCCCAGCGCACCTCGCCGTAATCGGCATTGGCGCGGGGGTTGATTTCCTTCGCGGTCAGCCGCACCCGGAGCGTGTCGCCGGGATAGACAGGGGTCAGGAAGCGCAGGTTGTCGATGCCGTAATTGGCCAGGACCGGACCCGGCGCAGGATCGACGAAGAGCCCGGCGGCGAAGGAAACGATGAGGTAGCCGTGTGCCACGCGGCCCTCGAAGAACGGGTTCGCCTTCGCCGAGGCCTCGTCCATATGGGCGTAGAACGTGTCGCCGGTGAAGCTGGCGAAGTGCTCGATATCGGCGAGCGTGACCTCGCGCGTGCCGGTGACGAGCTGGTCGCCGATCTTGACGTCGGCGAGCGACTTGCGGAACGGATGGGTGCCTTCCGCGGCCGCCGCGCCCTCGCTCCAGCGCCCGGTCACGGCGGCGAGCAGACGCGGCGACGCCTGCACCGCGGTGCGCTGCATGAAATGGGCGATGCCGCGCACCCCGCCCATCTCCTCGCCGCCGCCGGCGCGGCCCGGCCCGCCGTGGACGAGCATCGGAAGGGGCGAGCCGTGCCCGGTCGAGGATTTCGCGGCCGCGCGATTGCCAATCAGGATGCGGCCGTGGAACGGCGCCATGCCGATCACCGCTTCCTCGGCTACGCCCGGATCATCGGTGAAGAGCGAGGCGACGAGCGACCCCTTGCCCCGCTGGGTCAGCGCCACCGCCTCCTGCAATTCGTCATAGGGCATGAGAGTGGCGACCGGGCCGAAGGCCTCGACATCGTGGACCGCCCCGGCCGCGCCGGGCCGGTCGCAGTAAAGCAGCACCGGGCCGAGGAAGGCGCCCGCTTCGGCGTCACCCGAGGCGAGCACCACCCGGTCGGGATCGCCCGCGACGATTTCGGCCTCGGCGCGCAGGTCGCGGGTCCGCGCGCGGACCTCCTCGCGCTGCGCGTGGCTCGCGAGCGGTCCCATCCGCGTCGCCTCGGCGGCGGGGTTGCCGATGGCGGTCCGCGCCAGCCGCTCACGTAGGGTCGCGATGACGGGCTCGGCATGGGGGCGCGGCACGAAGATGCGGCGGATCGCGGTGCATTTCTGCCCCGCCTTCACCGTCATTTCGCGCGCCACCTCCTTCGCGAAGAGGTCGAACTCCGGTGTGCCCGGCCCGGCATCGGGGCCGAGAACCGAGGCGTTGAGGCTGTCCGCCTCCATCGTGAACGGCACCGAATTCGTAACGATCGCGGGATGGGTGCGCAGGCGCCGCCCGGTTTCAGCCGAGCCGGTGAAGGTCACCACGTCCTGCCCGGTGACATGGTCAAGAAGGTCGCCCGCCGCGCCCGAGACGAGTTGCAACGCACCCTCGGGCAGGATCCCGGTCTCGACGATCTTGCGCACCATCAGTTCCGTCAGATAGGCGGTCTGGCTCGCCGGCTTGATCAGCGCCGGCATGCCGCCAAGCAGCGTCGGCGCGAGTTTCTCCAGCATCCCCCAGCAGGGGAAGTTGAAGGCGTTGATATGGACCCCGACGCCATGCCGCGGCGTTAGGATGTGTTGGGCGGAAAAGCTCTGGTCCTTCGACAGGGGCTCCACCGCGCCCTCGGTCAGGACGCGGCTATTGGGCAGTTCGCGCCGCGCCTTCGAAGCATAGGAGAGAAGCGTGCCGATGCCGCCCTCGATGTCGATCCAGCCATCGGCGCGGGTGGCGCCGGTGGCATAGCTCTCGGCGTAGAAAAGCTCCTTCATCTCCATGAGCTTCAAGCCCAAAGCCTTCAGCATCAGTGCCCGCTCGTGGAGCGTCATCGCGCGCAGGGCCGGCCCGCCCACACGCCGCCCCCAGTCGAGTGCCGCGGCGAAGTCGAGCCCGCTAGCGTCGATAACGGCGACCGGCGCTCCGGTCGCGGCATCGCGCAGAACGGTGCCGTCGCCCGCGCCCCGCTGCCAGTGCCCGGCGAGATAGCTTTCAAGCCGGCGCGGCTTTACGGACGCATCCATCACCGCCCCCCGATCCGAAGCCCGAGCCCGCCCAGCGCGGCCTCGGCGGCGGCTTTCCAGTCCGCCAGAAGCGTCTCGTTCGGCCGGTGCCGCAGGCCGAGCCGCTCCAGCATCCCGAACCGCTCCGACCCGGCGCGGCCGAAGGTCTCGGCCACCTTGGGCCACCAGTAGGACAGCGCCGCCTGCGCCTTGGCCCGGCCCGATGGCGTCGCCACGATCTGGCGCAGGCCTTCGAGGCCAAGCGCGGCATGGCGCGCTTCGACGGGCGCGATCTCGCGGAAGGTCTCGGCCAAGGGCGCGTAGGAGACGCGCGACAGCTCGAGGAGCTGTACCTCGGTCGCAAGCCCCATGAGCACGTTCATCGCCACCGCGTCGACCCAGCCCGTCAAGGGATAGTGAAAGACGGACAGCCGCATGTCGGCACCCGCCCGGACCTGGCCGAGATCGGCGTCGCGCGCCACCCGCGCCGCCCAGGGATGGCGGGTGGCGTAGCGCGCGGTATCGGCGCCGAACTCGCCCATGATCTCCAGCACCCGGCCGGCATGGCCGGTCTTTTCCGCGACGATCCGCGCCGCCGCGATCCGCGCCGTGATCCCCGGCGCGTCGTTGATCCGCTCGGCGAAGCCCGCCGCCCCGGCGAGCTCGCTGTCGACGAAGGAGGCCATGAGCCGCATCAGCTCGCCCCGGTAGCGCGCCGGCACGTTGTCGGGCGAGGTCAGGACGCCGCCCTCGGCCAGGTAGTCCTCGATCCGCATCGCCTCTGCCATCTCTCCCTCACTCGTCGTAGCTGAGCGCCACCCGGTCGGTGAGCGGGCGCGACTGGCAGGTGAGCACATAGCCCTGCCTCACCTCGTAATCCTCGAGCGCATGGTTCACCGCCATCTCGACCTCGCCCTCGGTCACCCGCGCGCGGCATGTCGAACAGACCCCGGCCTTGCAGGCATAGGGCGCGTCGATCTGGTGGGCGAGGGCCGCTTCCAGAAGGCTCGGCCCCTCCTTCTCGATCCGGAAGGTCCGCGCCGTGCCGTCGAGCGTCACCGTCGCCTCGGTCGCGTGGGCCGAAGCCGCCGCCGTCACCGACACCGCCTTCTGCTTCGCCCGCCCCGGCTGGCCGGAGGCGAAAAGCTCGAACTTGATCCGGTCGTCCGCGATCCCGTGCGCGCGCAGCGATTTCGCGATCGCCAGCATCATCGGCTCCGGCCCGCAGATGAAGGCCATGTCGACCGATCCGGGGTCGATCCAGGACCGGAACAGCGCCTCCATCTTCGCCGCGTCGACGAGGCCGGTGAAAAGCTCGATCTCCTGCGCCTCGGTCTCCAGCACATGCAGGATCGAGAGCCGGCCGAGGTGCAGGTTCTTCAGATCCTCCAGTTCCTCGCGGAACATGATCGAACTGATCTGGCGGTTGGCATAGACGAGCGTGAAGCGTGATTTCGGCTCGCGGGCGAGCACGGTCCGGATGATCGACAGCACCGGCGTGATCCCGGAGCCGCCGGCGAAGCCGAGGCAGTGCCGGGCCTGCGACGGCTCGATAGGTGCATGGAAGCGGCCCATCGGCGGCATCGCCTCCAGCACCGCGCCGACGGCCAGTTCCTCGTTCGCCCAGGTCGAGAAAGCCCCGCCCTCGACCCGCTTGATGCCGACGCGGAGCGTGCCGTCGTCGAGCCCCGAGCAGATCGAATAGGAGCGGCGCAGTTCCTCGCCGTCGAAGGCGCGGCGGAAGGTGAGGTACTGGCCTTGCAGGAAGTGGAACGCGGCGCGGTCGGCCTCGCGCGGGGCGAGCGTCACCACCACCGCGTCGCGTGTGTCGTGGCGGAGGTCGGTGACCGTCAGGGGGTAGAAGCGCGCCATGCCGGGTCCGGCCTCCTCAGTGGCATTTGAAATAGTCGAAGGGTTCAAGGCATTCCTTGCAGCGCCACGCGGCCTTGCAGGGAGTGGAGCCGAATTGGCTGATCCGCTCGGTATTCGCCGAGCCGCAACGCGGGCAGGGTACCGTCAGGTTGGCACCGGAGAGCCGGGTCGCGCGGGCGATGGTGCGTCCGTCCGGCGCGGTGCCGTCGATCGGCGGGGCGATGCCGTAGGCACGGAGCTTCTCGCGCCCCTCGGTGGAGATCCAGTCGGTCGACCAGGGCGGCGAGAGGCGGCGTTCGATGCGCAAGTCTTCGATGCCCTCCGCGCGGAGCTTGGCCTCGATGTCGAGGTTGATCGCGGTCGTGGCCGGGCAGCCCGAATAGGTCGGCGTGACGGTGACGACGAGCGTTGCGCCCTGCCATTCGACGTCTCGGACGATGCCGAGATCGGTGACCGAGATCACCGGGATCTCCGGGTCGGGCACTTCGGCGAGCCAGCGCCAGATATGGTCGGAGGCGGGCCGCATCGGCTTACCACACCGCGCCCGGATAGGCGCGCTGGAGGAACTGCATCTCGGCGAGAATGTAGCCCAGATGCTCGGTGTGGTTGCCGATCCGGCCGCCCTTGTGGCTGAAATCGGTGTCGGGCGCGGTCAGGGTGGCTTCCGAGAGAACCTCGTCCACCTTCGCCTGCCAGACCGGCTTCAGCGCGGCGGGATCGGGCGCGATCCCGGCCGTCGCCATCGCGGCGTCGGTGGAATCGGCAAGGAACATCTCGCCCGCATAGGGCCAGATGTCGTCAAGCGCGGCCTGCATCCGGCCATGACTCTCCTCGGTGCCGTCGCCGAGCCGGACCACCAGATCGGCGGAGCGTTCGAGGTGATAGGCGACCTCCTTAACCGCCTTCTCCGCGATCGCCGCCACCTGCGTGTCGGCCGAGGTGCAAAGCGCGGAAAGCATCGCATGATGCCAGGCGTCGAACAGAAACTGCCGCATCAGGGTCTGGCCGAAATCGCCGTTCGGGCGCTCGACGAGAAGGAGGTTCCGGAACGCCCCCGCATCGCGCAGGAACGCCAGATCGTCGGCCGTCCGCCCCTTGCCCTCGACCTCCGCCGCGAGCCCGAGCCAGAGCTGGGTCTGGCCGATGAGGTCGAGCGCGGTATTGGCGAGCGCGATGTCCTCCTCCAGCACCGGCGCATGGCCACACCATTCCGAGACCCGGTGGCCGAGGATCAGCGTGTTGTCCCCCATCCGGGTGAGGAACTCGAAAAGGTGAGCCTCGGCCATCACATGTGCCCCGCCTCGTCGGGAATGTCGAAGAAGGTCGGATGCCGGTAGACCTTGGAATTCGACGGATCGAAGAGCGGCCCCTTCTCCGACGGCGCCGAGGCGACGATATCGTCGGACTTCACCGCCCAGATCGAGACGCCCTCGTTCCGCCGCGTATAGACGTCGCGGGCATGGCGGATCGCCATCTCGGCATCGGGCGCGTGCAGGCTGCCGACATGGCGGTGGTTGAGCCCGTGCTGACCGCGGATGAATATCTCCCACAGGGGCCATTCGCTCGACATCATACCCTCCTCATTCGGCCGCGACGCCGCGCTTGGCGGCCTTCCGGGCATGCGCCATCAGCCCCTCGCGGAACCAGGCGCCGTCCTCCCAGGCCGTCACGCGGGCGGCCATGCGTTCCCTGTTGCAGGGGCCGTTGCCGGCAAGGACGGCGTAGAACTCCTCCCAGTCGGGCTCGGTGAAGTCGTAGCCGCCCTTGTCCTCGTTCCATTTCAGGTCCGGGTCGGGCACCGTGAGGCCGAGGTACTCGGCCTGCGGCACGGTCTGGTCGACGAATTTCTGGCGAAGCTCGTCATTGGTGTTGATCTTGATCTTCCAGGCCATCGACTGCGCGGAATGGACCGAGTCCTTGTCCGAGGGACCGAACATCATCAGCGAGGGATACCAGAATCGGTTCAGCGCATCCTGCGCCATCGCCTTCTGCGCAGGCGTGCCCTTGAGGCACATCTTGATCAGGATGTCGTAGCCCTGCCGCTGGTGGAAACTCTCCTCCTTGCAGATGCGGATCATCGCGCGGGAGTAGGGCCCGTAGGAGGTGCGCTGCAGCGGCACCTGGTTCATGATCGCGGCCCCATCGACGAGCCAGCCGACCGCGCCGATATCGGCCCAGGTCAGCGTCGGGTAGTTGAAGATCGAGGAATACTTCATCGAGCCGTCATGGAGCTTCGCGATCAGCGCGTCGCGGCTCACCCCAAGGGTCTCGGCGGCGGAATAGAGGTAAAGCCCGTGGCCGGCCTCGTCCTGCACCTTGGCGAGCAGGATCGCCTTGCGCTCCAGCGTCGGCGCGCGGGTGATCCAGTTGCCTTCGGGAAGCTGGCCGACGATCTCGGAATGGGCGTGCTGGCCGATCTGGCGGATCAGCGTCCTTCGGTAGCCCTCGGGCATCCAGTCCTTGGGCTCGATCTTCTCGCCGGCCTCGATCCGGTCCTGAAAGGCCGCCTCCTCGGGCGTCATCTCCTCGCGGCTCTTCAACCGCTTCGCTTCGGTCTTGACCATCTGGGCGTACATCTTCGCCTCCCTTCAGGTGCGTTCGAGGATGAGCGCGATGCCCTGCCCGACACCGACGCACATGGTGCAGAGCGCATAGCGCCCCTCGCGGCGGCGGAGTTCATACATCGCGGTGGTGACCAGCCGGGCGCCGCTCATGCCCAGGGGATGGCCGAGCGCGATGGCGCCGCCATTGGGATTCACATGGGGAGCGTCGTCCGCCAATCCAAGCTCCCGCAGGACCGCGAGCGCCTGCGCCGCGAAGGCCTCGTTGAGCTCGATCACATCCATCTGGCCGAGCGTCAGCCCGGCGCGGGCGAGCACCTTGCGCACCGCCGGCACCGGTCCGATCCCCATGACGC
Source organism: Defluviimonas sp. D31 (assembly GCF_033436765.1). Classification (NCBI taxonomy): domain Bacteria; kingdom Pseudomonadati; phylum Pseudomonadota; class Alphaproteobacteria; order Rhodobacterales; family Paracoccaceae; genus Albidovulum; species Defluviimonas sp. D31. The sequence goes on from NZ_JAWQFN010000003.1 coordinate 8,221, forward strand.
GCGGCTCTATGCCCGCCGCCGCCATCGCGACGACCCGCGCCTTCGGTGCAAGCCCCTGCGCCTTCGCCGCATCGGCGGAGGCGACGATCAGCGCCGCCGCGCCGTCGTTGACGCCCGAGGCATTGCCCGCCGTCACCGTGAGCTCCGGCCCGTTGATGCCCCTGAGACGGGCAAGCTGCGCCGCGTCCGTCTCGGGGCGCGGATGCTCGTCGGCCCCGATGATCACCGGCGCGCCCTTCCGCTGCGGTATCTCCACCGGCGCGATCTCCTCCGCAAAGCGCCCGGCATCCGCCGCCTCGGCCCAGCGCCGCTGGCTTCGGAGCGCGAAGGCGTCCTGATCGGCGCGGCTGATGCCATAGTCGGCGGCGACGTTGTCGGCGGTCTCGGGCATAGACTCGGTGCCGTAGCGCCCCTGCATCGCCGGATTGACGAAGCGCCAGCCGATCGTCGTGTCGTAGACCGCGTTGGCGCGGGCGAACGCCGCCTCGGCCTTCGGCATCACGAAGGGCGCGCGGCTCATGCTCTCGACCCCGCCGGCGATCACCAGATCGCAGTCGCCCGAGCGGATCGCGCGGGCCGCCATGCCGACCGCGTCGATCCCGGAGCCGCAGAGTCGGTTGACCGTCGTCCCCGGCACCGCCACCGGCATCCCGGCGAGAAGCGCCGCCATCCGCGCGACGTTGCGGTTGTCCTCACCCGCCTGGTTGGCGCAGCCATATACGAGATCGTCGACCGCGGCCCAGTCCACGCCCGGATTGCGCGCCATCAGCGCCTTGAGCGGCAGCGCGGCGAGATCGTCGGCCCTGACCCCCGCCAACGCGCCGCCATAGCGCCCGATCGGGGTGCGAACGGCATCGCAGATGAACGCCTCGGCCATTCCCGCTTCCTCCCGATCGGGGCCCCGCGAGCCCCTGCCTATTCATTAACCGACCGGCCGGTCAGTTATATAGCGGCGCCACGCCTCGGCCAAACGATTCGTTTCTCGGGCCGCCTGCACGCCCCGTCCCGCCGCCTAAGCCTTTACGAAATCATGGCACGGAGCCGGGCAAAAGGGAAACGCGACCGGCCAGCCCGGCACGCCGGACGCGGAAACTTGAATGGACAGGCCCCGCCCCCGCCCCTAGCATCGTCGCACAGCCTCAGGAGGATCCCATGCCCTTGCCGCTCGCCCCGATCGCCGGTTTCGCCATCCGCTACGGCGCACTCGCCGTCGCCGCCTACGGGCTCCGGCGCGCGCTGCGCAAGGGCCGCACCGACCAGCGCGCCGAGGATGTGCTCGACGACATGGACGAGGGGCTTGCCGTCCACCGTCCAAAGGATCGCGGCCAGACCAACGCCGCGGCGCGATTCCGCCGGGTTGTCCGCTTCGGCGGCACCGCGGTCGAGATCGACGCCGCCGCCCTGGGCCGGTTCCGGCTCCGCAAGGTCTGAGCGCCCGGAATGCGGCTCTATCATTCGCCGACGACGCCCTTCGGGCGCAAGGTCGTGGTGGCCCTCCAAGAGACCGGCCAGGCCGCCGATGTCGAGATCGTTGCCGCGATCGGCGGGCCGCTCGATCCCGGCTCGCTGCCGGTGGCGCAGAACCCGCTCGGCAAGATCCCCGCGCTTGAACGCGACGACGGGCCGGCGCTCTATGACAGCCGGGTGATCTGCCGCTATCTCGACGCGCGCGCGGGCGGGCGGCTCTACCCGCCCGAGCCGCGGCTGTGGGAGGTGCTGACACTCGAGGCCACCGCCGACGGGATTCTCGATGCGGCGATCCTGATGCTCTACGAATCGCGGCTGAGGCCCGAGGAGCGGCGCTACGAGGCCTGGACCGAAGCCCAATGGGCCAAGATCGCCCGCGCGCTCGATTCGCTCGAGACACGCTGGATCGACCATCTCGGCGGTCCCATCGACATGGGCCAGATCGCCGCCGCCTGCGCGCTTTCCTATCTCGACTTCCGCCACGGCCAGCGCGACTGGCGCTCCGGCCGCCCCAGACTCGCAGCCTGGCACGAGGGCTTCGCCCGCCGCGCCAGCATGGTCGCGACCGAGCCGCAGGGCTGACGTCGCGGCCCGGGCACGCCAAATCCACAGCAATGAGCGGCCCACAGCCCTGACGCGGTTGCGTCACAGTGCCGCCTTGCGCCCGAATGTCCGCTGGACGGGCTTGAATTTGACCGCTAATAACCGCCCGGGAAGGCTGCGGGAGACCGCGGCCCGTTCGTCGCAGGGCCGGTCATCCGGTCAGGAAAGGGAGAATGTTTCCGTGTCCCAAGCAGAAGACCATACCGGCACGAGGAGGGATTTCCTCTACTACGCCACCGCCGGGGCCGGCGCGGTTGCGGGCGGCGCCGCCGTCTGGACCCTCGTCGACCAGATGAACCCCTCCGCCGACGTCCAGGCGCTGTCGTCGATCTTCGTCGACATCTCCGGCGTCGAGACCGGCACCCAGCTCACCGTGAAGTGGCGCGGCAAGCCGGTCTTCATCCGCCGCCGCACGGCCGAAGAGATCGAATCCGCCCGCGCCGTCGAGGTGAGCGAACTCGTAGATGCCGACGCGCGCAATGCCAACGGCACGGCCGGGGCGCCCGCGACCGACGAGAACCGGGCGATGGACGAGGCCGGCGAATGGCTGGTGATGATGGGCGTCTGCACCCATCTCGGCTGCGTGCCGCTCGGTGACGGCGCCGGAGACTTCGGTGGCTGGTTCTGCCCCTGCCACGGCTCGCACTACGACACGTCGGGCCGCATCCGCCGCGGTCCCGCGCCCGAGAACCTGCCGGTTCCGACCGCGGCCTTCACCGACGAATCCACGATCAAACTGGGCTGAGGGGACTGACCATGGCTGGTATTCCGCACGACCATTACGAGCCCAAGACGGGCTTCGAGCAGTGGCTTCACCGCCGCCTGCCGATCGTCGGCCTCGCTTACGACACGCTGATGATCCCGACACCGAAGAACCTGAACTGGTGGTGGATCTGGGGCATCGTCCTCGCGTTCTGCCTGGTGCTGCAGATCGTCACCGGCATCGTTCTCGCGATGCATTACACGCCGCATGTCGACAAGGCCTTCGCCTCGGTCGAACACATCATGCGCAACGTGAACGGCGGCCACATGCTGCGCTACATTCACGCCAACGGCGCGTCGCTGTTCTTCCTCGCCGTCTACATCCACATCTTCCGCGGCCTGTTCTACGGCTCCTACAAGGCCCCGCGCGAGATCACCTGGATCGTCGGCATCCTGATCTTCCTGGCGATGATGGGCACCGCCTTCATGGGCTACGTGCTTCCCTGGGGCCAGATGTCGTTCTGGGGCGCCACGGTGATCACCGGCCTCTTCGGCGCGATCCCGGGCATCGGCGAGCCGATCCAGACCTGGCTCCTCGGCGGGCCGGCCGTGGAAAACGCCACGCTGAACCGCTTCTTCTCGCTCCACTACCTGCTTCCCTTCGTGATCGCGGCACTCGTTGCCGTCCACATCTGGGCGTTCCACTCCACCGGCAACAACAACCCGACCGGCGTCGAGGTGCGGCGCGGTTCGAAGGCCGAGGCCGAGAAGGACACGCTGCCGTTCTGGCCCTATTTCGTGATCAAGGACCTCTTCGCGCTCGGCATCGTTCTGCTGGTCTTCTTCGCGATCGTCGGCTTCATGCCGAACTACCTCGGCCACCCGGACAACTACATCGAGGCGAACCCGCTGGCGACGCCCGCGCATATCGTGCCGGAGTGGTACTTCCTGCCCTTCTACGCGATCCTGCGCGCCTTCACCGGCGACGTCTGGCTGGTGCAGCTGGTGCAGTTCATCACCTTCGGCATCGTCGACGCGAAGTTCTTCGGGGTCGTGGCGATGTTCGGCTCGATCGCGGTTCTCGCGATCGTGCCCTGGCTCGACACCTCCTCGGTGCGCTCGGGCCAGTACCGGCCGATGTTCCGCTGGTGGTTCTACCTCCTCATCATCGACTTCGTGGTGCTGATGTGGGTGGGCGCGCAGCCGGCAGAGGGGATCTACACCTGGATCTCTCTCATCGCCTCGGCTTACTGGTTCGCCTATTTCCTCGTGATCCTGCCGCTTCTGGGCGTGATCGAGAAGCCGCTGGCGCAGCCGGCGACGATCGAGGAAGACTTCAACGCGCATTACGGCGCCAAGGCCCACGCGGCCGAGTGACGGAAAGGACCGATTGAGATGCTGAGGAAAATCGCAATCACGGCGGCCTCCGTTCTGGCGCTTTCGGGCGCGGCCCTTGCGGCTGGCGGCGGCGAGCAGCACATCGAGGACGTGGCCTTCTCCTTCGAGGGCCCGTTCGGGAAGTATGACGAGCACCAGCTCCAGCGAGGGCTGCAGGTCTATACCGAGGTCTGCGCCGGCTGCCACGGCATGAAGCTGGTTCCAATCCGCTCGCTGTCGGACGAGGGCGGGCCGCATCTGCCGGAAGACCAGGTGCGCGCCTATGCCACCCAGTTCACCGCGATCGACAAGGACACCGGCGAGGAGCGCGAGGCGACGCCGAACGACTTCTTCCCCAAGTCCGCGCTCTCGAACGCGCCCGACCTGAGCCTGATGGCCAAGGCGCGCGCGGGCTTCCACGGGCCTTACGGCACCGGGATCAACCAGTTCTTCCGCGGCATCGGCGGTCCGGAATACATCTATTCGATCCTCACCGGCTATACCGGCCACGAGGTCGAGCAGGCCGGGACGACCTTCTACGAGAACAAGGCTTTCCCGGGCGGGCTGATCGCGATGAACCCGCCGCTCTCGGACGGGCAGGTCGAATATGCCGACGGGCACGACAACTCGGTGCATCACATGGCCGAGGATGTCGCGGCCTTCCTGATGTGGACGGCCGAGCCGAAGATGATGGCGCGCAAGCAGGCGGGCTTCGTCGCCGTGCTGTTCCTAGGGCTCCTGACGGTGCTTCTGTACCTGACCAACAAGCGGCTCTGGGCGCCCCACAAGGGCAAGAAGAAGGTCCAGGCCTGACAGCGGAGCCGGGGGCGCTGCCCCCGGACCCCCGGGGTATTTCGGCAATGAAGAAAACGAGGCGCGTCCCTTCGGGGGCGCGTTTTCATTTTCCGAGATAGGCGGCGAGCGCGGGCGGCGGGTTGTCGAGGAGCGCGGCCGTCGGTTGCGGCGGATGGGCGACGCCCCCGGCAACGACGATGGTCTCGGGCGCGAAGCGGCGGGCGTCGGCGGGGTCGTGGCTGACCATCAGAACCGTGGCGCCGGTCTCGGCGGCGATCTCGGCCACGAGGTCGAGCATCTCGGCCTTGAGCGCGGGGCCGAGGGCCGCGAAGGGCTCGTCGAGCAGCATCAGGGGCCGGGCACGCAGGAGCGCGCGGGCGAGCGCCACACGGCTTTGCTGGCCGCCCGAGAGCTTGGCGGGCCGGCGCGCCTCGAGCCCGGCTAGGCCGGTGCGCTCCAGCGCGCGGGCGACGGCGGCGCGTTCGGCCGGCGACAGGCGGAGGTCGGGGCGCAGGCCGAGGCCGACGTTTTCGGCCACGGTCAGGTGCGGAAAGAGGTTCTGGTCCTGAAAGAGGATCGAGAGCGGCCGGCGCGCCGGCGGCTGCCGGGTGATGTCGGCACCGTTCCAGAGGACGCGGCCGCTGGCGGCGGGGTAGAAGCCCGCGATCACCGACAGAAGCGTCGACTTGCCGGCGCCGGAGGGGCCGATCACCGCGACGCGGGCGCCGGCGGCGACGCTGAAATCGGCGGTGAGCCGGAAGTCGTCCTGAGTGATGACGAGGGTGTCAAGCCTGAGCATCGGCGCGGCCTCCGCGGTCGAGGATCCAGAAGAGCGCAAGGCTGAGGGCAAGGAGCAGCACCGCCGCGCCGGCGGCGTCGGCCATACGGTAGGCGCCCATCAGCCGGTAGAGTTGCAGGGGCAGCGTCGCCCGCTCGGCATCGGCAAAGAGCGCGATGACGCCGAGATCGCCCATCGAGAGCGCCGCCGTCAGCCCGGCGGCGAAGCCGAGCGGTTGGCGCAGCCGCGGCAGGGTGAGGTGCCGGAGCCGCGCGGCACCGGAGAGCCCCAGGCTTTCGGCGAGCCGCCCGTAATCGGTTTCGAGGTCGCGCGCCGCGGGGATCAGAGCCCGCAGGCAGAAGGGCAGCGCCATCACCGCGTTGACGGCGGCGGTGACCGGCAGGGCAAGCGCGGCGGGGCTCGCGAGCCCGCGGAGGAGCAGAAAGAGGCCGGTGCCGATGACGAGCGCCGAGGTCGCGAGGGGCAGCATGCCGATGGTTTCGAGAAGCCGGCCCTTCGAGCGGGCGATTGCGAGCGCGAGCGGCAGCGCGAGGGCGATCGCGAGGGCCGTCGAGGCGAGCGCTACGAGAAGCGAGCGCTGGGCGGCCTCCCAGACCGGGGCGGGTAGCGTCGCGAGGCTTGGCAGGCCCGCGAGGATCACGGCGGCGAGGGGCGCGAGGAGAAAGAGGCTCGCGACCGAGATCGCGGCCGCGTCCTGCAGCTTCAGGGGAAGCGTCGCCGCATCGGGCCGGGCGAGCGCACGGTCAAGCCCGGCGCCGAAGCCCGCGGGCAGGGTGAGGCGGGCGGCGGCGAGGGTCGCCGTGGCGCAGAGCGCGAGCTGCAGGCTCGCGAGCTGAGCGGCGCGGCCGAGGTCGAAATCGAAGCGGAACGCCTGGTAGATCGCAAGCTCGACCGTCGTCGCCTTCGGGCCGCCGCCAAGTGTCAGCGCGACGGCGAAACTGGTGAGGCAGATCAGGAAGATGGTGACGAAGATGCCGGGGCCGAGCGCGCGCAGCATCGGCCGTTCTAGATGGCGGGATATGTCGGTGCTGGAAAAGCCGAGCGCGGCGGCGAGGCGGAAGCGCTCGGCCGGGATCCCGCGCCAGCCCTGAAGGAGGAGCCGCACCGCGAGGGGCAGGTTGAGAAAGACATGGGCGAGGACGACGCCCGACAGCCCGTAGATCGAGACCCGCTCCGCCCCCAGCGCGGCGAGCGCGTCGTTCAGGAGCCCGGCGCGGCCGAAGATCGCGAGGATCCCCATCACTGCGACGATCACCGGCAGGATGAAGGGCGCGCCAAGGAGCGTGATGAGGACGCCCCGGCCGGGAAACCGGCGCCGGGCGAGCGCGCGCGCGACGGGGATGGCGAGGAGGAGGCTGAGGGCCGCAGAAAGGGCCGCCTGGGTCACGGTGAAGCGCAGCGCCGCCCAATCGGCCGGGCCGAGGCTGCCGAGCCCCCCGGCGCGGTGGATCACCGCGCCGAGCGTGCCGAGCGTGAGCGCGAGGATCAGCGTCGCCGCGATCCCCGCGCCGGCGCCGAGGCCCGGGCTCAGCGGCTGAGCGCGGTCTGCCATTCGGCAAGTGCCGCGTCGCGGATCGCGGCGGCCTCGGTGGCGGAATAGAGCAGGCTCTTTTCCGGCCGGATCAGGGTCTCGAAACCCTTGGGCAGGCCGGCCGCCGGGGTGACGGCCGGGTACATCCAGTTGGTTTCCGGTATGAGCGACTGGAACGCGTCTGAGGTCATGAAGGCGAGGAAGCGGTCGGCCAGCGCGCCCTGGTCGGTGCCGGCGAGCTTCGCGGCGACCTCGACCTGCAGGTAATGGCCCTCGGTGAAGGGGGCCGCCGCCTTGGTGTCGTCGCTCTCGGCGATCAGGTGATAGGCGGGCGAGGTGGTGTAGGAGAGCACCATGTCGGCCTCGCCCTCGAGGAAGAGCCCATAGGCCTCGGACCAGCCCGGCGTCACCGTGACGATATTGTCGGCGAGCCCCGCCCAGATCTCGGGCGCGCGCTCGCCATAGGCCTGCTTGACCCAGTAGAGAAGCCCGAGGCCGGGGGTGGAGGAGCGCGGATCCTCGATCACGATTGTCAGGTCGGAGGCGGCGAGCGCCTCGAAATCGGCCGGGACAGTCTCGGTTTTCGTTCTGTCGTAGACGAAGGCGAACTGACCCCAGTCATAGGGCACGAAGATGGGGTCGGCCCAGTCGATGGGCAGGCTCCAGCTCACGTCGAGCGCCGGGTGGTCGGCGAAAAGCCCGCTGTCGGCGGCCTTCGCGGTCAGGTTGGTGTCGAGCCCGAGCACGATATCTGCCTCGGTGCTGTCGCCTTCGAGGAGCACGCGCGCAAGCAGCGCCGCGCCGTCGCCGGACGCGACGAAGTTGAGATCGCAGCCGCATTCGGCCTCGAAGGCGGCCTCGACCTGCGGCCCCGGCCCCCATTCGGAGACGAAGCTGTCATAGGTGTAGACGGTCAGCACGGGCTTGTCCTGCGCGGCGGCGGTGGTGGCGCACAGGAGACCCGCGATCATCAGGGAATGTCTCATCTCTCATCCTCCAATGGTCAGGCGGGCGGAGATGGTGGTGGCGCGGGGCCGGACCTTCCCTCCGCCGGTCTTAACCGGTTCAGGTTCTACGGGTTCGCGTTGCCGCATCTCAGCCCTGGATCGAGGGCACCCCGAGGTGGGGCGCACCATAGCGCCGGCAGGGCGTGGCGCAAGCGGAAACGCGAGGGAGGGGCGCTGCCCCTCGCCCCGGACCTGGTCCGGGGCTCACGCCGGGATATTTCGGGCAAGATGAAGGGGGGCGGGGCCGAGAATGCTTGAGCGGCGGCGCGGGCTTCGCTATGCCGCGAAGGCAAAGGAGCCCGCCCATGAGCCTCAACACGTTCGGACACCTCTTCCGCGTCACCACCTGGGGCGAGAGCCACGGGCCGGCGCTCGGCGCGACGGTCGACGGCTGCCCGCCGGGCGTGGCGGTCGACGAGGCGATGCTGCAGCACTGGCTCGACCGGCGGAAACCGGGGCAGTCGAAGTACACGACCCAGCGGCGCGAGCCGGATGCGGTGCGCATTCTCTCCGGCGTCTTCGAGGGGCGGACCACCGGGACGCCCGTGCAGCTGATGATCGAGAACACCGACCAGCGCTCGAAGGATTACGGCGAGATCGCGCAGCGGTTCCGCCCCGGTCACGCCGACATCACCTACTGGCAGAAATACGGGATCCGTGATCCGCGCGGCGGCGGCCGTTCCTCGGCGCGCGAGACGGCGGCGCGGGTGGCGGCCGGCGGCGTCGCGCGCGAGGTGCTGAAGCTGCTCGCGCCCGAGGTCCGGATCACGGGCTACATGGTGCAGATGGGGCGGCTGAAGGCCGACCGCGACCGCTTCGACATGGCGGAGGTGGAGAACAACCCGTTCTGGTGCCCCGATGCCGCGTCGGCGGCGATCTGGGCCGAGCATCTCGACGAGCTTCGGAAGTCCGGCAATTCTGTCGGTGCGGTCGTCGAGGTCGTGGCCTCGGGCGTGCCGGCGGGACTCGGCGCGCCGGTCTACGGAAAGCTCGACACCGATCTCGCCGCCGCGATGATGTCGATCAACGCGGTGAAGGGTGTCGAGATCGGCGCCGGCATGGCGGCGGCGGAGCTGACCGGGGTCGAGAATGCCGACGAGATCTTCATGGGCAATGACGGCCGACCGGCCTATTCCACGAACCACGCCGGCGGCATCCTCGGCGGCATCTCGACCGGGCAGGACGTGGTGGTGCGCTTCGCGGTGAAGCCGACCTCGTCGATCCTGACGCCGCGCAAGACCATCTCCATTTCCGGCGAGGAGAGCGAGATCGTCACCAAGGGCCGCCACGACCCCTGCGTCGGCATCCGCGCGGTGCCGGTAGGCGAGGCGATGATGGCCTGCGTGATCCTCGACCACCTGCTTCTGGACCGGGCGCAGACCGGCGGCGCGCGGGGTCCGATCGGGGCGTCGTGACCTTCGCGCCGCTCCGCGAGGCGTTGCGAACGGCGCTGGCCGAGTGCGGTGGAGACCGGGACGCCGCGCATGACCTCGCCCATGCCGACCGGGTCTGGGCCAATGCCCGCGCGATCGCGACAGGCGAGGGCATGGCGCCGACGCGGGTCTTGCTCTGTGCCGCCTACCTGCATGACCTCGTGACCCTGCCCAAGGACCACCCCGACCGCGCCCGCGCCGCCGCACTGTCGGCCGAGGCGTCCGGCCCGATCCTCACGGCGCTCGGCCTCGCCCCGGAAGAGATCGCGGCGTCGGCCCATGCGATCGCGGCGCACAGCTATTCCGGCGGGGTCGCGCCACGCACCCCGGAGGCGGCGATCCTGCGCGACGCCGACCGGCTGGAGGCTTTGGGCGCCATCGGCATTGCCCGCTGTTTCGCGGTCTCCGCCGCGCTCGGCCGGCCGCTCTTCGACGGCGCCGATCCCTTCGCCGCGACGCGCCCGGTCGACGACCGGGCCTTTGCGCTCGACCATTTCGCCGTGAAGCTCCTCAAGCTGCCGGAGACCTTCCTGACCACGACCGGGCGGCGCATGGCCGAGGCCCGCGCCGCCACGATGCATCGCTATCTCGCCGAACTGGCCACGGAACTTGGCCAGCCGGCGCCGGACTGGTAGCGGGCCGCCGGCCCTATTGCCCGTGCATCCGCCGCTTGCGGTCGCGGGTCTCGCGCGTCGCCTCCTCCGAGCCGTCGTGGAAGGTGCCGAACCACTTGTCCCAGGGCATTTCGGAATTGCCGTAGTTGCACTCGTAGTAGCGGTGATGAAGCTGGTGGAAGAACGCCCCGATCAGAAGCCGCGACTTGTCCTTCACCCAGATCCCCTCGTAGCCCGAATGCGACGAGGCCGCGCCGAGGAGGAGCCAGTAGGTGAGGAAGAGGAAATGCACCGGATGGGCGGGCAGCACCGCAAGCAGCAGCAGCGCGCTGAAATAGGCGGCGCTTTCCACCGGATGCATCGAGTTGCCGGACCAGGGGCCGGGATTGACGTTGCGGTGATGCACCGAATGGACGTGGCGGTAAAGCGGCGGCCAGTGGATCAGCCGGTGGATGACATAGAAGTGCAGGCTCTGCCACACCGCCAGGAGCGGGAAGACGAGCAAGAACCAGACCGGGTGTTCGGCGAAGCCGAGCGTCGGCAGCGTGCCGTTGGCATAGAGCCAGCGGAACAGGACCTCGTAGGCCGAGACGATCGGCACCGCCGAGGCGAGGTTGTAGAACATGTTGTCGGCAAGCTGCGAGTTGAACTTGTAAAGCGCGTTCTTGCGCGTCGAGATCGGGCGCGGGTCGTATTTCAGCCGCTTGCCCTGGCCGTCGATCCCGTAGAACCAGATGTGCAGCCCGCCCGCGACCACGATCAGCGAGATGTAGTTGCGCAGGAGCACCCAGCCGATCCAGCCCGGCTGGAACGTGGCCTGCTCGCCCGTCACCGGCTGCAGCCAGAAGGCGACGACGAAGGCGAAGGCGAGGAACATCGAGCGGTCGGAGAACTGCAGCCAGTTGGTCCAGAGCCATTTCGCGAGCGTGAGCGGCTTCGGCGGCCAGTGCCAGTAGGGTGCATGCCCGACCGGCAGCTCCGGGTGCCAGTGCCACTCCCGGCTCATCGCGCCGGGCTCGGGTGCCGCGGCGCGAGTGGGCTCGGCGGTGATGTCCGTCATGGGGATGATCCTCACGCGGCCGCAACGCGCCGGTCGGCGCCCTGCGGGATGACCTCGTAGCCGGGCTCCTCCGGCTCGTCGTCGAGCATCTCGGGCGGGAAGCCCGGCGCGCGGATGTCGAGGCCGGTCGCCTCCTCGAGCCGCTTGATGATGTTCGGCGAGTATTCGCGGTCGCCGTAGCGGGCGATGCCGTCGTTGAAGATGTCGATCAGGACGGGGCTCACCTCCAGCGGCACCCCGGCGCGGTCGGCGACCTCCTGGAAGAGGCCGATATCCTTCTTCACGAGGTCCATCGTGAAGGAGATGTCGCGCGAGCCGTTGAGGATGACCTGGCTTTCGGTCTCGTGGACGAAGGAGGTACCGGAGGAGATCTTCATCGCCTCGTAAGCGGTGTTGAGATCCATGCCGGCGGCCTTGGCCACCACCAGCGCCTCGCAGCAGGTGATGAGGTTCGCGGTGGCGAGGTAGTTCGTGACCACCTTCAGGATCGAAGCGGAACCGAGCGGCCCGGTGTGCAGGATGCGCCGGCCCATCGTCGTGAGGAACGGCAGGATCCGCTCGAAAGTGGCGCGGTCGCAGCCCGCGAAGATCGAGATGTTGCCGGTCGCCGCCCGGTGGCAGCCGCCCGAGACCGGGCTGTCGACCGCCGCGCCGCCCTGTCCGATCACCCTGGCGCCGAGGCGCTGCACCTCGGCATAGTCGGTGGTCGACATCTCCATCCAGATCTTGCCGGGCTTCACCTCGGGCAGCATCTCCGCCATAACCGCGTCCGAAGCGGCGGGCGAGGGCAGGCAGGTGATCACCACGTCGCAGTCGCGCATCAGCTGCGCCGGGCTCTCGGCGGCCTTGGCGCCGCGCTTGACGAAATCGGCCACGAGGGCCGCGTTGAGGTCATGCACCGTGAGGTCGATGCCGTTCCGCAGAAGGCTCCCCGAGAGCTTGCCGCCCACGTTTCCAAGACCGATGAATCCAACCTTCATTCGCGCTCTCCCTCACCGCATCCCGGCCGGCCTGTCCGGCGACGGGCTCCTCGCGGTCCTATCTCGGCAAGGGTAGGTACTGGCAAGCAAAAAGAATAACGAATATATTTGGCCGTTAGAGGCAAGATTTTTTGGGTCTAGCGACATGCAACGCCTGCCGAACCTGACCTGGCTGCGGACCTTCGAGGCGGCGGCGCGGCTCTTGAACTTCACCGAGGCGGGGCGCGAGCTCGGCCTCACCCAGACCGCCGTCAGCCAGCACATGAAGGCGCTCGAATCCGCGCTCGGCTGCCGGCTCTTCACCCGAAAGGCGCGCGGGCTCGACCTCACCGATCTTGGCAAGGCCTACCTGCCGACGGTGCGCCAGGCGCTCACCGATATTGGCCGCACCACGACGAGCCTTTTCGGCCCGACGGCGAAGCAGACCATCGTCGTCAAGCTGCCGATCTCGACCGCGGCGCTCTGGCTCGCTCCGCTCCTGCCCGATTTCGCCCGCGCCCATCCGAAGATCAACATCCGCATGGTCTCCAACATCTGGGCGGATTCGACCCTTGGCGACGATGTCGATGTCGAGATCCGGCTCGGCCACGGCGACTGGCCGGATGCGCAGGCGCTGCGGGTCTCGAGCGAGGCCATCGTCCCGGTGACCGCGGCGCGGAGCGCCTCCGATATCCGCGGTCCGAAAGACCTTGCGGCCGGCCCCCTGATCCACATCCTCGGCCACGACGACAACTGGCGGCGCTATTTCGCGGCCGCCGGGATCGAGAGCGACGGCACCGGCCACCGCTTCGCCGTGGACACCTCGATCGCCGCGCTCGAGCTTGTGGAGGCCGGCGGCGGCCATGCCTGCGTCGTCGCCCGCTTCGCCGAAAGCGCGGTGCGCGCCGGACGGGCCGTCGCCATCGTCGGCGCGCCGATCGGCTTTCCGCAAGCGCATTACCTCATGCGCCCCGCCACGGCGCGGCGGCCCCGGCCCGAGGCGGCGCTCTTCGAGGATTGGCTGCTTGCCCGTTTCGCGGAGGACGCGGGCGCCTCCGGCTAGCGCGCCGCCGCCACGACCGGCGCCGGGGCGCGTTTCGAGAGCTGCACCGCGAGGATGCCGGCCGCGACGATGACAACGCCGACGATATCGGCGAGGCCAAGCGTTTCCCCGAGCAGCACCGAGGCCACGGCGACGCCGAAGAACGGGTTGAGGAAGTGGTAGGTCGCGGCGCGCACCGCGCCGATCCGGTCGACGAGCCGGAACCAGACCCAGGTGGCGATCAGGCCGGGCACCAGCGTCGTGTAGGCGAAGGCGAGCCCGAGCCGCGGCGTCCAGTTGACCTGCCAGCTCTCGGTCAGGACCGCCGCCACGGCAAGGACACCCGCGCCGACGAACATCTGCAACCCGACGATCATCAGCACGTTGCCCTTCGACGACGTCCCCCGAACCGTCAGCGTCGCCACCGCGAGCGCCAAGGCCCCCGCCCCGCAAAGCGCGATACCCGGCAGGCTCACCCCGCCGGTGAGGCGCGAGCCCATGATGATCGCGACCCCGGCGACCCCGGCGACAAGACCGGCGAGCCCCAGGGGCCGCACCCTCTCGCCGAAGAAGAGCCAGCCCAGCAGCGCCACCAGCAGCGGCATCGTCGAGGCGATGATCGCGGCGAGCGAGGCCTCGACCCATTGCATCGCGACGAAATTGAGCCCGAGATAGAGCGCGTTCTGGCAGAGGCCGAACACCGCGACGGAGCGCCACTGGCCGCGCGAGAGCCGCCAGCTCTGCCCCATCGCGCGGGCGATGCCGACGCCGATCAGGCCCGAGATCAGGAACCTGAGCGACAGCGCGGTCAAGGGCGGCGCGTCGGCGACGATCATCCGCGCCGAGGTGAAGGCCGAGGACCACATCAGCGCGAAGGCAAGGCCCATGAAGATCGCGCGTATGTCCATTCCGTCCCCCTGGCCGCCCTGTCGCCGCCCTACACGATCCCGGCCGGGAAACCAATATTTCGTGAGCGGCGTGACAGGCGCGGCCCAGCATGTTTTCCTGCGGGGCAAGGACTCAAGGACAGGTGCCGCGAAGGAATCGGACGCGCGATGAGGAAACCCAACCCCTCCGGGAGCCAGTCTCCGGATATGAAACGCAGGTGCCACCGCTGCCACGGCACGGGGCGGGTGCCCTGCACGATCTGCGGCGGCAAGGGCGAAGTGCCGCGCGGGATGGACCATCGCGGCAACCCGCATTTCGACCGCTGCACCGGCTGTTTCGGCATCAAGGTCTCGCGCTGCCCTTCCTGCCGCGGCGACGGATTCGCCTGAGCGCGTCCTGCCACCACGCGACTGCGGCGGCCGGAAAAGGCCGCGCTTCCGAGCGGCACCCTTCCCTACATGAAACAAATGTATGGACGTGCAAGCCGGCTCAATCCCGATCGCATCGGACGCTTCTCCAATGGCCTGTGAGGCGGCCCACATTCCCTGTTGAAAGAGCCTACGGCATCGGCGACTGATGATTTCAGTCGCAAGCTGGTGTCCGGAGGACGCGATGATTGACAGCTTCTCTGACAGTTTTTCGGAAGCGCGGCACAAGTTCCTTGGAGCGTCCGGCTCCATCCGGGCACGTTTGTTCACTTACGGCCGCGATGACCTTGCAGGAAAGGACGGTGAATACCTTGCCTGTGACGTTGCCGTCGTCGGCAACGAGGACGCACCCTCCGCAGCATTCGTCATCTCGGGAACGCACGGCTCGGAGGGCTATTGCGGCTCCGCTATCCTTCACCGTTGGCTGGTCACTCGCGACGCCGCAGACATCCCCGATGGCGTCAAGATCGTCCTCGTGCACGCCATCAATCCCTGGGCATTCTCGCACAAGACGAGAGCGACCGAGAACAACGTCGACCTCAACCGCAATTTCTGGTTCGGTGACGGCACATCTGGCCGCGAAAATCCCTCCTACGACAGGCTCGCGCCGTTTCTTCATGGCAGCGCGCGTGTGGCTTCCGAACACCTCGGGGCCTATGAAGCCTACAAGGACTATCTCGACGCGAACGGATGGCAGATCGAGGGCGAAAGCTGGGAAGGACAGGGAACCCGGCAGGATGGCATCTTCTACACCGGCACGGCGCCGGAATGGTCCAATGTGACCTTTCGGCGAATCGTCAAGGAGCACCTCGCATCCGCTGCGAGGATCGGCTTCATCGACTGGCATACGGGTATTGGACGCTACGGCGAGATCGTACCTCTGATCTTCGACGAAGGGGGAACCGACGAGTCCAGGGCCGCGATGAGCTGGTGGCAGCTCGCGCGCCCCGGCAACAACGCGTTTCGAACCGGAGCGGTGCCCGCATACGAGGGTCTGCTGTGCCGCTCGATCCGGCAGGAGCTTCCTGCCTCCCGGATCGCGGGAGCGGTCATCGAGTTCGGTACCGTGGACGATTATGCCATCTTCCGCGCCGACCGCCTCGACCGATGGCTCCGTTTCGAGGGGCGGGACGATCCGGATCACGACCGGCTGCGCGCGGATTACATGAACGCCTGCTGTCCCGAAGACGTCGCCTGGCGTCGATTTGTCCTGGCCAGGGGGCCGGAACTGATAGACCAGATGGTCGCTGGCCTATGTGCTTGGCGCTAGACACGAATTGGACGAACCGCGCCCCGGCTCCAGACGGTCTGATGATCAGGCACCGGGTTGGCACTCGAACCCAAAAAAGCAAGGCCGCCCGAAGGCGGCCTAGAAGACTGCTGGCGCGCCCGGACGGGGCGCAGCCGGCAATCAGCCGTTGACGGTGTCCTTCAGCGCCTTCGCGATCGAGACCTTCACGACCTTGTCGGCCGGCTTCATCATCGTCTCGCCGGTGGCGGGGTTGCGCACCTGGCGCTCGGGACGGGCGCGGCACTGAACCTTTCCGATGCCGGGAATGGTGACGGCGCCGCCGGCGGCGACTTCACGGGTCACCACCGAGGCGATCGCGTCCAGGGCGCCCGAGGCGGTTTTCTTGTCGGCGCCCATCTCTTCGGCCAGGGCGGCGACGAGCTGGGTCTTGGTCATCGGTTTCGACATGTATGTCTCCTCACTGTGACCCCTCGGATGGGGGTTATTCTGCGCCATTAAGCGTCATGTAGTGTTGCTACACAATCTTTTGTGGCTCAAAGCAAGCGATTTTCGCGGTTTTTCGGGGATTCTGGCCGTTTTGCCACGCCCTCAGAGAAACGCCGTCTCCTCGAAGCTGCGCAACTTCCGGCTGTGGATGCGTTCGAGCGGCATATCGCGCAGCCGCTCCATCGCCCGGACCCCGATCAGAAGGTGCCGGCTGACCTGTGTGCGGTAGAAATCCGTCGCCATGCCTGGCAGCTTCAGCTCGCCGTGCAAGGGCTTGTCGGAGACGCAAAGGAGCGTGCCGTAGGGCACCCGGAACCGGAACCCGTTCGCCGCGATCGTGGCGCTTTCCATGTCAAGCGCGATGGCGCGCGACAGCGACAGCCGGTGCACCGGCCCGGTCTGGTCGCGAAGCTCCCAGTTGCGGTTGTCGACCGTGGCCACCGTGCCCGTCCGCATGATGCTCTTGAGCTCGAACCCCTCGACCTCGGCGACCTCGGCCACCGCTTCTTGCAGCGCGATCTGGATCTCGGCGAGCGCCGGCACCGGCACCCAGACCGGCAGGTCGTCGTCAAGCACCCGGTCCTCGCGCAGATACGCATGGGCGAGGACGAAGTCCCCCAGCGACTGGCTGTTTCTCAAACCGGCACAGTGGCCGACCATCAGCCAGGCATGGGGGCGCAGCACCGCGATATGGTCCGTCGCGGTCTTGGCGTTCGACGGGCCGACGCCGATGTTGACCAGCGTGATCCCCTGCCCGCCCCGCCGCTTGAGGTGGTAGGACGGCATCTGCGGCATCTTCGGCAGCGCCGGGATCTCGCCGTCGGCATCGGTGATCTCGTGGTTTCCGGGCGCCACGAAGCTCGTGTAGCCAGAGGCCGGATCCGCCAGCGCCTGCCGGGCGAAGGCCTCGAACTCGTCGACATAGAACTGGTAGTTGGTGAAAAGGACGTGGTTCTGGAAATGCTCCGGGCCCGTCGCGGTGTAATGCGACAGCCGGGCGAGCGAATAGTCCACCCTCTGCGCGGTGAAGGGCGCGAGGTGGCCGGAACCGTCGGGATTGGCCTTCGCGGTGCCGTTGACGATGTCGTCGCTCGTCGTCGCGAGGTCCGGCACGTCGAAGACGTCGCGCAGCGGGAAGTCGAGCACACCCTCCTGCGGCACCGAGACCGCGGGATTCGAGGCGACCGCGAAATGCACCGGGATCGGCGTCGTCGAAGGACCGACCACGACCGGCACACCGTGGTTGCGGATCAGAAGCTCAAGTTGCTGGATCAGGTAGTTGCGGAAGAGATCGGGCCGGGTGATCGTCGCGGTATAGGTGCCGGGGGTCGCGACATGGCCGAAGCTCAGGCGGCTGTCGGCCTTGGCATGGCTCGTCGTGGTGATCCGCACCTCCGGGTAGAAGGCGCGCATCCTTGCCTCGGGCCGGGCGCCCGCCAGCGTGTCTGTGAAGCGGTCGAAGAGGAACCGCGTCGCCTGGGCATAGAGCGCCTCGAGCCGCGCCACCGCCGAGGCGGCATCGGTGAAGGCCTCCGGCGCGGCCGCCTTCGGCATCAGGGTCGGCGCATGGTCGGGCACGTTCATCGGGCTGGCTCCCCCGCCCCCCGACCGGTCCGGCTTCGGCCGCCGGGGCTTCGCCTCGTGGCTGGTTGCGGGTCTCGGTTCGGGGAAATCGCTGCGTTTCGTCATGCCAAACCGTGACAGATCGCCCGGGG
This sequence comes from Defluviimonas sp. D31, assembly GCF_033436765.1. Taxonomy (NCBI): domain Bacteria; kingdom Pseudomonadati; phylum Pseudomonadota; class Alphaproteobacteria; order Rhodobacterales; family Paracoccaceae; genus Albidovulum; species Defluviimonas sp. D31. Next base: position 26,379 of record NZ_JAWQFN010000003.1, read on the forward strand.
CCCCGCAAGGCCCGGCGCCTCAGCCCTTCGGCGCCCGCGCCGGGCGTTCGCGCGGCACCGGAAGGAACTCGACCCCGCCCGATTGCCGCACCGGCTGGGGATAAAGCGTCATCAGCGTCAGCACCTCTTCCGGCATCGTCGTCGCGACCGGCAGCCCGAGGGCTGCCGCCTCGGCCGCCGCGATCGGATAGTCATGGGTCCAGGTCCCCGAGGCGAGCGTCCCGGCGAGTGCCGCCGCCTTCTCCTTCGGCATCCGGACCGAGAGAAGTGCCGTCGCCGCGCCGATCACCTGGTCGAGCGCCTTCCTCGCCACATCGGCAAGGATCAGCGTCGCGTCGTCGACCTCCGCCACCGGCTTTCGCTCCACCGCGCTCAGGATCGAGGCGGCGGGATACTGTCCGATCTGCGGATCGATCGGCCCCAGCACCGAATGCTCGCACATCACGATCTCGTCGGCGGCGAGCGCGATCAGCGTACCGCCCGACATCGCGTGATGCGGCACGAAGACCGTGACCTTGCCCTTGTGCGCCTCGACCGCGCGGGCGATCTGCAACGCGGCGAGGACCAGCCCGCCGGGCGTGTGCAGCACGATGTCCAGGGGCATGTCGTCGTCGGTCATGCGGATCGCGCGAAGCACGTCCTCGCTGTCCTGGATGTCGATGTAGCGCACCAGCGGAAAGCCGAGGAGCCGCATGGTCTCCTGCCGGTGCACCATCAGGATCACCCGGCTGCCGCGCTGCTTCTCGATCTGCGATATCATCGCCAGACGCCGCATGTCAGTGATCTTGCGCGCGATCATCGGCTGCAAGGCCGAGAGGATCAGGAAGAGCCAGAGCGCGTCGGTAATCGAGAAGGACATCGGCTCAGCCTCCCGCCCGGTCGATATGGCCGAGATCGCGCCCCGGCGCGATCCGGTCACGAACCCGCGCCTTCAGCACCTTCGCCTCGGGAAAGCCGCCGTCGCGCTTGCGCTCCCAGACCGTCCCGCCGTCGACGCGGATCTCGAAGACGCCGCCGCTGCCGGGGATCAGCGTCACCCCGCCCAATTCCTCGCCGAAGGTCGACAGCAGTTCCTGCGCCAGCCAAGCCGACCGCAGGAGCCAGTTGCACTGGGTGCAGTAGCGGATGGTGATCCCCGGCCGGGGCGTGGCGTCGTCCATCATGCCTTCCGGAAACTGACGATCCAGCCGATGTCGTCGCTGTGTTCACCCTCTGCGGCCGGTCCGTAGACCCGGAACGGCACGGTGCGGAAATCGGCGATCCTGGGGCCCAAGGACGCAAAATGGGCGGCGAAACCGCCGGCCTCATAGACCGCGCTGTGCACCGTGACCGCGAAGATGGCCCCCGGCACGGCGATCCTCAGAAGCTCCTCGAACGCCTCCGGCCCGACATGGCCCGAGGTGAAGGTGCCCGCGCTGACCACGCCGGCATAGGCCGAGTCGGGCAGGCCGATCTTGCCCGTCAGGTCCGCGACGATCGTGTCCCGGTAAGCGCCCTTGGCCGCCGCCTCGGCCAGCATCGCGGCCGAGATGTCGAGCCCGTCCACCGGACCGATCCCCGCCGCCTTCAGCGCCTCGCCGACCAGCCCGGTCCCGGCGCCGACATCGAGCACCGGCGCCGCACCCCCGAGCCCCGCATAGGCGCGCGCAACCTCGACAGGCGAGCGGTAGTCCATCGCCGCCGCGAAATCGGTGTCATAGGTCGTCGCCCAGTCGCCATAGAGCCGCACCGAATCCTCGGGCGTCTTCAGCGCATAGGCGGCGTCGAGTTCCTGATCCTGGTCTCCCATGCCCGCATCCAGCCATCGCGAAGGCCCGCCGTCAAGCCGGCGCGCATTGTCGCGCCCCCTTGCGCCGGCCGGGACCGCGCCGGATAGTCGCGCCATGACAGCGACGCTTCTCTCCCTCGGCCACGGCTATTCCGCCGCCGCCCTCGCCCGCCGGCTTGACGGCTGGACCATCATCGGCACCACCCGTCGCACCGAGAAGGCCGAGCGGCTCCGTCGGGAAGGCATCGAGGCGCTGATCTGGCCCGGCGACGATCTCAAGCCCGCACTTGCCCGCGCCACGCATGTTCTCGTCTCGATCGCGCCCGACGAGGCGGGCGATCCGGTCCTCGCCGCCCATACCGACGCCATCGCCGCCGCCGCGCCGCATCTGCAATGGGTCGGCTACCTCTCGACGACGGGCGTCTACGGCGACCACCAGGGCGGCTGGGTCGACGAGACGACGCCGCTCACGCCCTCGACGAAGCGCGGCCGGATCCGGGTGCTGGCCGAAAGCCAGTGGCAAGCCCTCGCCGAACACAGCGGCCTGCCGCTCCACATCTTCCGCCTCGCCGGGATCTACGGCCCGGGCCGCGGCCCGTTCGAGAAGGTCCGGAACTGCACCGCGCGCCGCATCATCCGGGAAAACCAGTTCTTCAGCCGCATCCATGTCGAGGACATCGCGACCGTGCTCGCCGCCTCGATCGCCCGCCCCGACCCCGGCGCTGTCTACAACCTCGCCGACGACGATCCCTCGCCGCCGGAGGACGTTCTGGCCGAGGCCGCGCGTCTTCTCGGCCTGCCGCTGCCGCCCGAAGTGCCCTATGACGAGGCCGAGATGACCCCGCTCGCCCGCAGCTTCTACGCGGAATCGAAGCGGGTGCGGAACGACCGGATCAAGCGCGACCTTGGGGTCGCGCTCGCCTATCCCGATTACCGGGCGGGACTCCGCGCGCTCCTGCACGCAACCGGCTGACCCCGGCGCCCCCCCCGATTATTCGCCGAAAAATCGTTGCCCGGTCTCAGGCCCGCACGAGCTTCTCGTATTCGCTCGCGACCCGCTTCGTCAGCTCGCCGACCTCGAAGTGATAGTCGCCGATCTGCCCGACCGGCGTGACCTCGGCCGCGGTGCCGGTCAGCCAGCACTGCTCGAAGCTTTCCAGCTCCTCCGGCATGATGTGGCGCTCATGCACCTTGACCTGCATGTCCTTCAGCATCCCGATCACCGTCTGGCGCGTCAGGCCGTTGAGGAAGCAGTCTGGCTTCGGCGTATGCACCTCGCCGTCCTTGACGAAGAAGATGTTGGCGCCGGTCGCCTCGGCGACATAGCCGCGGTAGTCGAACATCATCGCGTCCGAGCAGCCCTTGGCCTCGGCGGCGTGCTTCGACATCGTGCAGATCATGTAAAGCCCGGCCGCCTTCGCCTCGCAGGGGATCGTCGCCGGATCCGGCCGCCGCCACTTGGCGATGTCGAGCTTGGCGCCCTTCATCTTGGCGTCGCCGTAATAGCTGCCCCATTCCCAGGCCGCGACCGCGAGCCGGACCGGGTTGCGCTTGGCCGCGACACCCATGTCCTCGCCCGACCCGCGCCACGCCAGCGCGCGGACATAGGCGTTGTCCCAGCCGTTGGCCTTCAGCACCGCTTCCTTGGCCGCGTTGATCTCCTCGACCGAATAGGGGATCGGCATGTCCAGAAGCTCGCCCGAGCGCAAGAGCCGCGCGGAATGCTCGGAGCTCTTGAAGATCTTGCCGTTGTAGCAGCGTTCGCCCTCGAAGACCGAGGAGGCGTAGTGCAGCGCGTGGGTCAGGATATGAACCTTCGCGTCGCGCCACTCCACGAGCTTGCCATCCATCCAGATCTTGCCGTCGCGATCGTCATAGGCACCAGCCATCTTGCCCTCCTCGGCCCCGCCGATTTCCAAATGTTGCGCGCTTTAAGTCCGATCCGGACATAATATTGCGCGATTTCCGGCAACCGCTAGCAATTGATTCTTGGAAAGTCAACATAGCTGACATAAAATCGGCAGGAACCGGACCAGAGGCACAGAGGATCGCGGAAATGGCGGCGGGCAGCCCGGGAACGCAAGGCGGCGAAAGCCTGCTGTTCCTGACCGACGAACAGCTCAGGAAGGGCATCGAGGCGATGTTCTTCGCCTATCGCGCCTTCACCGCCGATCCCGACCGGATTCTCGAGAACTACGAATATGGCCGCGCCCATCACCGGGCGATCCATTTCATCAACCGTCAGCCGGGACTGACGGTCAACACGCTCCTGACGATGCTCGGCGTGACCAAGCAGTCGCTGAACCGGGTGCTCCGGACGCTGGTGGAGGACGGCCTCGTCGAAAGCCGCGTCGGCCGGCGCGACAAGCGCGAACGCCATCTCCACCTGACCGAGAAGGGCGCGACGCTGGAACGCGAACTCTCCGACGCCCAGCGCGCCCGGATGCGCGCGGCCTACCGCGCCGCCGGCCCGGCCGCCGTGGCCGGGTTCCGCCAGGTGCTCGAGGCGATGATGGATCCCGACATCCGCCGCCATTACCAGTCGATGAAGGATCACAGCGTATGAGTGAACGCGCCGAACTGCACCTTCTCATCGTCGATGACGACGAGCGGATCCGGGGGCTGCTGCAGAAGTTCCTCGTCCGGCACGGGTTCTATGTCTCCGCGGCCCGCGACGCCGCCCATGCGCGGCGGCTCCTGAAGGGGCTCGACTTCGACCTGATCGTCATGGACGTGATGATGCCCGGCGAGGACGGGGTGAGCCTGACCCGCGATCTTCGCGAGCGGATGACGACGCCGATCCTGCTCCTGACCGCGCGCGGTGACACTGCCGACCGCATCGCCGGGCTCGAGGCCGGGGCCGACGACTACCTCGCCAAGCCGTTCGAGCCGAAGGAACTTCTCCTGCGCATCAATGCGATCCTGCGCCGCGCGCCCGCCTCGACCGAACCGAAGGCGCCGAAGGTGCTGCATCTCGGCGATGTGCGCTACGACGTCGACCGCGGCGAGATGTGGCGCGGCGACAGTCTGGTGAGGCTGACCGCGACCGAGGCGGCGCTGATGCGGATCTTCGCGGCGCGCAGCGGCGAGCCGGTGAGCCGCACCGAACTCGTCGAGGATCTCGGCCGAGGCAACGGCAAGGGCGAGAGCGGCCAGGCCCAGGAACGTGCGGTCGATGTCCAGATCACCCGGCTCCGGCGCAAGTTCGAGGCCGATCCCAAGCAGCCGCGCTACCTGCAGACGGTACGCGGCGCGGGCTACATGCTGGCGCCGGAATAGCGCCCCGGCATCCTGCTCAGTACCGGTTCAGCGGAACCCGGACGCCGACGGAAACGACGGTATCCTGGCGCGTGAAGTTCAGCGCCTCGCGGGGCGTGCGCCCGCCGGCACCCAGCGATGTCGTGCCGCCCTCGACCGCTCCGAAGTCGAAATACCTCAGCGAGAAGTCGACAAGGACCGGTCGCTGCCCGGGTTCCGTCGCCTGCCACGATATCCCCGCGCCCAAGGAATAGGCCGCGTCGTCCGAGGAATTGCCGGCAAAGGTGCGCACCGGGTTGCCCGAGGCGGCATTTTCGCGCGTCCAGTCGCCAAGCTTGTTGCGCGCAATCCCAAGCCCGACAACGAAATAGGGCTGAAGCCGGGAATTGACGCCGCGCTGCTCCAGTGGCGAATAGAACAAATTGCCCATCATCGCCGTGGTCCGCACCGGCGCCGCGGTAATCTCGGCGTGGGGGCCGGGGACCGACGGTACCGTGTAGCTCCACGGTCCGGTCGCATCCACGCTGCTCATCGTGATCACCCCGACGTCCGCGCGAAAGCCGTTCATCCAGTCGTAGCCGAAAGCGATGCCGCCAAACCCGGATTCATCACCGCCAAGGTCGAAGTACACCCTTGGATCCGACTGTCCCGGCGGTAGCCAGTTTCCGTCCTTGAAGTCCGATGACGTCGCGCCAAGCTCGGCCCGCACATAGGGGCCGTAGGTTACACTTGCGGACCCAAGGCCGAAGGGGTTGCCAGCGTCTTGCGCCGAGATGGGGCTCGCAGCCACCGCCGCGCCGCACAACGCTGCAGCAAAGAAATACGCCTGCATTGGCTCTCCGTTTCGCCGGCGTGACGCCGATCTTGCTCGATGGGTCCATTTTTGATCGCCAAACCCTGCACAGGCCAAGAAAAATGCCCTTTGGCGACAGTTTTTTCTCAGCCGTGTCCCGCAAGCACCGCTATCCGCACCGCCTCGGCATCGTCAGCCAGCGCGCTCGCCGCGGCTCCGGTCACCGGCTGGCCGAGGATCGTCGACACCGCGGTCACCGTGTCCGAGGTGATCGGCAGGTTCTTGTCGGACGCGACCCCCAGGAACGCCGCCATCAGCGTGCCATTGGTGTTTCTGACGCCTCGTGTCGTAAGCGCCGAACTCCCGTCAAGCGCATCCTTGAACAGCGCGAGATTCTGCAGCGGCGAGTCGAGAAGCGAGGTTTCGTCCCAGTTGATCGACAGTTCCATGATCATCTCATCGAGGCTCTTCGAATAGAAATCGACCATCCCCGGCGACAGGCCTGCCAGTGCTTCGTCGAAGGCGCGCTGCAGGACGTGATCGGGAGACCTCACGACGTTGAGCCGGCCGAGTTCGACCTCCGGGATGCCCTCCCGCGCCCAGACCGGTCGCCCGCCGGGCCGCTGCCCCAGCTTGTCGCGACCCTGTCCGCGGCCTGCGCCCTGGCCCTGGCCTGCGCCTTGGCCTTGACCCGCGCCCTGGCCCTGTCCCTGGCCTGCGCCTTGGCCCTGACCCGCGCCCTGGCCCTGACCGGTGCCATGCCCGCCAGCGCCGCCAGAATGACCGCCGCCAGAATGACCACTGTCATCATGCCCGCCATCGTCATGCCCTCCGCCGCCGCGCCGGCCGCCGCCATGCCCGCCACTGTCGGCATGGTCTTCTTGTGCACGGACCTCCCCTGTCCCGGGGGTGATCCCGCCCGACGGCATAAGCACGAACGCCGTGACCGAAAGCGCGAGCACCGACAAGGTGCTCAATCGGGGGCAAGAAATTCTCCGGTCAGCCGAAAACATCTTCTTCTCCTAATATTGCCAATGGTCGGCCCGGCACATGCAGGATGTACCGGGCCGGGCCGCATTCTTGTAGGATTGGCACCTTTTCTTAGCCGTGCCCGGCCAGAACCGCGATCCGGACCGCCTCGGCGTCGACGGCAAGCGCGGCCGCCTCGGCTTCGTCGAGCGGCGTGCCGAGGATCGTGGAAATCGCGGTCGCAGTGTCGGTGCTGATTGCCACGTTCTTGTCGGAGGCCACGCCGAGGAATGCGGCAAGGAGCGTATCGTTCGTGTTGGTTACGCCGAGCGTCTCGGTCAGGACCGAACTGCCGTCGAGCGCATCCTTCAGCAGCGCGAGATTCTGCAGCGGCGAGTCGAGCAGCGTGACATTATCCCAGTTCGTCGACAGCTCGAGGATCATGTCGTCGAGATCCATCGAGTAGAAATCGACCATCTCCGGCGAGACCTTCAGAGCCGCGACCGCCTCGTCGTAAGCGCGCTGCAGCACCTGGTCAGGCGATCGCGCCACGTTCAGGCGGCCAAGCTCGATCTCGGGGATGCCCTCCTGCGCCCAAGCTGGCTTGCCGCCGCTGCTGCCAGTTGTCGCAGGGCCGCCGGCTTGCGGACCCTTAGAATCGGAGCCCGCATCGGGTCCGCCCTGGCCGGACCCCTGTCCGCCCTGATTGCCCTGGCCGGATTGCGCACCCTTGCTGCCCTGGCCTTGGCCGCCTTGGTTACCCTGACCGCTGCCCTGACCGCCTGACCCGTCGGTATTGTCAGCCGCCTGCGCCACACCGGCGGCTCCGAATCCCAGCACTTCCGGTCCAGCGATCACCGCCGTCAGAGCGAGCGCCGATATGCCGAAACCCGCCGCAATCTTTTTGATTTGGTTTTTCATTGCGTCCTCATTCAAATAGGAAAACCACGTCCCAAAATGCGGACTCTACACATTCATGTTTTGATATGAATCAATCCCAGCCACAATCTTCCGGTCTTGTTGCCAGAAGTCGCAACTTCGCTAAGTTCGATACATGACGACGCAGTTCCACACCCACCCAGCCGCCCTGCAGCATGTCACGCCAACCGGACATCCCGAACGGGTGGAGCGACTCGAGGCAATCTACGCCGCGCTCCGCGCCGACGCCTTCGCCGCCCTCGACCGGCGGACCGCCCCCGAAGCGGACGCCGAGGAGGTGCTGCGCTGCCACACGCCCGCCTACCTGGACCTGATCCGCAAGGCCTCGCCCGGCACCGGCTGGGCCAAGCTCGACCCCGACACCTTCATGGCGCCAAACTCCTTCGAGGCCGCGCTCCGCGCCGTCGGCGCCGCGGAGGCGGCAGTCGACGCGGTGCTCTCGGGCGCGGCCGCGAACGCCTTCGTCGCAATGCGCCCGCCCGGCCACCATGCCGAGCGAGCGCGGGCGATGGGATTCTGCCTCTTCGGCACCGTCGCCATCGCCGCGAAATACGCGCTCGATCATCACGGGCTGTCCCGCGTCGCGGTGCTCGACTTCGACGTCCACCACGGCAACGGCACCCAGGATCTTCTCTGGGACGAACCCCGCGCGATGTTCGTCTCCTCGCACCAGATGCCGCTCTATCCCGGCTCCGGTGCGGCGGACGAGACCGGCGCGCATGGCCAGATCGTCAACCTGCCGCTCGGCCCCGGCTCGGGCGGCCACGAGATGCGCGTGGCCTGGGAGGCGGCGCTTCCCCGCGTCGCCGCCTTCAGGCCCGAGCTGATCCTCGTCTCGGCCGGCTTCGACGCCCATCGCGACGATCCGCTCGCCGGCCTCAACTGGACCGAGGCCGACTTCGCCTGGATTACCCATGCGATCTGCGACCTCGCCGAGGAGACCTGCGCGGGCCGGGTGGTATCCTCCCTGGAGGGTGGCTATGATCTCGACGCACTGGGCGCTTCGGTCGCCCAGCATGTCAAGGTGCTGATGGAGCGGGGCGCATGAGCGAGATCGGGAAGATGAGCTTCGAAGAGGCGATGAAGGCGCTGGAAACGGTCGTGCGCGACCTCGAATCCGGCAATGTCGAGCTCGAGAAGTCGATCGCGCTTTATGAGCAGGGCGCGAAGCTCAAGGCCCATTGCGAGAAGAAGCTGAAGGAAGCCGAGGAGAAGGTCGCCAAGATCACGCTCGGCCCCGACGGCCAGCCGAACGGCCTCACCCCGGTCGAAGGTCTCTGAGTGTTCCCAGAACGTCTGAAGGCGGCGCAGACGGGTGTGCAGGCCGCGCTCGACGCTGCCCTTGCGAGCCGGGCCGAGGTGCCCGTCGTCCAGGCCATGCGTTACACCCTCCAGGGCGGCAAGCGTCTCCGCGCCTTCCTCGTGCTTGAAAGCGCGGCGCTGCACGGGATCGCGGCGGATCACGCCATGCCCGCCGCCGCCGCGGTCGAGGCCCTGCACGCCTATTCGCTCGTCCATGACGACCTGCCGTCGATGGACGACGACGACCTCCGACGCGGCCAGCCGACGATCCATGTCAAATGGGGCGAGGCGACCGCGGTTCTCGCCGGCGATGCGCTCCAGACCCTCGCGTTCGAGCTTCTCTGCGACCCCGCCCTTGGCCCCGCCGAGCGCCGGATCGCGCTCGTCCGCGCGCTGGCGCTGGCCTCCGGCGCCGAGGGCATGGTGCTCGGCCAGGCACTCGACATCGCCGCAGAGACCGCGCCGCGCGCCCTGACGCTCGACGAGATCACAGCACTCCAGGCCGGCAAGACCGGCGCGCTCATCGCCTTTGCCGCGACCTCGGGTGCGCTTCTCGCCGGGGCCGACCCCGCGCCCCTGGCCGCCTACGCCAAGGCGCTCGGCCTCGCCTTCCAGATCGCCGACGACATTCTCGATGTCGAGGGCGACCCCGCGAAGGCCGGCAAGGCGCTCGGCAAGGATGCGGCTGCAGGCAAGGCGACTTTCGTCTCGCTGCTTGGTCTTGAGGCGGCAAAAGCCCGCGCCCGCGCGCTGGTCGCCGAGGCCGAGGCGGCGCTCGAGCCCTACGGCGCCAAGGCCGAGGCGCTGCGGGAGGCCGCGCGCTTCGTCGTGGACCGCGACGCCTGAGCGCGGGCTACACGGGGCCAAGGCGATTGTTCCCGGACCCGATTCCGTCTAAACCGGCCGGAAACCGCAAGCAGGCGCCCAAGTGAGTGACAGACCGAACACCCCGACGCTCGACCGCGTGACGGTTCCCGCCGATCTCAAGGCGCTCTCCGACCGCGACCTGAGTCGCCTCGCCGACGAGCTCCGGGCCGAGACGATCTCGGCCGTCTCGGTCACCGGCGGCCATCTCGGCGCCGGGCTCGGCGTGGTGGAGCTGACCGTCGCCCTGCACGCGGTCTTCGACGCGCCGCGCGACAAGATCATCTGGGACGTCGGCCACCAGTGCTACCCGCACAAGATCCTCACCGGCCGCCGCGACCGGATCCGGACGCTGCGCCAGAAGGACGGACTCTCCGGCTTCACCAAGCGCTCGGAGAGCCCCTACGACCCCTTCGGCGCCGCCCATTCCTCGACCTCGATCTCGGCCGCGCTCGGCTTCGCCGCCGCACGCGATCTCGGCGGCGAGGCGGGCGACGCGGTGGCGGTGATCGGCGACGGCGCGATGTCGGCGGGCATGGCCTACGAGGCGATGAACAATGCCGGCCACCTCGGGAAGCGGCTCTTCGTCATCCTCAATGACAACGAGATGTCGATCGCGCCGCCGGTGGGCGCGATGTCGGCCTATCTCTCGCGGCTCTATGCCGGCGCGCCGTTCCAGGAGTTCAAGGCCGCCGCCAAGGGCGCGATCAGCCTCCTGCCCGAGCCCTTCCAGGAAGGTGCCCGCCGCGCCAAGGAGATGCTGAAGGGCATGACCATCGGCGGCACTCTTTTTGAGGAGCTCGGGTTTTCCTACATCGGCCCGATCGACGGGCATGACCTCGACCAGCTCCTGCCGGTGCTGCGCACGGTGCATGAACGCGCCACCGGCCCGATCCTCCTCCATGTGCTGACCAAGAAGGGCAAGGGCTACGGTCCGGCCGAGCGCGCCGCCGACAAGGGCCACGCCACGGCCAAGTTCGACGTCATCACCGGCGAGCAGAAGAAGGCACCGTCGAACGCGCCCTCCTACACCAGGGTCTTCGCGGAGGCGCTGGTCCGGCAGGGCGAGCGTGACGACAAGATCGTCGCGGTCACCGCGGCGATGCCCGACGGCACCGGCCTCAACCTTTTCGCCGAACGCTTCCCGAAACGCTGCTTCGACGTCGGCATCGCGGAGCAGCACGCCGTCACCTTCGCCGCCGGCCTCGCCGCAGCCGGGCTTAAACCCTTCTGCGCGCTCTACTCGACCTTCCTGCAGCGCGGCTACGACCAGGTCGTGCACGACGTCGCGATCCAGCGCCTGCCGGTGCGCTTCGCGATCGACCGCGCCGGGCTCGTCGGCGCCGACGGCGCCACCCATGCCGGCGCTTTCGACATCGCCTTCCTCGCCAACCTGCCCGACATGGTGGTGATGGCCGCCGCCGACGAGGCCGAGCTTGTCCACATGGTCGCCACGGCGGCCGCGATCGACGACCGCCCCTCCGCCTTCCGCTACCCGCGCGGCGACGGCGTGGGCGTCGAGATGCCGGAGCGCGGGCAACCGCTCGAGATCGGCCGCGGCCGCATCGTCGCGACCGGCGGTCGCGTCGCGATCCTCTCCTTCGGCACGCGGCTCGCCGAGGTCCTGAAGGCGCGCGAAGCCCTCGCCGCACGCGGCCTCGCCCCGACGGTGGCCGACGCCCGCTTCGCCAAGCCTCTCGACCGAGACCTGATCCTGCGGCTGGTCCGCGACCACGAGGCGCTGATCACCATCGAGGAAGGCGCGATCGGCGGCTTCGGCAGCCATGTCGCCCAGCTCCTCGCCGAAGAAGGCGTCTTCGACCGCGGCTACAAGTTCCGCTCGATGGTCCTGCCCGACACCTTCATCGACCAGGCGAGCCCCGAGGATATGTACGCCACCGCCGGCATGAACGCGCCCGAGATCGAGGCCAAGGTGCTCGAGGTTCTCGGCGTCGCGAGCGTCGCGACCAAGCGCGCCTGAGCCGGCCTCAGCCGGCCCGGTCCAGCCGCTCCGCGTCGAGCTTCGCCTCGATCGCGGCGAGCCGGGTCAGCACCTCGTCGCGGTAGGCATCCGTCATCGCGTGTTCCTCCTCGCCGTGGGCTTCCTGCATCGAGTTGACGATGAGGCCGACGACGAGGTTCATCACCGCGAAGGTGGTCATCAGGATGAACGGCACGAAGAAGGCCCAGGCCATGGGATAGACCTCCATCACCGGCCGCACGATCCCCATCGACCAGCTCTCCAGCGTCATGACCTGGAAGAGCGAGTAGCCCGACCGGCCGAGCGTGCCGAACCACTCCGGGAAACTCGCGCCGAAGAGCTTGGTCGACATCACCGAGGCGGCATAGAAGATGATCCCCATCAGCAGGAACACCGAGCCCATCCCCGGCAGCGCCGAGATGAAGCCCTCGACCACCCGCCTCAGCCGCGGCGTGACAGAGATGACGCGCAACACGCGCAGGATCCGCAGCACCCGCAGCACCGCGAAGCCCTGGCCCGCCGGCGCCATCGCCACCCCGACGATGACGAAGTCGAAGAGGTTCCAGCCGTTTCGGAAGAACGACAGCCGCCGCGCATAGAGCTTCGCCGCGATCTCGGCCACGAAGACCGTCAGGCAAGCCGTGTCGAGCAGATACAGAAGCCCGCCCGCCCGCGCCATCACCACCTGCGAGGTCTCGAGCCCGAGGATCACCGCGTTGAAGAGGATCACGCCGATGATCGCGTTGCGCACGGCCGATGTGTCAAGAAATGCCGAAACTCGTTCGCGCGGCGTCATCATGGTATCCCTCGTCCTGTTCGGCTCTCATATGGACGCAGGCAGGCGGGCCGACAAGGCCGCCGGAACGACAGGAGGCACCATGGTCGGACTGATCCTCGCGCTCGCGCTGCTGGCCCTGCCGGCTGCCGCCCAGACCGCGCCCTCCGCGGCCGAGATCGCCGCCTACGACGGGCTCCACCGCGCCGCGCAGGAGGGCGATGCCGCCACGATCCGCCGCCTCGCCGCGCAAGGCGCCGACGTCAACGCCCGCGACGGTCGCCGCCGCACCCCGGCCCATGTCGCCGCCTTCGCCTCGCAGGACGATGCCCTCCGCGCGCTGGCCGAGGCCGGGGCCGACATGAACGCGCTCGACGCAGACGCCTACGACGCCGTCACCATCGCCGCCGTCGCCGACGACCCCGACCTCATGTCGCTCGCGATCGCGCTCGGGAACGATCCGGGGCTGACGACCAGCCCCTATGACGGCACCGCGCTCATCGCCGCCGCGCATCTCGGCCACGTCGAGGTCGTGCGCCGGCTGATCGCCGCAGGCGCGCCGCTCGATCATGTCAACAATCTGGGCTGGACCGCGCTCATAGAGGCGGTGATCCTCGGCGACGGCGGGCAGAACCACCAGGCCGTGGTGCAGGCCCTCGTCACGGCGGGCGCCGATCCAGCGATCGCCGACCGCGGCGGCACCACGCCTCTCGCCCATGCCGAGGCCCGCGGCTTCGACGCGATCGCCCGGCTGATCCGCGCGGCCGAGTGACCGCCCGGCCGGGCCTCGGACCCGTCAGGCCCGGTGGCCGCGCTCGATCCTCAGGTATTCACGCAGCTTCGCATCATTGTTGCGCTCCGTGGTCCGCTCGTGCAGCGCCTTGGTGGCGGGATGCGTGCCCTCCTCGCCATGAGTCTTCTCGACCTCGACATAGTTCTTCAGACGGCCACCTTCAGGTGATTTCCGACGGTCGACGGCATGCCGGCTCATACTCTCCTCCTCCTTGGGTTCTCGTCTGCCCCCAGGCGTCGGGGCGAAGTCCAGCATGGGGCCGAATCGGCCACATGACCACCCCCAATGCCCTCCTAAGTCCCGCTCCGGCCTCACTCCGCCAGCCGGGCGACGGCCCAGCGCGCGGCGTCGGCCACGGCCGGATCGGGATCGTCGCAAAGCGCCCCCGCCACCGGCCAGAGCGCCAGATTAGCAGAATTTCCGATTGCATACAACACGTTGCGCACGAACCTGTCACGCCCGATACGCTTGATGGGCGAGCCCGAGAACCGCTCCCGGAACCCCGCATCGTCGAGCATGGCGAGCTCGGCCAGTTCCGGCGCACCGACCCGCGGCTGGTAGCCGATCTCGCGCGCCGCCGCCGCGAACTTGTTCCACGGACAGGCGGCAAGACAGTCGTCGCAGCCATAGATCCGGTTGCCCATGAGGCCGCGCAACTCCTCCGCCACTGGGCCCCTGTGCTCGATCGTGAGGTAGGAGATGCAGCGCCGCGCATCGAGCTCATAGGGCGCAGGAAAGGCCGCGGTCGGACAAGCGTCCAGACAGGCGCGGCACGAGCCGCAATGGTCGCCCTCGGCCATGTCCTTCGGCAGGTCGAGCGTGGTGAAGATCGCGCCGAGAAAGAACCAGTTACCAAGCTCGCGGCTGACGAGATTGGTGTGCTTGCCCTGCCAGCCGATCCCCGCCGCCTGCCCAAGCGGCTTTTCCATCACCGGCGCGGTATCGACGAAGACCTTGATCTCCGGCGCCGGCCCCTCCTTCGCCGCCGCCTCGATCAGCCAGCGCCCAAGCCGCTTCAGCCGCTTCTTGACCAGATCGTGGTAATCCTTGCCCTGCGCATAGACGCTGACCGCACCGCGGTCGCGCTCTGCCAGAACCACCCGCGGATCGGCCTCCGGCGTATAGACCTCGGCGAGCATGATCACGGTGCGCGCCTCGGGCCAGAGCGCCGCGGGATCGCCGCGCCAGCCCATGCGCTCCGCCATCCAGCCCATCTGCCCGTGCCGGCCGGCCGCGACGAAGGCCGAAAGCCGCGCCGCCGCCTCCGGGATCGCCCCCGGTGCGCAGAACCCCGCCGCCGAGAATCCCTCCTCCAGCGCCCGCGCCGTGATCCGTGCCTTGAGCGCGGACATATCCATGATCCTGCTCACTTTCTGTCTGCAAATACTCCACGGGGGTCCGGGGGTGTGAAACCCCCGGCGTCCCGGCCGGGGTCAGAAGTCCAGGTCCGCGTAATGCGGCGGCGGCGGAAAGCCCGGCACCTGGTCGGCCAGGAGCGACCGGAACGAGGGCCGCGACTTGATCTTGGCATACCAGTCCCGGACGTTCTGGCTGCGGTTCCAGTCGACGTCCGAGATGTAGTCGAGGCTCGACAGATGCGCCGCGGCGGCGAAATCGGCCAGCGTCATCTCGTTGCCGGCGAGCCAGCGGCGCTGGTCGAGAAGCCAGCTCAGGTAGTCGAGATGATACTTGATCCGGGTCGCTCCAGCCTTGACGTTCTTGCTCTCGGGATACCCGAGCCCCATCACCTTCTTGTTGACCCGCTCGTAGAGGAGCTTCGAGGTCACCTCGTCATGGAACTTGTCGTCGAACCAGGCGCAGAGCCGGCGCACCTCGTAGCGCGCGTCGGGTTCCTTCGGCATCAGCCGCGGCTCCGGCACGGTCTCGTCAAGATATTCGCAGATCGCCTGGCTTTCCGACATCACCCGCCCGTCATGGCGCAGCACCGGGATCTTGCCGGCCGGGTTGCGGCGCAGGAAATCCGGCCCCTGCTCCCAGTAGCGTTCCTCCACCAGCTCGACCTCGATCCGCTTCTCCGCGAGTGTCAGCCGCACCTTGCGGCAAAAGGGCGAAAGCGGAACGTGGTAAAGACGGGTCATGGGCTGAACTCGGTTGGAATCTCTCCGGTGATAACGGCGCGGCCCCGGCGGTTCAATCCTCGAAACAGGCCGAACGCCCGTCGGCGCGGATCGTCGCCGCCCCCTCGCCGATGGCGCGGGCGCGTTTCTTCAGGAAGCCCGAGGGCTTGACCGGGTTGCGGCCCTTGGGATCGGGCAGCGTCGCTGCGATCAGCGCCGCCTGTCCGGCGCCGAGCTCGCTTGCCGAGACGCCGAAATAGCGTTGCGCGCCGGCCTCGGCGCCGAAGGTGCCGATCCCGGTCTCGGCGACGTTGAGATAGACCTCGAGGATCCGCCGCTTGGTCCAGACCATTTCCACCACCGGCGTCATCAGCGCCTCGAGCGCCTTTCGCGGCCAGCTCCGCCCCTGCCAGAGGAAGACGTTCTTCACCACCTGCTGGCTCAGCGTCGAGGCGCCGCGTCCCGCGCCCTCGTCGAGCGCGGCGCGGATCGCCCGCATGTCGAAACCCCAGTGCAGGCAGAAATTCGCGTCCTCCGCCGCCACCACCGCGCGGGCCAGCTCCGGCGCGATCTCCTCGATAGGCACCCAGTCGCGGGCGATGCCGCCGCGGCGCCAGCTTTCGGCGATCATGTAGGGCGTCATCACCGGGTTGATCACGGTGAAGGCGAGAACGAGGAACAGGAACCCCCCGACCACGCCCGCAACCCCGCGCCGGGCCCAGCGCCAAAGGTCGCGCGGCGTCACGGCCAAGCCCGCCGCGCCCTTCGGCGCCGCCTTCCGCCGTGGTCTTCCTGCTGTTGACCTGCCCTTCGCCATTGCCGGAACCATAGCCACGGCCCGCCCCCCGGGGTCAAGCCATTCCCGCCGGTTCAGGCCACCAAGAGCCGCGCCTCGTGGCCGCTGATCACTGGCCGCGCCGTCGGCAAGACGTCCGCATCCACCGGGCCCGCGAGTTCAGGGAAGATCTCGACGAGTTCGTCCCGGATCGCTTGGTCGTTGTCGAGGATCCAGTCGCCGGCATGGAAGCTCTCGGTGGCCGCACCCTCGGCGAAGATGATCTCGTGCTGGTCGAACATCAGGTGCAGATAGTCGATCTTGACCATCGGCAGGCGCGCAATGCCGGGCTGGCCAACGAGATACGCGGCCGCGACCAGCACCTCATGCGCGCCGATCACCAGCTCCGCCGTCCAGCCGGTGACCAACATCCGGTGCTGCGGCGAGACCAGCAGCGCACGGGCATTGCCGAGCGCTCCCGCTTCGATCCGCACCGGCGCAAAACCGTCCATCGCGCCGACGGTGCGCCGACCGATCCAGCGCACCGGCTGCGGCCCGTGGTCCATCGTCGTGACGAGATCGCCGACACGGATCTCCTCGACTCTCCTCGGCCCCTCCGGCGTCGTGATGAGCGTGCCCGGTGTGAAGCAGGGCGGCACCGGCCAGGGTTCCGGCGGACCAGGCACAAGGCTCTTGATCGTCAGCTGGGTATTGCCGTTCGAGAGATCCGGCACGCCATCGCCATCGGCGTTCATGTCGATTGCCAGCGTCTTGTACTTGCCGCCCCCGAGGTCGATGCGAATGAACCCCGCCCGCTGCGTGGGATCGCCGCGGACATTGCCATATCCCAGGAACTCGTAGCTGAGCTGCGTCTTGCCGCCGTCGAGCGAGACATACTCCCCGGGCAGGGCAACGCCGAGCTTGTTGTCGATGTCGGTGAAGGTGAGCGAGGTCCACGCGTTGGTGACAATGTTGATATTGCCGCCCGTCTTGAACGGGTCGCCGTTCACGTCCTGCGCTATGAAAGTGAATGTAGCCATGTCCTGACGAACCTTTTGTCACCAATACAACCGCACGGCCGATCCCGTGACAAGACGCGAGACCCGCGCTGGAAAAAGTGTTGCACGATTCTGTCAAGATTTTGTTACGGCCCTCCTGACGCCTGCATGGCGTCCCAACCGTGACCCTTGCGCAACGCTCGCGATGAAACGCGAAGGGCCGGGCAATGCGCCCGGCCCCCCGTTTCTCCGGCTCCCGGCCCTACTCGGCCGGCATCGCCGCGGCGTCCGCGCTCAGGGGATGCGGCAGGTGGACCAGCATCTCCTTCGGGCAGACCTGCAGGAAGTTCGCCCGCTCGCTCTCCCAGTGCTGGAGGATGCGGCTGGCCTTCACGCTTCCGGTCTCGGCCGCATGGCGCTCGATCAGGCCCTTCAGCTCGGCTTCCCAATGCGAATGCGTGACCGCGCAGGTGACGAGGCTTTCGAGGTTCATCAGCTCCTCGGCCTTGCCGTCGGGGTCATAGACATAGGCCATGCCGCCGGTCATGCCGGCGCCGAAGTTCGCGCCGATCCGGCCGAGGATGACCGCGACGCCGCCGGTCATGTACTCGCAGCCGTTCGAGCCGCAGCCCTCGATCACCACCTTCGCGCCCGAGTTCCGCACCGCGAAGCGCTCGCCCGCGCGGCCGGCGGCGAAGAGATAGCCGTCGGTCGCGCCGTAAAGCACGGTGTTGCCGATGATCGTGTTCTCCGACGCCTCCAGCGGCGAGACCATCGGCGGCCTGACCACGATGAGA
Organism: Defluviimonas sp. D31; assembly: GCF_033436765.1. NCBI lineage: Bacteria > Pseudomonadati > Pseudomonadota > Alphaproteobacteria > Rhodobacterales > Paracoccaceae > Albidovulum > Defluviimonas sp. D31. The sequence goes on from NZ_JAWQFN010000003.1 coordinate 44,469, forward strand.
CCGCCCGAGAGGCCCTTGCCGACATAGTCGTTGGCATCGCCCGCCACCTCGAGCTTCAGCCCCGGCGCCGCGAAGGCGCCGAGCGACTGGCCGCAGGAGCCGGTAAGTTTCACCGTCAGGTGGTCCGGCTGCAGCGCGTTGCGCATCCCGAAGTTCTTCACGATGAGGCTCGACGCCCGCGTCCCGATGGTGCGGTGGGTGTTCCGCACCGCATAGGAAAGCTGCATCTTCTCGCCATCCTCGAAGAACCGCGCCCCGTCGCGGATGATCTCGGCATCGAGCGTATCCGGCACCACGTTCCGGGGCTTCGAGCGGTCGTAGACGATCTTGTCCGCGCCATCGACGGTGATGAGCAGCGGATTGAGGTCGAGATCGTCGAGATGCGCCGACCCGCGGCTCACCTGGCTCAGAAGATCCGCCCGCCCGATCACCTCGTCCAAGGACCGCGCGCCGATCTGGGCGAGGATCTCCCGCACTTCCTGGGCGTAGAAGGTGATGAGGTTCACCACCTTGTCGGCCGAGCCGGTGAACTTCTGCCTGAGCGCCTCGTTCTGGGTGCAGACGCCGACCGGGCAGGTGTTCGACTGGCACTGGCGCACCATGATGCAGCCCATCGCGATGAGCGCGGCGGTGCCGATACCGTATTCCTCGGCCCCCATCATCGCCGCGATGACGATGTCGCGGCCCGTCCGCAGCCCGCCGTCCGTGCGCAGCGTGATCCGGTCGCGAAGCTTGTTCATCGCGAGGACCTGATGCGCCTCGGTCAGGCCCATCTCCCACGGCAGGCCCGCGTATTTGATCGAGGTCGCAGGCGAGGCCCCGGTGCCGCCGTTGTGGCCCGAGATCAGGATCACGTCGGCCTTGGCCTTGGCCACGCCGGCGGCGATCGTGCCGACGCCGGAGGAGGCCACCAGCTTCACCGTCACCTTGGCGCGCGGGTTGATCTGCTTCAGGTCGTAGATGAGCTGCGCCAGGTCCTCGATCGAGTAGATGTCGTGGTGCGGCGGCGGCGAGATCAGCGTCACGCCGGGCGTCGAGTGACGCAGGCGCGCGATGAGCTTGGTCACCTTCATGCCCGGAAGCTGGCCGCCCTCGCCGGGTTTCGCTCCTTGAGCGACCTTGATCTCCAGTTCCTCGCAGGCGTTGAGGTATTCCGCCGTCACGCCGAAGCGCCCCGAGGCCACCTGCTTGATCTTGGCGGACGGGTTGTCGCCGTTCGGCTCGGGCACGAAATGCGCCGGATCCTCGCCGCCCTCGCCGCTATCGGACTTCGCGCCGATCCGGTTCATCGCGATGTTGAGCGTCTTGTGCGCTTCGGGGCTCAGTGCGCCGAGCGACATGCCCGGCGTCACGAACCGCTTGCGGATCGAGGTGATCGATTCCACCTCCTCGATCGGCACCGGCCGGCCCAAAGCCTTGATGTCGAGAAGGTCGCGCAGATGGATCGGCGGGTTCGCCCGCATCGCGGCGGAATACTGCTTCCAGAGGTCATAGGACGCCCGGTCGCAGGCCGATTGCAGCATGTGCATCGTCTGCGCTTCCCAGGCGTGCTTCTCGCCCGAGCGGCGCGCCTTGTAGAAGCCGCCGACCGGCAGCACGTCGGTGCCCGAGGTCCAGCCCTTCGCGTGCACCTCCTCGAGCTTGTGCTGGATGCCGCTGACGCCAATGCCGGATATCCGGGAATGCATGCCGGGGAAGTACTCCGCCACCATCGCGCGCGAAAGCCCGACGGCCTCGAAGTTCAGGCCGCCGCGATAGGAGGAGATGACCGAGATCCCCATCTTCGACATGATCTTCAGGAGCCCTGCGTCGATCGCGTCGCGGTAGCGCCGCATCGCCTCGACCAGCGTGCCCTCGATCAGGCCGCGCCGCACGCGGTCGGCGATCGAATCCTGCGCCAGATAGGCGTTGACCGTGGTGGCGCCGCAACCGATCAGCACCGCGAAGTAATGCGGGTCGATGCACTCCGCCGCGCGCACGTTGATCGAGCAGAAGGTCCGGAGCCCCTTGCGGGTCAGCCAGCTGTGCACCGCCGAGGTCGCAAGGATCATCGGCATCGCCACCTTGTCCCCGCCCTGGTGCTGGTCGCTCAGAACGATATGCCCGGCGCCCGAGCGCACCGCGTCCTCGGCCTCGGCGCGGATCCGCTCCAGCCCCTGCCGCAGCGCGTCATGCTGGCCGCCCGCCGCGAAGGTGCAGTCGATATGCGCCACGCTCGCGCCGAACTGGCGCACCATCTCGTCGAACTCGGCATTGGCGATGAACGGGCTTTCCAGCACGAGGATCTCGGTCTGCGAGCTGTCCTCGTCGAGCACGTTCTTGAGGTTGCCGAACCGGGTCTTGAGGCTCATCACCCGGCTTTCACGAAGCGAGTCGATCGGCGGGTTGGTGACCTGGGAGAAGTTCTGCCGGAAGAAGTGCGACAGCGGCCGATAGGTCTTCGACAGCACCGCCGCCGGGGTGTCGTCGCCCATCGACGCGACCATCTCCTTGCCGTCCTCGGCCATGGGTGCCAGCACCTGCTCGAGCTCTTCCAGCGAATAGCCCGCCGCGATCTGGCGTCGGCGCAACTCGGCGCCTTCGAAGAGCGCCACTTCCGGCACGTCGTGCATCATCGCATTGAGATCGACGACCTTCGACAGCCAGTCCGCATAGGGCTGCGCGCCCGCGAGTTTGTCCTTCATCTCGGCGTCGTGGTAGAGCTTGCCCTCCACCATGTCGACCGCGATCATCTGCCCCGGCCCGAGCGCGCCCTTCTCGCGCACCCCGGCCTCGTTCACCGGCACCATGCCGACCTCGGAGCCCGCGATGAGGAGCCCCTCGCCGGTGATGACATAGCGCATCGGACGCAAACCGTTGCGGTCGAGCCCGCCGCAGACCCAGCGCCCGTCGGTCATCGCGAGCGCCGCCGGCCCGTCCCAGGGCTCCATCACCGCGTTGCAATAGGCATACATGTGCTGCCACGCCTTCGGCATCTCGACGGCCGATTTCGACCAGGCCTCGGGCACCAGCATGGTCTTGGCCATAGGCGCCGAGCGCCCGGCGCGCACCAGAACCTCGAAGACCGCGTCCAGAGCCGCCGAGTCCGACGAGCCCTGCGCCACGATCGGCTTGATGTCGCCCGCCTGCTCGCCGAACGTCGCCGAGGCCATGCGGATCTCGTGGCTCTTCATCCAGTTGAGGTTGCCCTTCAGCGTGTTGATCTCGCCGTTATGGGCGAGCATGCGGAACGGCTGGGCCAGCCACCACTGCGGGAAGGTGTTGGTCGAATAGCGCTGGTGATAGATCGCGAAGGCAGACTCGAACCGTTCGTCCTTGAGGTCGGGGTAGAACTCCGCGACCTGCTCGGCCAGCATCATGCCCTTGTAGATGATCGATCGGCACGACAGCGAGCAGAGATAGAGCCCCGCGATCCCCGACGTCGCCGCCGCCTTCTCGATCCGCCGGCGGATGACGTATAGCTCGCGCTCGAAGGTCTCCTCGTCGACGCCCTTGGAGTTCTTGATCAGGATCTGCTCGATCTCGGGCCGCGTCGCATTGGCCTTCTCGCCCAGCACTTCCGTGTTCACCGGGACATGGCGCCAGCCGTAGATGTAATAGCCCATCCGCAGGACTTCGGTCTCGACGATCGTGCGGCAGCTCTCCTGCGCGCCGAAATCGGTGCGCGGCAGGAAAACCTGGCCGACCGCGACCAGCGCCTTCAGGTCGGGCTCGTGGCCGGTGCGGCGGATCTGGTCGTAGAAGAACTTGACCGGGATCTGCACATGGATCCCCGCGCCGTCGCCGGTCTTGCCATCGGCATCGACCGCGCCCCGGTGCCAGACCGCCTTCAGCGCGTCGATCCCGTTCTCCACGACCTTGCGGGAGGCCTTGCCGTCGATCGAGACCACGAGGCCGACGCCGCAGGACGAATGCTCGTCCTCCGCGCGGTAAAGCGAGTTCTCCGCCATCCACTGACGCTTGGCCTCCTCGGCCGCCATCCACTCTGCATCGAACCGCGTCATTGGCCTTCTCCTTCTGCACTCACCCCGATAGAGGCGAGAAATTCCGCTTCCGTCTGCCGCAGGTGGTCGCCGGCGAAGGCAAAGCCTCCGGGCTTGCGGTCGACATAGATTTCCTTGGTCAGGGGGAAGCCCCCGGCATCGTCGAAGAGCCCCGCCGAGACGGCGTGGAAATCCGCCTTCGGATCGGTCAGCCGATACCAGAGCGGCGAGCCGCAGGTCGCGCAGCTGGTCCGCTCCGCCCAGTCCGAGGACCGGAACGACCGCACCGGCCCCTCCGCCTTCAGCGTGCCGGGCCGGGCGTCGATCTCGATGAAGACGCCGCCGGTCCAGCGCCGGCACATGCCGCAATGGCAGGCGTTCAGTTCCGGCTTCGCCGGCTCCATCGAGACTGTCACCGCGCCGCAGAGGCAGTGCCCGGTCAGCGTCGTGGCGTTCATTGCCGGTATCCTTCGCCATCGAGCGGCAGCTCGGCTTGCGTCATCGTCATGTTGCAGTCGTAGCTCGGCTCGGTCGCAAGGAAGCCCTTGTCGCCGGGAAAGGCGAAATCGACCGGCGTGTCGGTGCGGGTCTCGGTCTCGCCGGAACCGGCCTCGAAGGTCTCCTCGTCGGCGAAGAAGAGCCGCCAGTCGCGATGAACGAACTGCTGGCCGGAGCGGTGCCAGAGCACCGTGCCGTCCTCGGTCTCCGCGGTCAGGTCGAACTTCGTGCGCTCCAGCACCACGCCGTCGATCGTCACCGCCTCGCCGGTCAGCGTGTCCCAGCCGGTGTAATGGCGGACCTCGCCGGTCGAGCTCTTGATCCGGAAGTCGTAATCGTCGCGCCCGGTGGCGAGCAGCATGGTGAACGAGGCCGGATCGGCCTCCGACAGCATCTTGTCGCTCTCGCCGGTGGTCAGGTCGAAGCTCTCGACCCAGCGGGTCTCGGCGTCGATGCGGCTGGCGTAGAACGGGCCGTCCTGATCGAGGTAGACCGCCCACTGGTCGCCCGGCGGGTCCTTCTCGCAGCGGTAGTGCTGCGAGACCTGGCAGCCGCGAAGCTGCACCGTGGTAAAGACCTCGCAGCCCTCCGGTGCCTTGAACTTGCCGCCCGCCGACGCCGGCAGGGCCGGGCCGAGCGCCAGGACGCCGAGGCCGATGATCGCGCCGATCCGTGTCACGTTCAGACTTCCTTCATCCTACGGGTCAACGGACCTGACCCATTAACCTTGCCTAGGTTCCGGTGAACGGACCGGATGCCATACGTTCTGCCGACAGGACGCCGCCACCGCGCCGCCCCGGCTCATTCCGCCGCGACGGCCTGCGCTCCGGCGAGATAGTCGAGCACGCTCTCGGCCGCCTCGCGCCCGTCGCGGATCGCCCAGACCACGAGGCTCGCGCCGCGCACGATATCGCCGACCGCATAGACGCCGGGCAGGCTGGTCGCATGGCTGCGGAAATCGGCCTTCACCGTGCCCCAGCGCGTCACCTCCAGCCCTTCCGACCCCCAGAGCTTCGGCAGGTCTTCGGGCTCGAAACCGAGCGCCTTGATCACCAGGTCGGCGTCCTCGACGTAATCCGCGCCCTCGATCACCTCGGGCGACTGCCGGCCCGACGCGTCCGGCGCGCCAAGCCGCATCTGCTGCACCAGCACGCCCTCGACCGCGTCGCCCGCGGTGAAGCCCTTCGGCGCGATGAGCCAGACGAACTCGACGCCCTCCTCCTCGGCATTGGCGGTCTCGCGCTGCGAGCCCGGCATGTTGGCGCGGTCGCGGCGGTAGAGGCATTTCACCGACTGCGCGCCCTGGCGGATCGCGGTGCGGACGCAGTCCATCGCGGTGTCGCCGCCGCCGATCACGACGACGCGCTTGCCCTTGGCATCGAGCTCGCCGCTATCGAACTCCGGCACCTCGTCGCCGAACGACTTGCGGTTCGAGGCGGTGAGATAGTCGATCGCCCGGACGATGCCCGCGGCGGTGGCGTTCGGGCCGGAGAGGTCGCGGCTCTTGTATACGCCGGTGGCGATGATGACCGCGTCATGCTTGCCGCGGATCGCGTCGAAGCTGATGTCCTCGCCGACGTTGCAGTTCAGCACGAACTGCACGCCGCCCTGTTCGAGCTGGGCGATGCGCTGCATCACCACGTCCTTTTCCAGCTTGAAGCCGGGGATGCCGTAGGTCAGCAAGCCGCCGGCGCGGTCGTGGCGGTCATAGACCGTGACCTGCAGGCCCCGCCGCCGCAGCACGTCCGCCGCGGCGAGCCCGCCCGGTCCGGCGCCGATGATCGCGACGCTTTCGGTGCGCTCGCTGGCGGGCGTGACCGGCTTGACCCAGCCATTGTCCCAGGCGGTGTCGGTCAGGTACTTCTCCACCGCGCCGATGGTCACGGTGCCGTGGCCGGACTGTTCGATGACGCAATTGCCCTCGCAGAGCCGGTCCTGCGGGCAGATCCGGCCGCAGATCTCGGGGAAGGTGTTGGTGGCCTGGGAAAGCTCGTAGGCTTCCTGCAGCCGGCCCTCGGCGGTCAGGCGCAGCCAGTCGGGGATGTTGTTGTGCAGGGGGCAATGGGTCTGGCAGTAGGGCACGCCGCACTGCGAGCAGCGCCCCGCCTGCTCGGCCGCCTTGGCGGCAGCGAACTCGCGGTAAATCTCGCTGAAATCCTGCGCGCGGACACTGGCCTCACGCTTTTCCGGCATCTCGCGCGCGCGGGTCACGAACTGGAGCATGCGGTTCTGGGCCATGGGACATCCTTCGGGCAGGAAATGCAGGGTGCGCATTGCTACCCCCGCGCCGACGGAAATAAAAGTCAGTTTAGCTGACCTATTTTGAGGATTTTTCGGCCCAGAGGCAGTTGGGGCAGTTTTTTTGACCTAAATTAGGTCAGCGTTGATTACCTAAATGTCAGAGCCCCATGCTCAAAGCCGCCAGAGCCACCATTCCGACGATGATTCGCCACCAGCCGAAGAGCCCGTATCCATGCCGGCTGACATAGCCGAGGAGCCAGTTGACGACGAGCACGGCAGCCACGAAGGCCATCGCGAAGCCGATCGCGATCTCCCACATCGCGCCGAGGTCGAGCACGTCTCGGTTCTTGTAAAGATCGTAGGCGAAGGCGCCCGCCATCGTCGGCATCGACAGGAAGAACGAGAACTCCGCCGCCGACCTTTTGTCAGCGCCGAAGGCCAGCGCCCCCACGATCGTCGCGCCCGATCGCGAGACGCCGGGGATCATCGCGAGACACTGGATCACCCCGATCCCGAGCGCCATCGGGATCGGGAAGCGCTCGGCATCATGGTAGCGTGGCGTCAGCGGCAGGCGGTCGACGACCAGCAGCACGACGCCGCCGAGGATCAGCATCGAGGCGATGAGCCGCGGGCTTTCGAACAGCACGGTCTTGATCACGTCATGGGCCAGCACGCCCACGACCACCGCCGGCAGGAAGGCGATCAGCACCGAAGCGGCGAACCGCTGCGCATGGCGATCGTTCGGCAGCCCGACGATGGTGCGGCCGATCTTTGCCGCATAGACCCCGATCACCGCCATAACCGCGCCGAGCTGGATCACCACCTCGAAGGTCTTGCCGGCACTCTCGAAGCCGAGGAAATGCCCGGCGAGCAGGATATGGCCGGTCGAGGAGACCGGAATGAACTCGGTCAACCCTTCGAGAAGGCCCAGCAGCAGGGCGCTCAGCGTGGTGTCGCTCATTTTCGGGGATTTCCTTGCTGGCCAGTACCGAACCCGCGTCGAGCCTAGCCAAGGCCCGGCGCGGAGGCAAGATCGGCCACCGCGCCGCAGCTGCGGCGATCAGGCGGTCCGGCTGCCCGCGGCCACCTCGGGATTGGCGCCACCAAGGGGCAAAGCCACATCCCCGTCGAGCATCTCGTAAAGCGCACGGTTGCTCTCTTCGTAGCGCCCGGTGAAGGTCTTCTCGACATGGCGGCTGATGGGGCGGTAGCGTCGCAGAAGCCAAGAAAAAGGTGGCCTCCGCATTATGCCGCCGACGAGCCGGTAGAACCCTTTTGGCGTGCGCCCGATGCCGAGAACGGGCGCCGGATTGAGCACGCTTTGTTGGAACTTGTTGATCTGCCTGAGGATCGGCGCGGCATATTCGGGATAGCTCGGCGAATAGGCCGCGCCGTCTGCGGCACTCAGCCGGTCAAAGGTCGCGTTCCCGGCGAAGCACGCGATCCGGCGGGCTGCCCCGTCCAGGTCCGCCTTCAGGCCCTCCTGCGACAGAACCAGAACATTCTCGGCGCCGAACAGGTGACGGTAGAGCGCGACAAGCCGGTGATACTCGAAATGCTCGGCCCGGAACCCGTGGAACCCGAGCTCGCGGTCGCCGGCGAAGAAAGCCTTCGCACTCATCGTGCCGCCGCGTAACAAGTACTGCATGTAGACCGAGCGCAGGATCGGAAGCTGTGACCGGACCGTCACGAGGATCCGCGCCGCCGGCACGATCTCGTGCAGGCGATGGGCATAGACGTCGCTGCCGATGCCGCCGAAAAAAGGATGGCCAGAGAGGATCTCCGACGAAATCACCGGAACCCGGTCCGGCGGCAGATCGCGCAGGCCGCGCGCGATCACGCCGCGCATGTCCTCAGGTTTGAACATGAGCCCGTGCGGCCCCACGACATGTCGCCAGACCTCGGCGTGACCTGCGACCTGCTGAAAACCGTAACGGGGTAAGAACAGCCGTTGCTGCATCCAAGACGTCGCCGTCTTGTGATAGCCGATGTGCAACAACAATCTCGATCGTACAGGTGACATAGTCCCCGGACTGCACCGCTAAATTGCAACGCATTCTGGGCGCGTCGGGAGTTCCAGTCAAACCATTCCGCAGGAGCCGCCGTCGGACGCCTGTTCAGCCGTGCGGACGAAGGTTCTTCGCGGAGGCCTTGATCGCGTCGTACTGTCCCGACGGCCGGAACCGCCAGAGGTAGTCGGGCACCACCGCAGAGAACGGGGTCGGAGCGATCCCGAGGTCGGCCAATCCCTTGGCCTCGTCCGAAACCACGTTGTCGTGCCGCAGGCTCTTGACCTGGTCGCGCGTCAGCACATTGTTGCTGACCAGACGGCCGGTGACGACCGAGCCGAAATCCAGCAGCGAGGCCATGATCCGCGCCATCCAGAACGGCATGTTGAGCACGAGGCGACGGCGATTGATCACCGCAAGCATGTCGTGCATCAGATCGCGGAAGCTCGCGGCCTCGGGCCCGCCGAGTTCATAGGTGCCATGCGCCTCGCCGACGATGCCCTTGACCGCGGCCTTAGCGACGTCATCGACATAGACCGGCTGAAACTTCGTGTCCGCCCCGACCACAGGCAGGATCGGTCCAAGGCGCGACATGGACGCGAAGCGGTTGAAGAACCCATCCTCGGGGCCGAACATGACTGAGGGGCGAAGGATCAGCGCCTCTGGGAAATGCATCCGCACCGCCGCCTCGCCATCGGCCTTGGTGCGGGCATAGTCGCTGTCGCTCAGCGCGTCGGCGCCGATGGCCGAGATATGGACCATCGTCCCGACGCCGGTCTCGGCGGCGATTCGGGCGATCCGCGCGGCGCCTTCGGACTGCACGGCCTCGAAGTTGTTCCTGCCGCCCTTGTCGAAGGTGCCAACACAGTTCACGACCGCGTCGGCCCCGCTCATCGCGGCCCGCACCGAAGCGTCGTCGCGGATATTGGCGAAGACCGGCTCGACCTGGCCGACGGAGCCGTAGGGCTTGACGAACAGCGCCTCGTTCGGGCGGCGGCAAGCGACGCGGACGCGCCAGCCCTCCTTGGCCATCCGCCGCGCGATGTACCGCCCGAGAAATCCCGAACCGCCGTAGATCGTTACGAGTTTCGACATGGGCAAAGCCTCCGGCAACCATCCGCTCTTGCCCCTGATTAGCGCCGCGCGACGTTGTGAACAAGGCGCGAATGATCGCAGGCGGGATTCGTGCCGGACCCCGTTGACAGTGCATCGCGGCCCCTATACATCGCCCGTCACGACACCTGCCCAGGTGGCGGAATTGGTAGACGCGCACGGTTCAGGTCCGTGTGCCGCAAGGCGTGGAGGTTCGAGTCCTCTCCTGGGCACCAAGTCGATCCAAAGCCCTTGGAAATTCGTTTTTCCGAGGGTTTTTTGTTGCCGGGACGGTTCCCGCGCCATCGGCCCATACTAAACGCCCCAAAGCAATCGCCAGCCCCAGACTGAGCATCAGCCTCTTTCGTTCCTGCTGCGTGAGGAAGCTGCTAACATCCGCCCAACGGAGGTGGCCATGCGAAAGATCCAGGCTCAGGGCGTTCACCACATCACCCTGATGGGGGCGGACCGAAAGACGTCGATCGACTTCTGGGAAGGGCTGCTAGGCATGCCCTTCGTCTTCGACCAGCCCAATCTCGACAATCCGGGCGAGGGGCATCTCTATTTCGATCCCGGCGACGGGCGGCTGATCACCGTCTTCACCAACGAGGACCGGGCGGCCGATCCGACGCCGCGCCGGCCGTTGCCGGGCGAGGTGCACCACATCGCCTTCGCCGTTTCCAAGGCGAGCTTCTCGCAAGCCGTCGAGCGGCTCGACGAACGCGGCGTCAGCCATTCCGGCGTGAAGGATCGCGGCTTCATGGATTCGATCTATTTCCGCGATCCGCTGGGCCTTCTGGTCGAACTCGCCGCCTACCGGTTCGAGCCGCCCTTCGGCTACAGCCACGCCGACGTGCTGCACGAGGCGCACCGGATCCGGGTCGAACGGGGCGACTACAACATCGCCGAGATCCACCTCGCCGACGCGATCGAGGTGCTGATCGCGCGGCGGCAGGGCTCGCTCTCTCAGGACCGGGCGCCGAAGGATCCCTACAATAGCTGAGGACGCGGGGCGCGCAGGTTGGCTCCATCCTTAGCCCGGAAAAGCAAATGGCGGCGCCGGGGCGCCGCCATTCGCTGTTTTCGGAACGGCGATCTCAACCGAAATCGACGGCGCGGTCGCCCGCGGCATCCTTTACCCGCGTCGGCAGGCCGATGCGGTTCAGGAGGCTGATGAAGGGCTTCGGGTCGAGATCCTCGACATTGGCCATCTTCTTCACGTCCCAGGTGCCGTCGGCGATCAGGATCGCTGCGGCGACCGGCGGCACGCCGGCGGTGTAGGAAATGCCCTGGCTGCCCACCTCATTATAGGCGTCCTTGTGGTCGGCGACGTTGTAGATGAAGACCTCGGCCGGCTTGCCGTCCTTGGTGCCCTTCACCAGATCGCCGATACAGGTCTTGCCAGTATAGCCGGGCGCGAGGCTCGCCGGATCGGGCAGGGCCGCCTTGACGACCTTCAGCGGCACGACCTCCAGCCCCTCGGCGGTCGTCACCGGCTGTTCCGAAAGCAGCCCGATCGACTTCAGCACCGTGAAGACGTTGATGTAGTGATCGCCGAAGCCCATCCAGAACCGCACGTCCGCCTTGGGATAGCGATTGGCGAGCGAATGCACCTCGTCATGGCCCGACATGTAGGCCTTCTGCTTGCCGACGACGGGCAGATCCCACTCCTTGCCCACCTCGAACATCCTGTTCTCACGCCACTCGCCGCCCTGCCAGGAATAGACCGTGCCGGTGAACTCGCGGAAATTGATCTCGGGGTCGAAGTTCGTCGCGAAATACTTGCCGTGGGAGCCGGCATTGATGTCGACGATGTCGATTTCCGTGATCGTGTCGAGATACTGGTCCTCGGCGAGCCGCGCATAGGCGTTCACCACGCCGGGATCGAAGCCGACGCCGAGGATCGCGGTCACGCCCGCCTTCTCGCAGGCCTCGCGCTTCTTCCATTCGTAATTCGCGTACCAGGGCGGGGTTTCGCAGATCTTCGCCGGATCCTCGTGGATCGCCGTGTCCATATAGGCGACGCCGGTCTCGATGCAGGCATCGAGGACCGACATGTTGACGTAGGGCGTGCCCACGTTGATCACGATCTGGCTGCCGGTCTTGCGGATGAGATCCGCCACCGCGCCCGTATCCTTGGCGTCGAGCGCATGCGCCTCGAACGTGCCCGCGACCTTCATTGCGCCCTTCTCGTGGACGCTCGCGATGATGTCGTCGCATTTCGATTTTGTCCGGCTGGCAATGTGCAGCGCGCCCAGCACGTCGTTATGCTGCGCACATTTATGCGCCACGACCTGCGCGACGCCGCCGGCGCCAATGATCAGCACGTTCTTTTTCACTTCGGTGTGTCTCCCTTCGTCAGGCGGGGAATGGAACCTCAGGAGAGGCTGTCCTGGTAATCCTGGTAGCCGAATTCGCGAACCAGGCGGATGGTCCCGTCAAGCTCCCGAATCGCGATTGCCGGCATGTTGACGCCGTTGAACCAGTTCTTCTTGACCATCGTGTAACCGGCCGCGTCGCGGACCGAGATGCGGTCGCCGACGGCGAGCGGGCGTTCGAACCGCGCCTCGCCGAAGATGTCGCCGGCCAGGCAGGATTTCCCGCAGATCTGGTATTCGTGATTCCCGGTCTGCGGCAGCTTGGCGCTTTCGCGGTAGATCAGGAGATCGAGCATGTGCGCCTCGATCGAGCTGTCCACGATCGCGAGATCCTTGCCGTTGTTGAGAAGGTCGAGCACGGTCACCTCGAGCGAGGTCGAGTTGGTGATCGCGGCCTCGCCCGGTTCCAGATATACCTGCACGCCGAACTTCCCGGCGAAAGCCTTCAGCCGGGCTGCCAGCGCGTCGACAGGATAGCCCTCACCGGTGAAATGGATGCCGCCGCCGAGGCTGACCCATTCGACCTTTTCGAGAAGGTCGCCGAACTCCGCCTCGATCCGGGAAAGCTGGTGGTCGAAGAGGTCGAAATCGCGGTTCTCGCAATTGTAGTGGATCATGAAGCCCGAGATCCGGTCGATCACTGCCATGATCTTCGTCGCGTCCCATTCGCCCAAGCGCGAGAACGGCCGCGCCGGGTCGGCGAGGTCGAAGCCGGATGTCGAGAAGCGCGGATTGAGGCGCAGCCCACGATGGATGCCCGCCGACTGGTTGTCGAAGCGTTCAAGCTGACCGATCGAGTTGAAGATGATCTTGTCGGCGTAGCCCACCGCCTCCGCGATCTCGTGATCGGCCCAGGCGACGGAATAGGCGTGGGTCTCCTTGCCGAACTTCTCGCGCCCGAGCCGCAGCTCGAAGAGCGAGGAGGAGGTCGTGCCGTCCATATGCTCGCGCATCAGGTCGAAGGCCGACCAGGTCGCAAAGCACTTAAGCGCCAGGAGCGCCTTGGCGCCGGAACCCTCGCGCAGCCGGTCGATGACTTCCATGTTGCGAAGCAACTTCGCCTTGTCGATCAGATAGAAGGGTGTCTGGATCACGCGCGCCCCCCGGTCGGCAAGTAGAAGCGTCGGTATAATTCCGTGGACCTTTGCGCGCAAGTGCGGCTTGGCCGCGCCCGGCGCAAGGGCTCAGATCATCCGGATCGTGTCCTTGTCGACCGCGAGCATGTAGCCGCGCCGGGCGATGTTCTTCACGAGAAGCTCGGACACGATCTGGTTTCCGAGCGCATCCCTCAGCCGCTTGATCCGCATCGCGCCCGCACTCTCGTCGCAGTCGGCGGCGTTCTTGCCCGAGATCACCGCCTCGATCTCGGCGCCGGACATCACGTCGTCGTCCATCCGCGCCTCGGCAAGGACCGAGAGCGTCTCGACCGCGGCGGGGGTGAGCTTGAACTCCATGTTGTTCAGCACGACCGCGTTCTGCGCCCGGCTGATCAGGAGCGAGGAGATCTGGATGCCCTGACGCTCGATCTCGCCCATGCGCTTGTTGAGCGCGACGATCATCACGAGAAAGACGAGCGCCGCGATCAGAAGCCCGGTCGCGAACAGCAAGAGCACGAAGATCACCATCCGGTAGCTCGTCAGCACCTCGGCGAAGGCGGTACCGGATTGGGCGAGAACCTCGAGGAGCTTGATCTGTTCGCGTGTCGTGAGCGCGTCGTTCTCGATGAAGATGCGCTCGACGCGGGCGTTGAAGATGTTGGCGTCGGGAAGCGCCAGGAACAGGAAAACCGCCGCAAGGGCGAGGATGCCGACGATGCCGGCGATGCCCCAGACCACGACTCGGTTGCCGGAGCGCAGGGCTTCGGTTGTCACGCTGACGGCTTCGGCCACGTCTTCTCCCTCGGTGCGGTTATCCGCCGCCAAGGATGGAGACAATGGCCAGCAGCGTCCAGCCTTCCTTTTTGAGCCGCGGCGCCAGTGCCTTGGCGGCGGCCTCTTTCGAGGCGCAGGCGCTGTCGGGCAGTTGGGCGGTGCCGAAATCGAGGCGCAGGGGGTTGTCCTGCTTCGCCTTGTATTCGACGCGGCAGGCGGCGGAGGCCGGATCGGCCTGCGTCAGGGCGGCGAGCGCCAGAAGGATGGGTGCCATGCGTTTCATCATGCCGCCAACCTGCGACGGCACAAAAGGCTAATCAATAACAAAGCCGTGCCTTGCCGGAGTTATCCGCTAGCAGGGCCGCGTTATTGCTTGTCTCGGTGTGCGGCGGCCAGTCTCGGCCACGACCCGGGCGGCATCGCGCCCTGCTCGCCACCAGACAGCAAGGAGGTCCACGATGAAGAATCGACTGATCGCCGCTGCCGTCGCTGCCGCCCTGGCCCTGTCCTCGGTCGGCGCCGCGCCGGCCACCGCGCTCGATAATGACGAGGCGCTCGGCCTCGCGCTCGGCGCGATCACGCTGGGGCTGATCCTCAACGAAACGAACAAGCGCAAGTCCTACGGCTATGCGTCTCCCAACCGGTCCTATCAGCCCTACCGGCCGTATTACGGCTTCAACGACGACCGCCGCTATTTCGACGACCGGGACGACCGGCATGTCTACAAGCGCAAGTACGCCCACAAGAGGCAAAAGCCCTATGGTTACGCGCGCCGCCAGATGATACCGGCGCAATGCGTGTTCCCGATCCGCAGCGGCTATGGCCGTCGGGAGGTGGTGTCGGCGCGCTGCCTGTCGGAATTCGGTCGCGGCTATCGCCTGCCGGACGATTGCGCCTTCCGCATCCGCGACCGTTGGGGCAACCGCACGGTCTACGGCACGAATTGCCTCCAGAACCGGGGGTTCCAGATCGCACGAGTCCGCTGAATCGCGGGCCGGTCGAGCAGTCGGCGACGGTTATGTTGTGCACCGAAGCCGGACCTGAGGGCGGGTGATCATCACCCGCCCTTTTTTCTTGCGCCCGCCGCTCGGCCGCGCAAGGTGGCCGCATGACCGATGGACCCGATTTCAGCTTCGAGCTGGCCGCCTTCGTACGCGGCCTGACCTATGTCGCCGGCGTCGACGAGGTCGGCCGGGGCCCGCTCTGCGGCCCGGTCGTCGCCGCCGCCGTGCGGCTTGATCCGGCAAGGATTCCGCCCGGCCTCAACGATTCCAAGAAACTCACGCAGGCCCGGCGCGAGGCCCTGGCGGCCGAGATCATGGCGCAGGCCGATGTCGCCGTGGCCGAGGCGAGCGTCGAGGAGATCGACCGGCTCAACATCCTCCAGGCAAGCCATCTGGCGATGTGCCGGGCGGTCGCCGGGCTGGCGCAGGCGCCCGACCATGTACTCGTCGACGGCAACCGGCTGCCGCGCGACCTCTCGCTTTCGGCGGAGGCCGTGGTGAAGGGCGATGCGCGTTCGCAGTCGATCGCGGCGGCCTCGATCGTCGCCAAGGTGTGGCGCGATCGCATCATGGTGGATTTGGCGCAACAGCATCCGGGCTACGGCTGGGAAAGAAACGCCGGTTACCCGACCAAAGATCACCTCGAGGCGCTCCGAAATCTTGGTGTGACCCCACACCATAGACGTTCGTTCAAGCCGGTGCACCATATCTTGTATCAAGGCCAAACCATAAGTCGTTGATTCAAAAAAGAATTTGACGGCGAATCGGTCCTGACTCATCTTGGAAGCAACAAGAACGGCGCCAACGCCGGGGATGAGGCAGCGATGACGAAGACGATGGTAAAGGGGGCCCTGGGGCTTCCGCGCAATGAAATTCTGGCCGGCGATTGCATCGAGGTGATGCGCTCGCTGCCCGAGGGCTCGGTGGATCTGATCTTCGCGGATCCGCCCTATAACCTGCAGCTTCGCGGTGACCTGCACCGCCCGGACAACTCCAAGGTCGACGCGGTCGACGACCATTGGGACCAGTTCGACAGCTTCAAGGCCTATGACAAGTTCACGAAGGACTGGCTCGCCGCCGCCCGCCGACTCCTGAAGCCCAATGGCGCGATCTGGGTGATCGGCTCTTACCACAACGTGTTTCGCATGGGGGCGGAGCTGCAGAACCAGGGGTTCTGGATCCTGAACGACGTGGTGTGGCGCAAGTCGAACCCGATGCCAAACTTCCGTGGCAAGCGGCTGACCAATGCGCATGAGACGCTCATCTGGGCCTCGAAATCCGAAGCCGGCAAGTACACGTTCAACTACGAGGCGCTGAAGGCGCTGAACGACGGCGTGCAGATGCGGTCGGACTGGGTGATCCCGCTTTGCACCGGGCATGAGCGGCTGAAGGACTCGAACGGCGACAAGGCGCACCCGACCCAGAAGCCCGAGGCGCTTCTGCACCGGATCCTCGTCGGGACGACCAATCCGGGCGATGTGGTGCTCGACCCGTTCTTCGGCACCGGCACGACCGGCGCGGTCGCCAAGATGCTCGGCCGCGACTTCATCGGGATCGAGCGCGAGGAAAGCTACCGCGAGGCCGCTGCGAAACGGATCGCCAGGATCCGCAAGTTCGACCGCGAGGCGCTGGAGACGAGCCAATCGAAACGCGCCGAGCCGCGCGTGCCCTTCGGCCAGGTCGTCGAGCGCGGCATGCTGCGTCCGGGCGAGGAGCTCTACTCGATCGGCAACCGCTTCAAGGCCAAGGTGCGCGCGGATGGCACGCTCATTGGCAATGACGTCAAGGGCTCGATCCACCAGGTCGGCGCGCATCTGGAAGGGGCGCCATCCTGCAACGGGTGGACCTACTGGCACTTCAAGCGCGACGGAAAGATGGTGCCGATCGACCTCCTGCGCCAGCAGATCCGGGCCGAGATGGACGACGCGCGCCCGCACTGAGAAACACGTTACCGCCGGTGCCCGTGGGGAGTACCACGGCACAACCTTGCCCCGCCGGATTGCACCCCCGGCGGGGTTTTTTTATTCGCGGCGGACATTCGCGTTTACGCCCGCACGAGTCTGCGGCAACTCAAGGCGGCGTTCGTGAACCCCAGCACAACGTCCGAGTTCTCATGGCAAAAAAAGATGCTACACTGTTCAAATTCGAACAAAACCGAACTGAAAACTGGATTTTTATGACCTTGTCGTCTGCCGAATGAAAATTGGCGCTCAAGCCCACGGCACCTATCAGGGAGGAAGTTGATGAACATCAAATCCGTGTGCATCGTGGCCGCCGGGCTGGCCTTCGCGACCGCACCACTTGCGCAAACGACCGGAACCGAAACAGGCGACGTGACCGCAAGCATAGAGGACGTCGGAGCCCTGCTCACGCAAGCAGAGCTTGAGACGCTTGTCGCTCCGGTCGCACTCTATCCCGATACGCTTCTCATGCAGGTCCTTATAGCCGCGACCGCGCCACTCGACGTGATCAAGGCCGACAACTTCCTGCAGTCCAATCCCGATGCCGATCCCGACGCGCTCAAGCAGGAGATCGAGGCGACGGATTGGGACATCAGCGTACAGGTTCTCGCGACCGCGTTTCCCGACGTCATCGGCGACATGGCGGACAACATCGAATGGACCGAGACGATTGGCGACGCGATGCTGGTGCAGAGTGACGATGTCATGAAGGCCGTCCAGACCATGCGCCAGTCGGCGATCAACAACCAGGTACTCGTCAGCGGCGAGCAGCAGACGGTCGAAGTGACCCGTGACGAAACCACCCAGGCGGAGACCGTAGTCATCCAGCCGACGAATCCCGAAGTCGTCTATGTTCCGCAGTACGACCACAACACGGTGTTCAATGATGTCGGCGGCGCCCTGCTCACCGGCGCCATGGTCTGGGGGACGGTGTCGATCATCGACGAGATCTTCGACGATGATGACGACTGGAACAACTACTGGGGCTGCCGCAACTGCGGCGGCTGGAACGGGCAGCCGATCATCCGCAATCCCAACATCGATCTCGACGTCGACGGGAACGTCAATATCGGGAACCGGGTGAATATCGACCGGGACAAGGTCGCGTGGAAGCCTGACAACAGCAGGCAGATTCAGGCGAAGCAGCGAATCCAGCGGAACCGGAACGAATCTGGCAACACGAAGCTGAAGATCGACAAACGTCCATCGAGGCAAGACGAGCTGCGCAGTTCGATCGGAAACAGGACGGGAACTCGAGACATATCCCGAAGGGGCGATCGCGACCTATCCGGCAGGACCGACCGCGACATATCCCGCAGGACCGACCGCGACCGGGCTGGCAATATCCCGCAGGTCAATCGGCCATCGAAGGTCAGCCCCGAGCGCAAGGCTGAAGCCGTTCGGAAGACCAAGTCCGGCGACCGGGGCGTGCGGTCCTCTGCGACCCGAAAGCCTTCTGCCGCCAAGCCGATCGCAAAGAGCGGATCACGTCCCAAGAAGCCCGTGGCCTCCGCCGCACCGGCGAATAGAAAGAGTGCCATTAAGAAGAATGCGCCCGCGAGGAAGACGAAATCCGCATCGCGGCGCGGCAACAAGGGCGGCTCGGCGCAGATCAAGAGGAGAAGATGACATGAAGATGCCTGCATTGCCAGCGGCCTGTCTGCTTGCCGTCGCGACGACCTCCTCGGCGCTTGCCGCCCCGGCCGTCTACGACGCCCCGCAAGACGCTCTTTCCGCCCTGATCTCGGCCGTGGAGGACCGCGACCGCGCAGCGATCCTCGCGGTCTTCGGCGAGGAGGCGGAGGATCTCTTTTCCGAGGACGGCAAGGAACTGAGGCGCCAGCGCCGGCAGTTCCTCGAAATGTACGCGGAAGGCTACCGCTTCGTGCCGCAGGAGGACGGCGGCGTCGTGCTCGAGATCGGTGCCGACGGCTGGCCGTTTCCCATCCCGCTCGCGCAAGGAGACGCGGGCTGGTCCTTCGACACCGAAGCGGGCCGGGTGGAAATGGCCGCGCGCGAGATCGGCATGAACGAGCTAGAGGTGATGACCCTGCTCGAGGCCTATATGGACATTCAGATCCAGTACCGGCTGACTGATCACGACGGCGACGGCGTGATGGAATTCGCGCAATCCGTGGTGTCTTCTGAAGGTCAGCGGGACGGACTCTACTGGCCGGGGGACGACAGCCCCATCGGCGAGGCCGGCGCCCGTGCCTCGCTCGACGGGTTCAACGACGGAACCGAGGACGTCCCGCCCGAACCCCACAATGGCTACTACTTCCGGATCCTGACCGGCCAGACCCAGAACGCCCCCGGCGGCGAGATGAGCTATGTCGTCAACGGCAACATGACCGGCGGCCACGCGGTGCTCGCGGTACCGGCCGATTACGGCGTTTCCGGCGTGCACAGCTTCATGGCCTCCGAGAACGGCACGATCCTGGAGGCGGATCTCGGCGAGGAGACGCTCGAGAAGGGCTTCGCGATCACGCTTTACGATCCCGGCGAGGGATGGACCCCGGCTGAGCTGGAGGAATAACGCGAGCGGAGGGTTCGGGGTCGGCGTGCGGCCGAGGCATTCCTCTCAGCCGCCGTTTCCGGCGGCCTCCCAATCGCTGACTGACGAAGGCAGGTGAGGCGCCGCAACGTCACCCACAAATGATCTTAGGATACTCGGTTTCGATTCTTGCAAGCCGGCGGGCCAACCAGAAGGGGGTTCCAAGTTGATCAAAGATTTCGGTAGGCCACTCAGCATCGGCCTGTTCTTCTCAGCCTGCGCGTTTGGCGCATCGGCGCAGGATGCCGCAGAGACCCTCTATTTCGGTGGCGATATACTGACAATGACTGGTGACGCACCGGCCTATGTCGAGGCACTGGCAGTCCTAGACGGAAAGATACTTTTCGCCGGCTCCCGCGACGAAGCTATGGCTATGACCGATGGCAGGACCCGACTTGTCGATCTCGGTGGCAAGACCTTGATGCCGGCCTTCATCGACGGGCACAGCCACTACATCAACTCGCTGCTCGTCGCCAACCAGGCCAAGGTCTATGCGCCGCCGTCCGGCCCCGGAAAGGATGTCCCGAGCATTATCGCCGAGATCCAGCGGTTTGCAGCGGAACGCAATATCTCGAAGGGCGAACTGATCATGGCCTATGGCTACGACGACTCGGTCATGCCCGATGGGCGCCTGCTAAACCGCGATGACCTTGATGAGGCCTTCCCCGACAACCCGGTTCGTGTCGACCATGTCTCCATGCATGGCGCGGTCATGAACAGCCTCGCCCTCGAGAAATACGGAATCTCCGCCGCGACCGAGACGCCTCCGGCCGGCGTCATCGTCCGCAAGCCCGGAACCCAGGAGCCCTGGGGTCTGATCATGGAGACGGCGTTCCTTCCGGTGATGGAGAAGGCAGAACCGATGACCGCTCAACAGGAGATCGACTGGAGCCGAGCTGGCCAAATGCTCTACGCCGAGGCGGGTATCACCACCGCGCACGAAGGTGCATCGCACCTTCCGCAGTTCGAAACCATCCGTCGGGCAAGCGAGGCCGGAGCGAACATCATCGACGTCGTCGCCTATCCGTTCATCACCGATCTCGACAAGGTGCTCGGCGAATTCCCCGTCAGCAAATGGGGCAGCTACCACGATCACTTCAAGGTCGGTGGCGTCAAGATCACGCTCGATGGCTCTCCGCAGGGCAGAACCGCCTTTTTTACCACGCCCTACCTTCAGGGCGGCCCGGCAGGCGAACAGGATTGGTACGGAGAACCGACCTTCCCGCAGGATCTGGCTAGAAAGATGGTCAAGAAGGTCCATGATCTAGGCGTGCCGCTGATCGTCCACACAAACGGGGACGCCGCGATCGACGCCTTCCTCGAAGCCTACAAATTTGCCCGCGAGGGCGACGACGGCCATCCCTGGAACGTTACGACCATTCACACGCAGTTCCTGCGCAAGGACCAGATCCCAGCCTTCGTCGAGTACGGGGTCCGTCCATCCTTCTACACCCTGCACACCTTCTATTTCGCCGACACTCACATCGCCAATCGTGGCGAGGCGCAGGGCAGCTACATCAGCCCGATGCGCGATGCGATCGACGCCGGTCTCAAGCCGACGAACCACTCCGATTTCGTCGTCGCGCCGCTTGACCAGATGATGATGCTCTGGTCCGCGGTGAACCGGGTTTCGCGCGCAGGACGCGATGTTGGCCCCGACCAGCGCGTGACGGCGTTCGAAGGGCTCAAGACCATGACAGAATGGGCGGCCGAGCAATATGACGAGGAAGCCAGCAAGGGTACGCTGGAGGCTGGCAAGCTCGCTGATCTCGTCATACTCGATGCCAACCCGCTTAAGGTGGATCCTATGGCGATCCGCGACATAAAAGTCGTAGAGACGATCAAGGAAGGCAGCACGATTTTCCCGATGCCAGAGGGCGGTTTCCCGGCGACCAAGGCTCCGGCTGACGCGGGGGCGACCTATGCTTGGTCGATCGAGGCCTGCGACATCGCCGACGTCAACACCGCCGCGAACAAGACCTGGACGCTGACTGGGTTGGCAGGAACTGTCATTGAGGCACAAACGCCGCCGTCCATGCTGTTCAGCAAAGGCCAGCTTTCGGTCTTTGGGGGCGTCAACCAGATCAGCGGATCCTACGCGCTGGTAAACGACGCGGTGGTGATGGGCGAGCTGATCAGCACCAAGAAAGCTGGGCCGCCCGAACTGATGGATCTTGAGGATCGCTTCATAAAGGCCTTGGCCGGGGTGAACGGCTTCACCGTTGCCGGCGAGAAACTGACGCTCTTGACGGACGGCAAGGAAGTCGCCGAATTCCAGTCGTCAGAATGATCCCACCAGGATGGCCCGCTTTCGCAGGCCGGAATATCGTTCTCGTTGAAGCAGTGGCTTAGGGAAACCCGATGAAGGGGAGCCTAGGTTCAAGATGTTAGTGACGGCGCGCAGCGAGACCGTTTCCGCAATGCCCGGACACCTGCCCGAAACCATGCACCAGAATGGTTCAGACTTGCAGAAACGGCTCTTGGTCCTCGCATGCTTCGATTTCTGCATTTGGTATAGATGGCGGATTAGGGCTCAAAGCGAACGTCGGCCGTATGGGTTGAACCCCATGCTCGCCCCCCGGCAGAATGACCGACAACCCCGGCACTTTTTTGCACCCGAGGCCTGAAACCGCCGGAATGGCTGGCGAAATCGCCCGTGGGCCGGGGCAGTTTGGGCGCAACCGGCGCCACGCCGGACATTCAAAATAACGAAAGGAAATCGGGAATGTCGTTTACCAGAGTCGCGGTTCTGGGTCTTGGCAAGGTGGGCCACCTTGCGGCGGAGCTTCTGGCCGAGGCGGGCTTTGCCGTCACCGGCGTCGATGCGCGCGAGGTTTCGGGCTGTCCGTTCCCGGTCCGGACTGCCGACCTCACCGACAAGGACGCGCTGGCCGCGATCCTGAGGGATCAGGAGGCGGTCCTGTCCTGCCTGCCCTATCACCTCAATATCGGCGTCTCGACCGTCGCCCACGGGCTCGGGCTCCACTATTTCGACCTGACCGAGGACGTGCCGACGACCCAGCACATCCGAGGCCTCGCCGAGACCTCGAAGGGCATCATGGCCCCGCAATGCGGCCTCGCGCCCGGTTTCGTCGGCATCGTCGGCGCGCATCTCGCGGACATGTTCGAGCGTGTCCGTTCGATCCGCCTCCGCGTCGGTGCCTTGCCGCAAAACCCGACCGGGCTTCTCGGCTACGCCTTCAACTGGTCGCCCGAGGGCGTCGTCAACGAATACCTCAACGACTGCGAAGTGATCGAGGAGGGCGTGCACAAGACCGTCTCGGCGATGGAATGGCTGGAGACGATCTATATCGACGGCGTGAAGCTCGAGGCCTTCACGACCTCGGGCGGGCTCGGCACGATGTGCGAGACCTATGCCGACCACATCGAGAACCTCGACTACAAGACGATGCGCTATCCGGGCCATGTGGAGCTGATGAACTTCTTCTTCCACGAGCTCCTGATGCGGGAAAACCGCGAGGCTGCGGGCAAGATCCTGACCCACGCGAAGCCCCCCGTCGACGAGGACGTGGTCTATGTCCATGTCGCCGCCGAGGGCTGGGTGGAAGGCCAGCTGAAGCGCAAGGAGTTCGTCCGCGCCTACTATCCGCTGGAGATCGGCGGCAAGCGGCGAACCGCGATCGCCTGGACGACCTCTGCCTCGGTCGTTGCCGTGATCGAGATGGTGCGGGCGGGCAGGCTGCCGCAGCAGGGGTTCCTCAAACAGGAAGAAATCCCGCTCACGCCCTATCTCGAGACCCGCACGGGCAACTACTACAATATCGGTCACAAGGGCCGGCACGGCTGAACCGCCGTCGTTCGGGGGGCGTAAACCGCCCCCCGGAAAGGCCCGCCGGCGTCAACGGATCAGGCCCGTGTCGCGGTGGCCGGGGTCCACATGCCGCCCCGGCGCCGCACCCGCCTGGCCCCCTCCATGAGGCCGCGCAGCCGCTCGGCGCGCCAGCCGGTCAGGGGGCCGGCGGCGTGTTCATAACCGGCCCGGGTATCGCGGGTCAGGTTGCGCAGATACATCTCGTGGGCCCGCGGATTCACATCGAAACACATGATCTGTCCTTTCCGTTTTTGGATTGTGGGTCGATGCACCTAAGATGCAGGTGGGGCGCTCGGGATCCGTACGGCCCGGCGTGACGGGGGCGTGAAATCGTCGTCGCCTCCCGTAAAATCGACCGCGGCATCCGGGGGCTGGAACCTTGACGAAACGCAACCGCCTTCACCTCCGGCTTCTGGGCCCGCTGTCGGCCACAGGCAGCGACGGAACGTCCGCATTCTTCCCGACGCAGAAATCGCAGGCGCTTCTGGCAATGATCGCGATGGCCGGACCCGGCGGGCTGCACCGCGATACCGCGGCCGACCTCTTGTGGAGCCGCAGCGATCAGGCGCAGGCGCGCACCAATCTCCGCCAATCGCTCGCGAGCCTGCGCAAGGCGCTTGGCACGGATGCCGATGTCATCGAAACCCGGGGGGCGATGCTCGGGCTGCGGTTCGATGCGGTCGAACTGGATATCGACGCGCTCGGGAAGGATGCCCCGCCACGGACAGCCGCGCAGCGGCTCGACGGCCTTGCGGCGACGTCGACCCTGCTTGCCGGGCTGTCGGTCAACGAGCCACCGTTCGAGGACTGGTTGACGGCCGAACGCGCGAAATACGCAGCCCTCGTGACGTCGGAACTCGCCCGGATCGCCGAGGCGCTGATCGGAGCGGGAAACCTCTCCGGCGCGTCCACGGCGGCCCGCAAGCTCCTTGAGCTCGACGAGTTCAACGAAGCGGCGCATCGGCTGGTGCTGCGGATCCTCCACGCGCAGGGGGAAACCGCCTCGGCGCTCCGGCACTACGACGCGATGCGGGACCTGTTTTCTGATGAGCTCGGCATTCAGCCGGGACCAGAAACCACCGCCTTGATCGGGCGCATCCGGACAGCCGCCGACGGGCCATCCACCTCCGACGCTCAGGCGCGATCGATGGCCGAAGCCGCCAAGCCTCGCGACAAGCCCTCGGTCGCGGTGCTGCCGTTCACCAACATGAGCGGCGATCCCGAACAGGACTACTTCAGCGACGGGATTACCGAGGACATCATCACCGGCCTGTCGCGGTTCCGGACCCTGTTCGTCGTCGCGCGCCATTCCTCGTTCGCGTTCCGCGACGAGAATCTCGGGGTCCGGGAAATCGGCCAGAGGCTCGGCGTCCAGTATGTGGTCGAGGGCAGCGTGCGCCGCGCCGGCAGCAAGGTCCGCATCTCCGCGCAGCTCGCCGATGCCCTGACCGGCAACCATGTCTGGGCGGAGCGCTATGACCGGGAGCTCGACGACATCTTCGCCGTGCAGGACGAGGTCACGCGCAGCATCGTCGCCGTCCTGCCCGGACGGGTGCAGGAGGACGTGGCCGAACGCGCCTCGCGCATGCCGACAGAGAACATGAAAGCCTACGAATACATGCTCAGGGGCAAGTCGCTGCGCGACGGGTTGAATGCCGAGGATACCGCCGAGGCCCGCGAGCTGTTCAACAAGGCGCTGGAACTCGACCCGCGCTACGCCCGTGCCTACATGTATCTCGCGGATACCTATGTCGTCGATGGATGGCTCGGCCTGGCCGAGGAGGGCGCCTCGGGCAAGTCGCTCGCGCTGTCGCGCAAGGGAGCGGGGCTCGACAACACCGACGTCTATATCCAGGACCAGCTCGGCTACGCGTTCCTGTGCGAGGGGCTCTGGGACGAGGCCGAGGTCCAGTTCGAGAAGACCCTCTCGAAGATCGTGAACGAGGCGGAATCGATGGCCTGGTGCGGCTATGCGTTCCTGCTTCTCGGCCGGCGCGAGAAGGCGCTCGAGGTCGTCCTCGAGGCGATCCGGCTCGATCCCCTGCACTCGCCCTCGATCGACTGGATCCTCGGTCAGGTCCACTTCTTCGCCGGCGATTACGGAGCTGTCGTGCAGGTGCTGATCGGCGAGGCGCTTCTCAATTCGCTCGCCCATGCCTTTCTGGTCAGCGCCTATGCCCATCTCGGCCAAAGGGAGGAGGCGAAGGCGGCCCTGGCGGAGTTCATCCGCATGCGGCGGCGGGAGTTCGCGAGCCGGGGCATCGCCATTCAAAACGATACGGTCGAGAGCCTCGCGGGCGCCTATCGGGCAATGTGGCGTGACCCGAGTGATTGGGAGCATCTGGTCGAAGGGCTCAGGAAGGCCGGGCTGCCGCACTGAACGCGGCGGGCGTGACGCTCTGAAACTCAAGGGAGTGTCAGCAAGTCGTGTTGGTCCGCTTCGAGCCCGGAGCAGACTCAACAAGAAAGGGCGACGCCACGAGGAAAGCGCCGCCCTTGCCGTGCCCAACCGAGATGTTCGAAATAACTCGGTTTTGCTGGACCTAGGTGTCTTAGCCTTCTGGAGCGTACCAAATTGGAGAGGACCAGGCGCGTTCCTGGATCGACGCGGGCAGGCCCTCCGGGATCTCCACGCCGAGTTTTGCAGCGTCGTAGGTCGACCAGCGCGGCGTCGGGATCTGCAGAACACGGGCATAGTACAGTGACGGCACCGCCGGGTCGAAGTCGGGATCGGTCCAAGCCGCCATCAGCTCATTCGCACCTATGTCGTTGGTGTAGCTGGCCGCAGCCACGTCGACCGTATTTCCCACCGGTTCGCTGCCGTCAGTCCGGTCATCCGAGAGAGCCACATCGTAAATTTTCTCCATCTGCTCGCCGTTCTCGATCCAGCCCTTGACGATCTGAATACGGTCCAGATTGGCGCCGTCGGGTTCCTTGATCGCAGCGACGAGGAACGTGGGAGACTGCCCATCGGTCGCCGCGGGTAAGTCCCCGCCCATCGGTACGCCACCGTCATAGGCCGCCTGCAGCCAGTCGGTACTGTCCATCACGCCCTCTGCATAGCCGTAGCCGCCGAACATGCGGACCTTCAGGCGCGGGCCTGAGGTGGCGAAGGTCTCCTTGCGCACCATTGCATCGAAGATCGCCTCGCGGGTATTCGCCTCAGCCCAGACGCCGGCAACCCCGCCACTGCTGAACTCTCGTACCTGCTTGGCGGCTGCCTCGCTGACGCCCGGCGGGCCTTCGAGACGGTGTTCCGGGCTGTTCTCGAAGCCGAACTTGCCAGTGTAGTTGTTCTCCTCAATCGCGGCGGCGGAGTTGTGGGTGTCACTGTCGCCGATGAAGCCGTACTTGAACGGGTTGCCGTTGCCTTCGGAGTTGAGCGCAAGACCCCGGATCAGTGCCTCGCGCATATAGCCGCCAACCTTGTTCTCGGGTGGAGTCGCGGTCGATGCCAGTGTGTAGTCCCAGATCTCGAAGTTTGAGAACTCATCGTTTGGGCTCATCGATGGGTGGACTTCGGATGTTCCCTTGATCTGGGTGAGTTCGTAGAGCGGTTCGTTGCGCATCCGGGTCTCGGCATAGGCGCTGTTGACGTCGCTTCCGCCGTATGAAGTTCCAATCGGGAACATCAGACCGTCGCTAGCATTGCCGTTGTGAGGCACGGCGAGAAGCTCGGCGCCGCTCTCTCGCTGCAGGTCCATCCAGGCCCAGAGGTCTTCCTCCCGGTCGGATTCGATTGCTGAGAAGGCGTGATCGGAAATGTTCTCGGTGTCTCGGAAGATCACCACCCGATGCAGGTTGCGCCAGCCGGGATTCGAAGTCCATTCGAACCCGGCGAACGTGGTGAACTCTCCGGGTTGGTAGTGCTGGTCGGCAATTTCGATGATCTTGTCCCAGACGCTCGCCAGAAGTTCGGGATCGCCGAGGATCGGATCGTTTCGCCGGTTGGATATCCCGTCGAGGATTTCGGTGTAGGCATTGAACGAGGCTTCGGGATCGTCTCCGCTGATCGCGCCTGAAAGTGGATGCTTGCTGACCGGGCTGTCCGGATCGGCCATGAGCGGCAACGATCCCAGGTATTCCGCATGGTCCCCCACGGAATACCAATCGAGCGGGCGCAGGATCTTGAGATCGGGGCCGCCTTCGCCGCCGGGGATCGCCTCACCCTTCGCCCAGCGATAGGCTTCGTCGGGACCGGCGATTGCACCGTTGATGTTGGCGTCGAAAGACCATGCAGTGTGGACGTGGAGGTTGCCGAAATAGGCATTTCGAAGCGGGTTCGAATCGACGTCCTGTGCGAAAGCGTTGTTCGCCACAAGCGGCACCAGCGCCGCGACACATGCTAACACCGAGTTCCAAGCAGTTCTCCGAGCCATTCTGTCCTCCCCAGATATCTCGTTGACCCAACTTATCGCGGGACGATCTCTTACGTCCCACTTGTTTACCACAGTGCCCTGAGGCGAAACTGTCGCCTGCAGACAATTCTCATGGGCGTGGAGCATGGCGAATACCAAGATCGACGAGGCGCGGGCTTTTCTGAAGCGCCGGGGCTGGCTGAGTGGGACGCCGTCGCGCTTCGCGGACGCGCTGCTTTCGCGCTGCCAATTGCGCTCAGCGGAACGCGGTGTTGCCGTGTATCGGATCGGTGCACCGTGCGACGGGTTGTACGGGGTGGTCTTAGGTGGCTTTGCCTTCGAGATCGCGCCTTACGAGCGCGGGCCGAACCTCGCCCATTTCTTCCGGCCCGGATTCTGGTTCGGGGAGGCCGAAATCTTCGATGCCCGACTGCAGATCGCAACGATCGTTGCTACGCGAGACAGCACCTTTGTTCACCTGTCGCTTTCGGAACTTCGAGGTCTGATTGCCGAGGAACCTGAAACCTGGCGCTGGATCGGGCTGCTCTGCGGACAGCATCTCATACTCACCCTCGGCGTCGTCGATGACCAGATGCTTCGAGATCCCGGGGAGCGCATCACCGCGATCCTCCTGCGTCTTGCCGACGTGCGCCAAGCCGACGATCCCGAAGACCCGCACCCGGAGATCGACGTCACTCAGAGCGATCTTGCGCAGCTCGCCAATCTGTCGCGTGCGGCCGTCGTTAGCAAGCTCCAGGCGCTAGAACATGAAGGACTGATCGCCCGCAGTTATGGCCGAGTAACACTTCTGGACACTGGAGCGATGCGGTCGCGGATAGCGATCAGCGGCGAATGAAGGGTGAATCTTTCTCCACGCGGTTGACGTAAGCATTTCCAACTTGCCAATCGCAGAAACCGGCGAGACCGTGCTGCACCTGCGGACCATATCTCGCGAACGGCTGAAAAGTCCGCATGTAGGACATCGAAGCAGCGCGCAGCGAAGGGCCGGTTCGGATCTTGACCGAATTGGCCTGTTTCAATGACCGCTTCCGGGAAGTCGTGCAGCAGCGCGGCGGGCCGTTCCATGACTCGGTCGAGCCGCCGACTTGAGTTTCGCTGCATCGGCCTCAGGCGGCTTCGTCCGCAAGGCGGACCAACAGGATTTGCGGATCTGTCCAACATCTACGTGTTGTGCCGGTCGGTCGAGCAGCCGGGAAACCGACACTGAAAAGACCGGGTGAGGATTCCCGATGGGCTGGTATAGTCACGATGTCCAATCGGGGCTTTGGGCCCCGACCACATAACTCTGGGGGGATACATGGCCATCAGAACAACCAACGGCAGGGGCCGGCTTTTCGACAGCGTACTCGACACGATCGGCGATACGCCGGTGATCCGGGTGAACAATCTCGCTCCCGACCATGTGACGATGTACGTCAAGGCCGAAGCTTTCAATCCGGCCGCGTCGGTCAAGGACCGGCTCGCCGTCAACATCATCGAGGCGGCCGAGCGCGACGGCACGCTGAAACCGGGCCAGACCGTGGTCGAGGCGACCTCGGGCAATACCGGCATCGGGCTTGCCATGGTCTGCGCGGCCAAGGGATATCCGCTCGTGGTGACCATGGCCGACAGCTTCTCGATCGAGCGGCGGCGGCTGATGCGGATGCTTGGCGCCAAGGTGGTGCTGACGCCGCGCACCGAGAAGGGCACCGGCATGTACAACAAGGCCGTGGAGCTTGCCGAGAAGCACGGCTGGTTCCTCGCCCGCCAGTTCGAGACCTCGGCCAACGCCGACATCCACGAGTCGACCACCGCGCGCGAGATCGTCGGCGACTTCGCCGGAAAGCGGCTTGATTACTTCGTCACAGGCTATGGCACCGGCGGCACGCTGACCGGGGTCGGACGTGTCCTGCGCAAGGAGCGGCCGGAGGTCAAGCTCATCCTCTCCGAACCGGCCAATGCCGCGCTCGTCTCCTCCGGCACCAAACAGGAGCGTGGGGCCAACGGATCGCCGGCCGCGAGCCACCCGGCCTTCGAGCCGCACCCGATCCAGGGCTGGACGCCTGACTTCATTCCGCTCGTCCTGCAGGAGGCGCTCGACAAGGGCTTCTATGACGAACTGATCCCGGTCACAGGCCCGGAAGGCGTCGCCTGGGCGAAGAAGCTCGCCCAGAAAGAGGGGATCTTCACCGGCATATCCGGCGGCTCGAGCTTCGCCATCGCGATGCGGATCGCCGAAAAGGCGGCGCCGGGGTCGGTGATCCTCGCCATGCTGCCCGATACCGGCGAGCGCTATCTCACCACGCCGCTCTTCGAGGGCATTCCCGAGGACATGGACGACGAGGAGCGGCAGATCTCGCTCTCCACGCCGGGCTACCACATGCCCTGAGACCGCAGCGAAGATCCGGCGACGGCGGCGGCGATCTGTGCTATCATGACGGATCGCCGCTGCCTCCTAGCGCCGCGGCACCGACACGGGGGGCGAGATGGGCAACCCGATCTGGCTTGGAACAGCATTGACCGTTGCACTGACGTTCGGCGCGCCGAGTGACGCGTCGACCTGCCGGCTTGCGCTGGTCCTGGCCATGGATGTCTCGAAAAGCGTCGATGGGCGCGACTACAGGCTCCAGCTCGGCGGCCTCTCGGCCGCGCTGCGCGATCCCGATGTCCGCGCAGTGATCCTCGAAGCGGACAAGCCGGTCGCCATAACCGTCTTCGAATGGAGCGACGCGACCCACCACGAGGTCATCGCCGACTGGACGCTGGCGGAGAGCGCGGGCGACCTCGACGGGATCGCCGCGCGGCTCGACCGGCATGAGCGCACGGGCCGGGGCCGGCGCACCGCCGTCGGTTCGGCGCTGCAATTCGCCCATGCGGAGCTTGCGCGGATGCCGGATTGCGCGCGGCAGACGATCGACCTGTCGAGCGACGGCTACAGCAACCGCGGACCGGAGCCCGAAACCGTTTACCTCGCGCGCGACTTCGAGGCCACGACGGTGAACGCGCTGGTGATCGGAGGTCAGGCCCGCCCTGAACTGATGCGCTACTACGAGACAAGGGTGATCCGCGGCGTCGGCGCCTTCGCGATCTCGACCCAGGATTTTTCCGACTACAAGACCGCCATCCGCGAAAAGCTGCTGAGGGAACTGGCGCCTTCCGCCCTCGTCGCGTCAGCGCCCGCCGACTGAACCGCCCGCTCTGTCAGCCGCCGCCGATCTCCGTCTCGAGCAGGCGCTCGAACGCGACTGGCGGCAGCGCGCCGGGGGCCGAGAAAGGGTCGGAGAACGCGAAGATGATGAACATCACGATGCCGCTGAAGCCGCCGTAGACGCTGAGCAGCATGAGATGCAGCCGCGTCGGCGCGAAGATGAAGTAGGGCAGCGTCACAAGCAGAACGCCTGAAAGTGCCGCGACCCAAAAGAGACTGTTCGGACTGTCAAGCGCGCTGTTCTCGCGCTCCTGCCGAAGCTCGGCGATGACTTGGGCCCGGTCGATCATGCGGTATCGCAAGGATTCCTCGCGCAGGTTCGTAGGCACGAGATCAAGCGCGGCCTGATAGACGACCTCGCGCAGGCGCCAGCCTTCGGCTGAGAGCCGGTCGGCTTCGGCGAGAAGCGGCCATTCCTCCTCGACCACCACCCGCACATATTTCGAGAGCGCGGCCTGAACCTCGGCCTCGCTCTCGGCACCGTAGCGGCGGATGTCGTTGTAGATGTCGGCGATCGCGGTGGCCTCGTCGACGAGGTCGTCGCGCACGAGGTTGTAGTTCTGGATCTCCTGCGCGAAGACCAGGGCGAGGATCAGCCCGTGCAGCGCCGAGACCCGGAAGATCACCGACCCGGCGAGATCCTGGGTTTCGGAGGCGTAGTCGGCGCCGAAGCTCAAGCGCATCGCGGAATACACCAGGAGCGCCGCCGCGATCGTACCGAAGACGAACAGTGCGCCGACACCGAGCGTCATTGGATCCATGGCAGGCGGCTCCCTTCACATTCACATCGGTGAACGAAGCTAACCGCATGGTTTCCCAAGCGTCCAACAAAAAGAAAGGGGATCAGTCTCCCGCGCCCCAAGTGTCCTTGAGCCGGTAGCCCTGCGGCCAGGGATCGTCGGGGTCGAGCAGGTGCTGGTGGATGCCGGTGATCCAGCCGCGGCCGCTGATCTCGGGCACGATGGCGGGCCGGCCGGCGACCTTCTCAAGCGCCGCGATGCGCCCGGTGAAGGTGCTGTCGATGATCGAACGCGCGGTGAGCGTCTGGCCCT
Organism: Defluviimonas sp. D31; assembly: GCF_033436765.1. NCBI lineage: Bacteria > Pseudomonadati > Pseudomonadota > Alphaproteobacteria > Rhodobacterales > Paracoccaceae > Albidovulum > Defluviimonas sp. D31. Next base: position 76,510 of record NZ_JAWQFN010000003.1, read on the forward strand.
CGGCCATCATGCCCTTGGCGTGCAGCACCGCCATCCGCGCCGAGACGCCGGTGCCGGTTGGCGAGCGGTCGATCTTGCCGGGCTGGATCGCGACAGCGGAGCGGGCGGTGAAGCCGGTCGCGTCGGGGTCGAGCGGCCCGGCGAAGAGGCAAAAGGAGATGTGGTCCCAGTCCGGCCGCTCGGGATGGGAAAAGCCGAGCTGGGCATTCGCTGCATTGGTGATGCGGGTGCCGAGCCGGGCAATGTCGCGCGCCTCGTCGGGGGCGATCCTAAGGCCCAGCGCGGCAGCATCGACGATCACGAAGCTGTCGCCGCCGAAGGCGGTGTCGACGGTGAGCGCCCCGATCCCCTCGACCTCCAGCTTGGCATCCAGCCGGTCGGCGAAGGAGGGCAGGTTCCTGACCGTGATCCGCTCGGCCTTGCCGTTCCGGCAGTCGGCGCGGACCCGGACGAGGCCGCCGGGCGCTTCGAGCGTCAGTTCGGTCACGGGCTCGGTCATCGGCAGGATGCCGGAATCGAGAAGCACCGTCGCGACGCAGATCGAATTCGAGCCGGACATGGGCGGCGTGTCCTCGGGCTCCATGATGATGAAACCCATCTGCGCTTGCGGATCCTTCGGCGGCACCAGCAGGTTGACATGGCGGAAGACCCCGCCCCTCGGCTCGTTCAGCACGAAGGCGCGCAGGATGCCTTCTTCGGCGATGTGGCGCCGCTGGTCCCAGAGCGTCGCGCCGGGCGGCGGTGCCACGCCGCCGACGATGACGTCGCCGACCTCGCCCTCGGCATGGGCGGAGATGACATGGATGGTCTTTGTGCTGCGCATCGGGGTCGTCCTTGTCAGGTGAGCCAGTCGGGCGGGGTGTCGGGCGCCCTGCCGGTCAGCGCCGCCGCGACGCAATCGGCAAGGCTGCCGAAGCGGACGGCGCGGCCGGAGAGCGCCGGGGCGTAATGGGCGTATTTGCCGGAATTGGTCATCAGCGTGCGGGCGGCCGGCGGAAAGACCGGCTCGGAGATCGAGCACCAGCAAAGGTCGGGCACGATGCGGATGCCCGCCGCTTCGAGCCGAGCGAGCGTGCCGTCGGCGCGGGTTGCGGCGAGCGTGTCGCGGCCGAGGGTCACGATCGCGGCGGTGCCGGGATGGCAGTGGTGCCCGACAACGAGATCAGCCAGTTTCCGGCATTCGGCGGCGGAGAAATGCGGCGAGCCGAAGGCGACGAGATCGACCTCGGGCGGGCCGGCATTGAACTGCGCCCAAGTCCGGGCCAAGTCGGCGCGGGTGATCCGCGCTTCGTCGGCACCTGGCGCCGGGGCAAGCCCGGCCTCGGGCGTGATCCCCGCGACATGCAGCATCGGCGCGGCCGACGTCGTGCCGAAGGCGGCGCAGAGCGCCTTCAGGTCGTCCTCCGAAGGGTGTGTGCCCTCAAGCCCGGTCAGGAGCGGGATGCGGTCGGGCGCGAGCTTGCCGGCGAGATAGCCGAGCATCGGCCAGAGCGCATCGTCATGCGCCTCGGGCAGCTCCACCCGGATCACGCGGCCAGCGCGGCGGTTCTCTTCGAGATAGACGCCCGAGAGCGGTGCCCGACCGGTCAGCGCGATGCAGAGGTCGAGAAAATCCGGGTGCTTCACGGTCCGCGCGCCGAGCACCGAATTGGCGTAAAGGACCGCGTTGGATTCCGCCCAGGCAATCGCCTCGCCAGTCGCCGGAGCGGCGTCGAGCAGGTAGGGCGCGCAGGTGAAGCTCGGGGCGGCGCCCATCTCGACGTAAGCGTCGGCGAGCCGCGCCGCCGGGTCGCCGAAGGCGGGCGGCACGCCCTGCGCCCGCCAGTTCGCGTGATCGACCGAGATCGCGTTGGTCGTGGTCGGGATCCGCACCCGCGCACCCATGTCGGCCATGGTCCGGGCGAAGGTGAGGTTTGCCGGGCTCGCGTAGATGCAGCCGTCGATATGGGCGCGGGTCACGTCGGTCAGCGCCGTCGCCCCCTGCGCGGCGGCCATGGTGCCGATGATCTCCATCGCAAGGCGCGCCGCCTCGCCCTCCGTGCCTGAGAGCATGGCGCGGTCGCCGGGCATCAGCGCAAGGTCGCCGGACAAGGGCGTGAGCGGCAGCGAGAGGCCCTCGGCCTCGACATGCGTTCCGGTGATTCGCGCCGCCGGCTTCGCGGCAAGCGCCGCGTAGCTGTCGGCATCGAGCCGCAGCACCGAGAGCGGCCGGTCGTAGAGGCGGTCCGCGATGAGCGCGCCGAGCGTCAGGATATCCTCGGCCTCGCGGAAGATCAGCGCGGCGGGGGCATGGCCGTTCAGGGCCAGTTCCAGAAGCACGCCGCTGCCCGAGCAGGAGCCGCGGCTCGTCGGCATCATCACGATGCGGCCCGCAAGCGCCGCGCCGCAATCCGGGTGGTGGGCGTCGATCACCTGCCCGCTAGCGGGATCGACTCCGCCCCAGAAGCTCAGGCCTTCACCCAGCACGACGACCGGCGCTTCAGCCTCGGCGGCGATGATGCTCGTGGCCATTTCCGGTCCCCCGTGGTCAGGTCACGACGAAGCCATGCGCGAACGGGTCGCGGTCGTCGATGAAGATCGTGTTGTAGCCCGTCACCCGCGCCCAGCCGGCGATCGAGGGGATGATCGCGTCGCGCTCGCCGACTTTCGTCCGCCCCTCGATACGGCCCTTGAAGAGCGAGCCGATGATGCTTTCGTGGACGAAGTCCTCGCCCTCCCTGAGCCGCCCTTGCGCCGCCCACTGCGCCATCCGCGCCGAGGTGCCGGTGCCGCAGGGCGAACGGTCGATGGCCTTGTCGCCGTAGAAGACCGCGTTGCGGGCGGTGGCCTCGGGATGCTTCGGCGTACCGGTCCAGAGGATGTGGGACAGGCCCCTGATCTCGGGCTTCTCGGGATGGGTGAAGGTGTATTTCGCGTTCAGCGCGGCGCGCAGCTTCGGGCTCCAGCCGACAAGGTCGATTGCGCGGTGATCCTCGATGTCGCGGAAGTTCGGCTGACTTTCGACGATGGCATAGAAGTTGCCGCCATAGGCGACATCGACGGTGATCTCGCCAAGACCCTCGACCTCGGCGGTCAGCCCCTCGGCATGAAGGAAGGCGGGCACATTCGTCAACCGCACTTCCTCGACGGAGCGCCCCTCCTGCCGGTATTCGGCGATGACGAGTCCCGCCGGCGTGTCGAGCCGCAGGATACCCGGCTTCCTGGGGCTGACGAGGCCGTTCTCGATGGCGGTCGTGACCGTGCCGATGGTGCCGTGGCCGCACATCGGCAGGCAGCCCGAGGTCTCGATGAAAAGGACGCCGACGTCGCAATCCTCGCGCGTCGGGGGATAGAGGATCGAGCCCGACATCTGGTCATGGCCGCGCGGCTCGAACATCAGCCCGGTCCGGATCCAGTCGTATTCGGCGAGGAAATGCGCGCGGCGCTCCAGCATGGTCGCGCCCTGAAGCTGCGGCGCGCCGCCGGCGACGAGGCGGACCGGGTTGCCGCAGGTATGGCCGTCGATGCAGAGGAAGGTGTGGCTGGTCATATGAGGCCCTTGAAACGGTCCGGGGCGAAGGGGGCGAGGTCGATGGCCGGCGTCGCGCCGGTCAGGAGGTCGGCGACCAGATCGGCGGTGGCAGAGGACTGCGTCAGCCCCAGATGGCCGTGGCCGAAGGCATAGATCACGTTCCGCGCGCGGCTCGCCCGGCCGATGGCGGGCAGCGTATCGGGAAGCGACGGCCGGAAGCCCATCCATTCGGTGCCGCCCTCGGTCTTCAGACCGGGCAGGAAGCTCGCGGCCTTCTTCAGCATCGCCCGCGCGCGGGCGTAGTTCGGCGGCAGGTCGAGCCCGCCAAGCTCCACCGCGCCGCCGATGCGGATGCCGGTCGACAGCGGCGCCGCGACGAAGCCGTGTTCGGAGAACGTGATGTGGCGGCGAAGGTCGAAGGCGCCCGGCGGCAACGTGGTGTTGTAGCCGCGTTCGGTCTCGAGCGGGATACGGTCGCCAAGGCTTGCGGCGAGCCGGTGCGAATGGGCGCCGGCGGCAATCACCACGCGGGAGGCCGTGATCGTGGAACCGTCGGCTAGATGGATCGTCGCGCCCTCGAGGCCGGTCTCGACCGCCCGCGCCTCGGCGGTGTCGATCCATCCGCCCTTGCGGATCAGCGTCTCGGCGAGTGCCAACGTGTAGAGCTTCGGATCCGCGATGGCCCACCATTCCTCGGTCGCGATGCCGTGGGTGAAACGCGGCGAGAGGCCGGGCTGCACCTCGGCGATCGCGTCGGCACCGACGAGCGTCCGGTGACTGTAGCCGAAATGCCCGGCCTCCTCGCACTCGCGTCGCGCGGCGTCGAAGGCACGAGCCGATTCCAGCACCTGAATCTGGCCGGTCTTGCGCAGCATATCCGCGGTGCCGGTCAGCGCCATGAAGGGTTCGAGCGTCATTTTCGCGTGGCCCATGAGCGCCGCCTGCGCCCGCGTGGAGGCGGCGACGCGGCCCGGCAGACTGGCCTTCGCGAAGCGCAGCATCCACGGCACGATGCTCGGCGCATAGCGCGCCGGGATCGACAAAGGCCCCAGCGGATCGAGCAGCCATTTCGGCGAGGCGAGCAGCGTGTCGGGCGAGGCGAGCGGGTGGATCTCGGAAAATGCGAAGCCACCGGCATTGCCCGCCGAGGCACCCGAGGCGGGGCCGGTGCGGTCGATCACGCGGACGCTGAGCCCGCGCGAGAGCGCGGCATTGGCGACGGAGAGGCCGATGACACCCGCGCCGATCACGACCAGATCGGCGGGGGAGGTCGGAGCGGCGGGGCGGGTGGTGGCGGTCAATTCGGGCCCATTTCCTGAAAGATCATGCCATGAGAGAGGCGGTTTTCACGGCCGTGCGGAACCCGGCCGTGGGCAGCTTGACCATGACCATAGCGGCCTCCTCATTGGCCCGAAAGTGGGGCGCTTGACCAAGGATCGGGTATTCCATCAGGCCGCCTTGGCGAACCTGGCGAGGTCCGGGCGGCAGGCGATGCGCTCGCGGATCAACCCCTCGACCCGTGTGCGGTGCTCACCCGTCAGAGGCATGCGCGGGGCGCGGACATGCTCGCTCGAGCCGAGCGCCATCGCCTCGGCAAGCTTGATCTGCTGCACGAGGAAGGTCGAGACGTCGAGGTCGAGAAGCGGTCGCAGCCAGCGGTAGATCTCGCGCGCCTCCACGATGCGGCCCGCCTTGGCGAGGTCGTAGATTGCCTGGTTCTCCTTCGGGAAGGCGATGGAGACACCGGACACCCAGCCGTCGCAGCCCATCAAGAGCGCCTCCAGCCCGAGGTTGTCGACCCCGGTCAAGACCTTGAAGCGGTCGCCCACGGTGTTGAAAATCTCGGTGCAGCGCCGGATGTCGTCGGAGCTTTCCTTGATCGCGACCATGAGCGGGTTCTCGGCAAGTTCCAGCATCATCTCGGGCGTCACGTCGACCCGGTAGCCGACCCGGTTCGAGTAGATCATCACCGGCAGCCCGCCGGCGTTGGCGATCGCATTAAGGTTGGCGATCGTCTCGGCGCGGTTGGTGTGGTAGATCGGCGAGGGCACGATCATCAGCCCGTCGGCCCCGGCCTTCGCGGCGCGGGCGGCCAGCGCGCAGGCCTCGCGGGTGCCGGCTTCGGAAATCGTCAGAAGCGCAGGCTTCTTGCCCGCCACCGATTTCGCGGTCTTCAGCACGTCGAGCCGCTCGTCGGGCGACAGCATGTTGCCCTCGCCGAGCGTTCCGCAGGTGATGAGCCCGGCATTGCCGGCCTCGATCTGGAGCGTGAAGCACCGCTCCATCTCGGCGTGATCAAGTTCGCCCCCGGCGGTGAACTTGGTTGTCACGGCGGGCATCATTCCACTCCACATGGGCGGTCCTTTCCTGGGATGGGGCCGGTGCGGCGGGCATCGGCAGAATCTGCGTGACCTGGTTATCGAATATTGGATACAATATGCAAGAAGAAATTGGATCCAATCTGCGATCGGAGGCGACGTGCAGATCGACAGCGTGAATATCGGCCAGACCGCCTCGGCGGCGGTGATCATCTACGAGGCCCTGAAGAAGGCGATCATCGAGGGTCAGCTCAAGGATGGCGAGCCGCTGCGTCAGGACGAGATCGCGCGCATGTTCAACACCAGCCGCATCCCCGTGCGCGAGGCGCTGACCATGCTCGAGCAGCAGGGACTGGTGGCCACCCAGCGCTACAAGGGCGCGGTCGTCGCCGGGATCTCGCCCGACGAGGCAGCGGAGATCTGGGATTTCCGCGCGCTGGTCGAGGGCCGCGTCATCGAGGAGGCGGTGCCGCGGATGACGCCCGAGACGCTCGCCGCCGCGCGGGCGCATCTCGCGGCCTTTTCAGAGGCGACGAATCCGGTCGAATGGGGCGACCACAACCGGCGTTTCCACACCACGCTCTACCGTGACAGCGCGCTTTCCTACCATCTCGGCATCGTCGAGAAGACGCTGGACCGGGTGGACCGCTACCTGCGGGCGCAGCTTTCGCTGTCGAACGGGGTGGCGCGCGCGGATGCCGAACACGAAGCGATCCTCGCCGCCTGCGAGGCCGGCGACCCGGCGCGGGCGGGGGCGCTGACGCGGCAGCACATCCTCGGCGCCAAGGCCAACCTTCTCGATCTGCTGCGGCGCGGCTGAGGCCGGCCGTTCACGAGTCGCCAAGGCCTCTCGAACAACGTCGACCGGAGTTGGGCCGAGAGGAGACGCGGGCGGCCACCAACTCCGGCAGTCGTATCCGGGCGTTGTCAGTTCCTGTCAGGCGGCCTCGGCCATCGCGCAGCTGCACCATGCGAGGATCGCGGCGGGGTCGGCGGGAAGCTCCTCGCCCAGCCCCTCCGAGAAGGTCGCGAATGCATCCAGGTTGAGCGCGTTGACGCCGAGAACGACCGGTAGCTCCATCGCCAGCGCCTCGGCGATGACTGGACGGAACCCGCGGCCCTCGGCCTCGTGCTTGCCGAACTTGTTGAGAATCAGAAGATCGGCGCGGCCGGAGGCGAGGCGGGCCGAGACATCGGCCACCGCGCCCTCGAGGGCTCCGGGATCGAGCCGGCAGCCGCGGGCATTGGCGCCGAGGTTCTGGGTAATGCCGATGGTGGGCCCGTCCGGCAGGATCCGGAGGTCCATGTCGCAATGGAACCGCTGCGGCCGCTGGATGTTGGTCTGCACGACCCCGGTCAGGCGCAGGCCGCGCTTCGCGAGAAGATCGGCGGCCTCGGCAAGAACGCGGTCGGTGAGGCCCTTTTCGCTGGCGGTGATATAGGCAAGGCGCATGGTCTTCCTTTCTCAGCGGGCGTCGGCGCCGCTGATAGTGCAGTCGAGGTTTCTCAGGACCCCGTCGCGGATCCCGTAGATGAGACCGTGCAGCAGCGGGAATTCGCCCTTCGCCCAGGCCCGGCGCAGGATCGGGGTCTCGGCCACGCGGGCGACGCTTTCCAGCACGTTCAGTTCCGCCAGCCGGTCGCGGCGCATCTCGTCATCCTCGATCCGCGCCAGCTCGTGGGCATGTCGTTTCGCGAGCCGCCGGATCGGTTCCAGCCAGTGGTCGGCGAGACCATGCGGCATGTCCTCCTCGGTCGCGGCGCGAACTCCGCCGCAGCCGTAATGGCCGCAAACTATGATCTGGCGGACCTTGAGCGTGTCGACAGCGAATTCGAGCACCGAGAGCAGGTTCATGTCGGACGAGTGCACGACGTTTGCCACGTTGCGGTGAACGAAGACCTCGCCCGGCGCGAGGCCGGAGATCACGTTCGCCGGCACCCGGCTGTCGGAGCAGCCGATCCAGAGGAACTCCGGGCTTTGCTGTTCTGCGAGGCCGTCGAAATAATCGGGGCTTTCGGCCCGGATCTGCGCCGACCACTCGCGGTTGCGCTCGAGAAGAGCTTCGAGGACTTGTGCCATGTCATGCCGCCTTCAGATCTATGCCGGTGACCTCGGCAGCTTCGGCTAGGCTTTCGACAAAGGCACGCGCGGCCCTGGCCCATTCCGCCTTGGCCAGCATCGCGCCTATGCGCGGCGCGGCGGCCTCGAACGGAAGCACCGCGCCTTCGGCGCGTGCGTCGAGGCGGATGATGTGAAGCCCGTAGCGGGTCGTGATCGGCTCGGCCGCGATCTCGCCTTCGGCGAGGCGGTCGAGCACCGCTTCGAACTCGGGCACGGTGTCGCCGGTCGCGATCTGGCCGAGCCTGCCGCCGGCGTCGCGGGACGGGCATGCGGACAACTCGCGCGCGAGCCGGTCGAACTCCCGCGGTGCGCGCGCGAGGTCGGCGAGAACCGCCTCGGCCTTCTCGCGCGCCGCCTCGAGCGCGGCGGCATCGCCGGGCCGCACCGGGAAGAGGATATGCGCGGCCTCGTAGAGCGTCGGCGCGCGAAACTTCGCCGGATCGGCGTCATAGGCGGCGCGGACGGCGTCATCGCCCGGCGCGGCGGGGGCCACCGCCTCGTCGAGGAGCTGGCGCACCAGCGCCTCCTCCTCGGTCTCGGCGCGGTCGGCCTCGGTGACGGGTTCCGCCACCAGCCCGCGCCTGCGCGCCTCCTGCAAGAGAAGCGCGCGGATCGCGAGCGCCCGCCCGGCGGCGCGCCAGGCGATGCCCGGCTTGCCCTTCGGCGCGGAATGCATCTGCGCCTCGGCGGCGATGGTGGCGGCGGGGATAACCTCGCCGTTCACCGTGATGTCGCTCAGGAGCGGTCCCATCTCAGGCCCCGCGCTTCTTCGTCCGCACGATCTGGTAGCCGGGCCGCCAGATGTAGCGGATCGGGGCCGAGAGCATGTGGACAAGCCGCGTGAACGGGAAGAGCAGGAAGATCGTCAGCCCGAGGAAGATGTGCAGCTTGAAGAGCCAGCTCACGTCGGCGATGTAGCTCGCCGCCTGGCCGTCGAAGGTGAAGATGCCGAAGGCCCAGGACATGAACTTCGTCATCTCGTGGCCATCAAGGTGCTGGAGCGAGACGAAGATCGTCAGGATGCCAAGCACGAGCTGCACCATGAGGAGGATCAGGATCCCGGTATCGGCGAAGGTCGAATTCGCCCGGATGCGCGGATCGTAGAGCCGGCGATGCAGCAGCATCGCCCCGCCCGCGAGTGCCATGATCCCGGCGATGCCGCCGACGAGAACCGCCATGGTCTGCTTGAAGCCGTGGCCCACGCCGAAGGCGTCGAAGATCTGGATCGGCGTTAGGAGCCCGATCAGGTGGCCGAAGAAGATGATCAGCACGCCGACATGGAAGAGGCTGGAACCGATCACCAGCTGCTTGCGGCGCAGGAGCTGCGACGACGATGATTTCCAGGTGAACGGGTCGCGTTCATAGCGCGCGATCGAGCCCAGAAGCAGCACCGAGAGCGCGATGTAGGGATATGTTCCGAAGAAGAATTCGTGCATCGTGAGCCCTCCTTACTGGGCCGGCCCGGCTGCGGCCGGGGTTCTGGGCAAGTCCATCCGCGCGAGGATGTCGCGCGAGATCGGGCAGCCCGCGTTCGGGTCGGGGGCGAAGGTGACCTGCGCCTCCTCGTAGACCGCGTCCAGAGCTTCGAGGTCCTCTGGGTCGTCGTCCTTTTCCGACAGAAGCGCGGTGGCCTCGGGGCTGTCGGTACCGGCCCTGGCGAGCTTCGCCAGCGCCGTCAGGACGGCCGCGTAGGGCGTGTCGCGCCGGGTCAGACGTTCGGCGAGGACGGCGATGATGTGACCGGCATCGGCGAGGATTTCCTGCGCCTCGGCCAGGGGCCGGGTCGAGAGGAATTCCAGCAGAACCGGCAGGTGGTCGGGAAGCTCCGGCCCGGTGAGGTCGAAGCCGCCCGCCCGGTAGGTCTCCAGGAGATCCACCATCGCGCCGCCGCGATCCCGGCTTTCGCCATGGATATGCTCGAAGAGATTGAGCGAGAGCGTGCGCGAGCGGTCGAACAGGAGCACGTAGCGCTCCTGCAGGTCGTAAATGTCGCCCTCTTCCATCCCGGAGAGCAGCGGCTCCAGCGCAAGGCGCTGGCCGAGATGCAGGAGGCCGTCAGCCTCCAGCACATCGCGGATCGCCGGCACGGCGGACTGAAGGTCCGCCGTCGGGTAGGAAAGGAGCGCGGAGATCGCCTTGAAGGTCTTCATTTCCAGCCCTCCGCAGGTGTCACGAACTTGCGGCTGCCGAAGAGCTTGCCGCCGGTCGTGCCGGTCGAGCAGCCGTTGCCGTCGGTGAAGCCGCAGCCGCCGCGCAGGTCGTAGGCGTCCTCGACCAGCTCGCGGTGCGTCGTCGGGATGACGAAGCGGTCCTCGTAGTTGGCGATGGCCATGATCCTGTACATCTCGTCGATCTGGTGCGGCGTGAGGCCGACCCGGTTGGCAACGCCGAGATTGACGACCCCGTCCACGGTCTTCGACCGCATGTAGGAGCGCATGGCGAGCATCCGCTCCAGCGCGGTGATCACCGGCGCCTCGTCGCCCGCCGTCAGCATGTTGGCCAGATAGCGGACCGGGATGCGGAGCGATTTCACGTCCGGCATGTCGTCCTTCGCCGCGATCTGGCCAGCGGCCGCCGCGTTCTGGATCGGCGAGAGCGGCGGAATGTACCACACCATCGGCAGCGTCCGGTATTCCGGATGCAGCGGGAAGGCGATTTTCCATTCCATAGCCATCTTCCAGATCGGCGACTTGCGGGCCGAGGCGATCCAGTCCTCCGGCACGCCTTCGGCGCGGGCGGCCTCGATCACGGCAGGATCATTGGGGTCGAGGAAGACGCCAAGCTGGGCGTCGTAAAGCTCCTTCTCGCCCGCGACCGATGCCGCTTCCGCGATCTTGTCGGCGTCATAGAGCATCACGCCGATGTAGCGGATCCGGCCCACGCAGGTTTCCGAGCAGACCGTGGGCATGCCGGATTCCAGGCGCGGATAGCAGAGCGTGCACTTCTCCGACTTCCCCGTCGACCAGTTGTAGTAGATCTTCTTGTAGGGGCAGCCCGAGACGCACATCCGCCAGCCGCGGCACTTCTCCTGGTCGATCAGGACCACGCCGTCCTCTTCGCGCTTGTAGATCGCGCCGGAAGGGCACGACGCGGCGCAGGCCGGGTTGAGGCAGTGCTCGCAGAGCCGCGGCAGGTACATCATGAACGTATTTTCATACTGTCCGTAGATGTCCTTCTGGATGCCCTCGAAGTTGTAGTCCTTGCCACGCTTCTCGAACTCGCCGCCGAGGATCTCCTCCCAGTTCGGACCCCATTCGATCTTTTCCATCCGCTCGCCCGAGATCTTCGAGCGTGGGCGCGCGGTGGGGAAGGCCGGCATTTCGGGGGCCGATTTCAGGTGGTCGTAGTCGAAGTCGAACGGCTCGTAGAAGTCGTCGATCTCCGGCAGATCGGGGTTGGCGAAGATGTTCGCGAGGATCCGCCACTTGCCGCCCTGCTTGGGCTTGAGGCCGCCCGACGAGGTCCGCTCCCAGCCGCCGTTCCAGCGCTTCTGGTTCTCCCAGTCCTTCGGATAACCGATGCCGGGCTTGGTCTCGACGTTGTTGAACCAGGCGTATTCGACGCCGTCGCGGCTGGTCCAGACGTTCTTGCAGGTGACGGAACAGGTGTGACACCCGATGCATTTATCGAGGTTCAGCACCATGCCGATTTGTGCGCGTACTTTCATTCCGCAGCCTCCACTTTCGAGACCGGCGTGTCGAGCCAGTCGACATTGTCCATCTTGCGGACCACGACGAGTTCGTCGCGGTTCGCACCGACGGTGCCGTAGTAGTTGAAGCCGTAGCTCTGCTGGGCGTAGCCGCCGATCATGTGCGTGGGCTTGACGATCGCGCGGGTGACGGAGTTGTGGATGCCGCCCCGCTTGCCGGTGATGTTCGATCCCGGCGTGTTCACGATCTTCTCCTGCGCGTGGTACATGAAGAGCGTGCCGTCCTTCATCCGCTGGCTGACGACCGCACGGGCGGTGAGAACCCCGTTGGTGTTGAAGACCTCGACCCAGTCGTTGTCGACGATCCCCGCCACCTTGGCGTCATTCTCGGAGATCCAGACGACCGGCCCGCCCCTGTTCAGCGTGAGCATCAGGAGGTTGTCGGAATAGGTCGAGTGGATGCCCCATTTCTGGTGCGGCGTGATGAAGTTGAGGACGACGTGCTTCTCGTTTGCGCCGAGATGGCCCGTCGCGCCCGCAGTGATGGTCTTGAGATCCACCGGCGGCCGCCAGGTCACGAAGAATTCGCCGAAGGCCTGCATCCATTCGTGGTCCTGGTAGAGCTGCTGGCGGCCCGAGACGGTGCGCCACGGGATCAGCTCGTGGACGTTGGTCCAGCCGGCGTTGTAGCAGACCTCCTCGCTCTCGATGCCCGACCAGGTCGGGGACGAGATGATCTTGCGCGGCTGCGCAGCGATGTCGCGGAAGCGGATCTTCTCGTCTTCCTTGACCTCGGCCAGGTGGGCGTGTTCACGGCCCGTGGCCTTCGACAGCGCCTCCCAGGCCTTGACCGCAACTTCGCCGTTGGTTTCCGGCGCGAGCATGAGGATCACTTCGCAGGCGTCGATCGCGGTCTCGATCTTTGCCATGCCCTCGGTCGGGCCGCTGACATGGGTGCCGTTCAGGTCCTTGAGGTGATGCACCTCGGTCTTGGTGTCCCAGGCGATGCCTTTGCCGCCGTTGCCGACCTTGTCCATGAGGGGGCCAAGCGAGCGGAAGCGGTCGAAGAGGTTCGGATAGTCCCGCTCCACCGCGATATAGGCCGGCGCGGTCTTGCCCGGAACGAGGTCGCATTCGCCCTTCTTCCAGTCCTGGACGATCGGCTGCGCGATCTCGCCGGGGCTGTCGTGCTGCAGCGGAAGCTGCACCACGTCGGTCTCCACCCCGAGGATCTCGGGCGCGACCTCGGAGAATTTCTTCGCGATCGACTTGAAGATCTCCCAGTCCGACTTCGACTCGTAGGCCGGATCCACCGCCGCCTGCAGCGGGTGGATGAACGGGTGCATGTCGGAGGTGTTGAGGTCGTCCTTCTCGTACCACGACGCGGTCGGCAGCACGATGTCGGAATAGACCGCCGTCGTCGACATGCGGAAGTCGAGCGTGACCAGAAGGTCGAGCTTGCCCTCCGGCGCCTTGTCGTGCCAGCGGGCCTCGACCGGCTTCTTGCGGCCTTCCTCGCCCAGATCCTTGCCCAGAACACCGTGATCGGTGCCGAGAAGGTGCTTGAGGAAGTATTCGTGCCCCTTGCCCGACGACCCCAGAAGGTTCGAGCGCCAGACGAAGAGGTTGCGCGGCCAGTTCTCCGGCGCGTCCGGATCCTCGGCCGACATCTCCAGCGTCCCGGCCTTCAACTGCTCGGCGACATATTCCGGGATTGCCTTGCCCGCCGCCTTCGCCGCGCGGCCAACCTCGAGCGGGTTGGTGCGGAGCTGCGGCGCGGAGGGAAGCCAGCCCATCCGCTCGGCGCGGATGTTGTAGTCGATGAGGCTGAGGTCCTTGTAGTCGCCCTCCGGCGCGGTCGGCGAGAGGATCTCGGACGACGACACCGTCTCGTAGCGCCACTGGTCGGTATGGGCGTACCAGGCCGAGGTCGAGTTCATGTGCCGCGGCGGACGCGCCCAGTCGAGCGCGAAGGCGAGCGCGGTCCAGCCGGTCTGCGGACGCAGCTTCTCCTGGCCCACGTAATGCGCCCAGCCGCCACCGGATTGACCCACGGCGCCGCACATCACCAGCATGTTGATGACGGCCCGGTAGTTCATGTCCATGTGGTACCAGTGGTTCATCGCCGCGCCGATGATGATCATCGACTTGCCGTTCGTCTTCTCGGCATTGGCGGCGAATTCCCGTGCGACCTGGATGATCCGGTCGCGCTTCACGCCGGTGATCTTCTCCGCCCAGGCGGGCGTGAAGGGCACGTCGGCATTGAAGTCGCTGGCGACATGATCGCCGCCGAGGCCGCGATCGAGGCTGTAGTTGGCGCAGAAGAGGTCGAAGACGGTGGCGACGTAATGCTCCTCGCCGTCCGCGAGCTTGATCTTCTTCACCGGCACGTTGCGGGTCAGCACCTCGCCGCGCGCGTCGTTCTCCCAGCCGTTCGAGGCCATGCCGCCGAAATAGGGGAAGTCGACGCCGATCACGTCGTCGCGGTCGGTGTCAAGGACGAGGCTCATCTTGAGCGTCACGTCCTTGCCCTCGGCCTTCTCCTCCAGGTTCCACTTGCCGGTCTCGCCCCAGCGGAAGCCGACCGAGCCGTTCGGGACGATGATCTTGCCCGACTTCTCGTCGATGGCGACAGTCTTCCATTCGGGGTTGTTCGACTGGCCGAGCGACTTGTCGAAGTCGGAGGCCCGAAGCTGCTTGCCGGGAACGTAGCCGTCGCCCTTCGGCTCCAGCTTCACCAGCATCGGCATGTCGGTGTACTTGCGGCAGTAGTCCTCGAAATACTCCGCCTGCCGGTCGAGGTGGAACTCGCGCAGGATCACGTGGCCCATCGCCATGCCGAGCGCCGCATCCGTGCCCTGCTTGGCGTTGAGCCAGATGTCGGAGAACTTCGCGGCCTCGGAATAGTCGGGGCTGACGACCGCCGACTTGGTGCCGCGATAGCGCGCCTCGGTGTAGAAATGCGCGTCCGGGGTCCGGGTCTGCGGCACGTTCGAGCCCCAGAGGATCAGGTAGCCCGCATTGTACCAGTCGGCCGATTCCGGCACGTCGGTCTGCTCGCCCCAGGTCATCGGCGAGGCCGGCGGCAAGTCGCAATACCAGTCGTAGAACGACATGCAGGTGCCGCCGAGGAGGCTGAGGTAGCGCGAACCGGCCGCGTAGGAGACCATCGACATTGCCGGGATCGGCGAGAAGCCGAAGACCCGGTCGGGGCCGTAGGTCTTTGCCGTGTAGGCGTTCGCGGTCGCGACGATCTCGGTCACCTCATCCCAGCTCGCGCGGACGAAGCCGCCCTTGCCGCGGGTCCTGGTATATTCGGCGCGCTTGGCCGGGTCGGACTGGATCGCGGTCCAGGCCTCGACCGGGCTCTTGGTGCGGCGCAACTCGCGCCACATCCGCATCAGCCGGCCGCGCACCAGCGGCGTCTTCACCCGGTTGGCCGAGTAAAGATACCAGCTGTAGGAGGCGCCGCGCGCACAGCCGCGCGGCTCGTGGTTCGGCAGGTCCGCGCGGGTGCGCGGATAGTCGGTCTGCTGGGTCTCCCAGGTCACGATCCCGGACTTGACGTAGATCTTCCAGGAGCACGACCCGGTGCAGTTCACCCCGTGCGTGGAGCGCACGATCTTGTCGTGGCGCCAGCGGTTCCGGTAGGTGTCTTCCCAGTCGCGGTTTTCGATTGTGGTCTGTCCGTGCCCGTCCGCAAAGGTATCCTTGCGGACGGACTTCAGGAAGTTCAGACGGTCGAGAAGATGGCTCATCTTGCTCTCCTATTGGTTCAGGCCTGAGCCGGTTTGGCCGCGATCCGGCCACGCTCGAGGTCATGGAGAAGACCGCCGGGCCGCGTGTAGTAGACCCAGGTCAGGACAACGCAGATCGCGTAGAAGCCGAGGAAGCCCCAGAGCGCCATGAAGGGGGCGCCGGTCATGGCGATCGAGGTGCCGTAGGCCTTCGGGATGAAGAAGGCGCCGTAGGCTGCGATCGCCGAGGTGAAGGCGATGATCGCGGCGCTCTCGCGCTCCGCCTGCTTGCGGATCGCGGGGGCGTCGAGGTTCGGCATGAGGCGCGGGATCTCGCGGCCCATGATCGCCGGGATCATCTGGAAGGTGGAGGCGTTGCCGACACCGGTCAGGAAGAACAGCGCCATGAAGCAGGCGAAGAAGCCGGCGAAGGAACCGCCCGTGCCATCCGTCGGCAGGAAGGTGATCACGCCGAAGACCGCCACGATCATGCCGAGGAACACCCAGAAGGTCACGCGGCCGCCGCCGAACTTGTCCGAGACCCAGCCGGTGGCTGCACGCGACAGCGCGCCGACGAGGGGGCCGAGGAAGACGTACTGCAGCGCGTTCACTTCCGGGAACATGAGCTTGGTCAGGAGCGGGAAGCCCGCCGAGTAGCCAATGAAGCTGCCGAAGGTCCCGGTGTAGAGGATGCACATGATCCAGTTGTGGAAGCGGGTGAAGATCACCGCCTGGTCACGGAACGAGGCCTTCGCGTCGGCGATGTCGTTCATGCCGAGCCAGGCCGCGATGGTCGCGACGATGATGAACGGAACCCAGACGAAGCCCGCGTTCTGCATCCAGAGCTGCGCGCCTTCCGCGGTGGTCTGCGCTTCGCCGCCCATGGCGCCGAAGACGCCCATGGTGATGACGATCGGCACGAGGAACTGCATGACCGACACGCCGAGGTTGCCGAGGCCCGCGTTGAGCGCCAGCGCGTTGCCCTTTTCAGCCTTCGGGAAGAAGTAGGCGATGTTGGCCATCGAGGAGGCGAAGTTGCCGCCGCCGAGGCCGCAGAGAAGCGCCAGCACCATGAAGATCAGGTAGGGCGTCTCCGGGTTCTGCACCGAGTAGCCGATGCCGATGGCGGGCAGCAGGAGCGATGCGGTCGAGAGCGTCGTCCAGAGCCGGCCGCCGAAGATCGGCACCATGAAGCTGTAGAAGATGCGCAGGGTCGCGCCCGAAAGGCCGGGCAGAGCGGCGAGCCAGAAGAGCTGGCCGGGCGTGAAGTCGAAGCCGATGGCGGGCAACCGCGCGACGACCATCGACCACACCATCCAGACCGAGAAGGCCAGGAGCAGCGCCGGGATCGACAGCCACAGGTTGCGGCGCGCGATCTTGCGGCCCTTTTCGTCCCAGAACGCCTTGTCCTCGGGACGCCAGTCGTCAAGCGTATGAGTGGTCATTACCGTTTTTCCAGGGATGTGGATGGGCTGCATCTCGGGCAGGCCCGGAAGCTCGTCGAGCGTCTTGCCGATGGCGGCACGTTCCATCTGACGGATGGACATGTGCATCCAGACGAGCGCGATCGCGACGAGGATGAAGAGCAGAGCGAAGCAGCTCGTGTAGATGCCGGTCAGGTCGAGAAGTGCCCCGAACAGGATCGGCAGGATGAAGCCGCCGAGGCCGCCGATCATGCCGACGAGGCCGCCGACCGCACCGACGTGCTTGGGATAGTAGACCGGGATGTGCTTGTAGACCGCGGCCTTGCCGAGCGACATGAAGAAGCCGAGGCAGAAGAGCGTCACGACGAAGGGCCAGCGCCCCATCTCAGTCGAGAAGTGGATCGGGCCGTCCTTGCCCTGGATGACGTATTCGGTGGGCGGATAGGACAGCATGAAGAGGAAGATCAGCGAGAAGCCGAAGGTCCAGTACATCACCGAACGGGCGCCGAAGCGGTCCGAGAGGTGGCCGCCATAGGCGCGGAAGAGCGAGGCCGAAAGCGAGAAGGCCGCCGCCGACATGCCCGCCGTCTTCACGTCGACGCCATAGACGTCGATCAGGTAGTGCGGCATCCAGAGCGCCAGCGCCACGAAGGCGCCGAAGACGAAGAAGTAGTAGAGCGAGAAGCGCCAGACCTGGAGGTTCCTCAGGGGTGCGAACTGCTCACGCAGGCTCGGCGCCTTGACGCCGGTCTTGCGGCGCTCGACCAGCATCGGATCGTCCTTGGCGAGGAAGAAGAAGATCACGCCCATGAGCGCGATGCCCACGGCCCAGACCTGCGCCACGCCTTGCCAGCCATAGGCGACCATGACGAAGGGCGCGAGGAACTTGGTCACCGCCGCGCCGACGTTGCCGGCGCCGAAGATGCCAAGCGCGGTGCCCTGCTTGCCCGGCCCGTACCAGCGCGAGACGTAGGCGACGCCGATTATGAACGAGCCGCCGGCAAGGCCGATGCCCAGCGCGGCGATCAGGTACATCACATAGGTATGGGCGAGCGTCAGCGCCCAGGTCGCGAGACCCGTCAGGATCATCTGCAGCGAGAACACGATCTTGCCGCCGTATTTCTCGGTCCAGACGCCGAGGATCAGGCGGGTGAGCGAACCGGTAAGGATGGGGGTCGCGACCAGAAGGCCGAACTCGAACTCCGAGAGCCCGAGCTCCTTCTTGATCGCGACGCCGATGATGGAAAAGATCGTCCAGACTGCAAAGCAGACCGTGAACGCAATGGTGCTGAGTGCAAGGGCGCGGGTCTGGTCGCCCTTCGACACATGCGAGCCATCTAGCATAGTCGCCTCCGTGAGTGGTGGCACGGGTGGCATAGGCCCCCCGCGATTGGCGGCAAAGAACCACCACGCCGCTTCTCAAGGTTTGATCGAAGTCAAATTTTCGCGCTTTTCCCGGAAAATTCAGGCTCTTATGAAGAATGTCGGGTGAGCCGGAAAAATCGTTCTTCCCGCGTCCGGACATTTTCCCGGACCGAGGTCGACACTTGCCGCGCCGACCCTTAACATTTATCAAGCTTACATTTCCGCTTCTGGTGATTCATGCGCGACGCCGACCTCGAAGAGATCCGCGCCCTGTCGCTGTTCCGCGACATGGATGACGTGCATTTCGCCGCGCTGATGCGCGGCGCCTATCACCAGTCCTTCCCGCCGCAGGTCACGCTGATCGAGGAGGGCCAGGCGGCCGACTTCCTGCATGTCGTCACTGAAGGCGCCGTGGAGATGTACGCCGGCTGGGAGGGCCGCGAGACGACGATGGCGGTGGTGCGCCCGGTCTCGACCTTCATCCTCGCGGCCTGCATCAACGACGCGCCGTATCTGATGTCGGCGCGCACGCTGGTGCCGTCGCGGATCGTGCTGATCCCGGGTTCAGACCTGCGCACAGCTTTCGCCAAGGATCCCGCCTTCGCGAAGGCGATCGTCGGCGAGCTCGCCGGCTGCTACCGCAGCGTCGTGCGCCATGCCAAGGACCTGAAGCTGCGCGCCTCGCGCGAACGGCTCGCGGCCTATCTGCTGCGCCACACCCCCGCCGACGGTACAAAGGAGTTCGACCTGCAGATCGAGAAGCGGCTTCTCGCCTCCTATCTCGGGATGACGCCCGAGAACCTGTCGCGCGCGCTCCGCTCGCTGCGCGACGACGGCGTCACGGTGGAGGGCCAGCGCGTGACGATCTCGGATCTAGACGGTCTGATCGCGGTCGCCCGGCCGACGGCGCTGATCGATGGCCCCGATTGCTGCAGCGGCGAGGCGGCCGAATCCCCGTCCCGGCGCGATCCCGGCGGTCTTTGAGCCGCAAACAGCCCGCAGGACCAATCCCGGCGCAGCAGTCTCCGCGATGTGCGGGCATGCACAAGCCGTGTGCATGGGCTGGCCCCACCAGCTGAAAGACTCCGACCTACGCCGCCGTGAGTGGCCAGCCCGGCCCGGCGGCGGTGCCTCACGGTGTTTTCTGCCGAACCGCAGGGGGTTGCGGCGACCGGTCGCACGCCCGTGACTCCCTGAAACATCGCGGGCACGGCCCGGCAAATCCGCGTGAGCGGACGCGATCCGACTGTGATTTCCCTCCGCAGCGCCCTGCGCGCATCTTGATACCACAGGGCACACCCGGCCCGACCGTTCGAAACACCCGAACCCGATATTGAAAGGACCGAAGATGAAACGCCTGATGATCGCCACCGCTCTCGTTCTTGCCGCCGCCGGTACTGCCTCGGCCGTCACCGACCCCGGCGAACTGAGCGCGCCCGCCCGCATGGAAGCCCAGCGCCTGGTTCCGAATGGTGACTTCGACAACCTGAGCGCGGCGCAGGCCGACGCGATCCGCTCGATCCTGTCGAGCGACGAAGATGCCCGTGGCGGCCAGATCCGCTCGGTGCTGAACTGACATGTTTCCATGAGGGGTTTCGGGCGCCCGCCAAGCGGGCGCCCTTTTCATGCCAACGAGTGGCAACGGCGCGTTCACGAGATGCGGACATTTCTGTAACGGTCTTGGCCTGACCCCGGCCTTCGTTGCACAACTGTCGGAAATAACTGGGGATCGCATGACCGGACCGAACATGAACCGTCGCGCGGCACCGGCCAAGGCCAGCAATGACCGGACCCGGCGCGCATGAGAAAGCCGGCGCTCTTTCTCGCTCTTGCCGTCGTCATCGCCGTCCTGATCTGGCTGATCGGCCGCAATCCGCCCGATCTCGACATGCTGCGCGCACAGCTGATCGACCTCGATGCCTGGCGCGTCGAGCGGCCCCTGCTCGTCGCCGCGCTCTTCTTCGCGGCCTATGTCGCGGTCACCGCGCTGTCGTTGCCGCTCGCGGTGTGGATGACGCTGGCGGCCGGCGCGCTCTTCGGTTTCGGCTGGGGGCTCGTCCTCGTTTCCTTCGCCTCGACGATCGGCGCGACGCTCGCATTCCTTGCCGCGCGTTATCTCCTCTCGGACTGGGTGCACGAGAAATTCGGAAACCGCCTGCAGGCAATCGACGAGGGGATGGCGCGGGACGGGGCATTCTACCTCTTCACGCTTCGGCTGATCCCGGCGGTGCCGTTCGTCGCCATCAACCTCCTGATGGGGCTGACGCCGATCAAGGCCTGGGTCTTCTACCTCGTCAGCCAGATCGGCATGCTGGCCGGTACGGCGGTCTATGTAAACGCGGGCACCCAGCTTGCCCATCTCGAAAGCCTGTCGGGCATCCTGTCGGCACCGCTGATCCTGTCCTTCGTGCTGCTCGGCCTCTTTCCCTGGATCGCGAAACTGGCCCTGCGCCTCGTGAAGCGGCGGCGCGCCCATGCCGGCTGGGCCCGGCCCGCACGCTACGATCGCAACCTCGTGGTGATCGGCGCGGGCGCGGCGGGTCTCGTCTCGGCCTATATCGCGGCGGCGGTGAAGGCGAAGGTGACGCTGGTGGAGGCCCACAAGATGGGCGGCGACTGTCTGAACTACGGCTGCGTGCCGTCGAAGGCGCTGATCCGCTCGGCCAAGCTTGCCCACCAGATGCGCCATGCCGACCGCTACGGGCTCACGGCGACGCAGCCGGAGTTCTCCTTCCGCGCCATCTTCGAGCGCATCCATGCCGTGATCGCCGCGATCGAGCCGCATGACAGCGTCGCGCGTTACGAAGGGCTCGGTGTCGACGTGAGGCGCGGCCACGCGCGGCTGATCGATCCCTGGACGGTGCAGATCACCGACGACTCCGGCAATGCCGAACGGCTCACGACCCGCGCCGTGATCCTCGCCACCGGCGCGGCACCCTTCGTGCCGCCGCTGCCGGGGCTCGACGCGGTGGGCTATCTCACCTCCGACACGCTCTGGGAGGAGATGGCACGGCGCGAGATCGGGCCGAAGCGGCTCGTGGTGCTCGGCGGCGGGCCGATCGGCTGCGAGCTGGCGCAGAGCTTCGCGCGGCTCGGCTCCGAGGTCACGCAGATCGAGATGCTGCCGCGCCTTCTGATCCGCGAGGATGAAGAGGTTTCGGCGCTGGTGCAGGCGTCGATGGAGGCCGATGGGGTCACCGTGCTGACCGGGCACCGGGCGCGCTCCTGCGCCATCACCGACGGCGAGAAATGGATCGAGGTCGAGGCCGGGGGACAGACACGACGCATCGTCTTCGACGATCTCCTCGTCGCGGTCGGGCGCGCGGCCCGGCTCGACGGCTACGGGCTCGAGGAACTCGGCATCCCGACCGGGAAGGTCATCGAGACCAACGAATACCTGGAGACGCTTTACCCCAACATCCTCGCCGCGGGCGACGCGGCGGGGCCCTTCCAGTTCACCCATACCGCCGCGCATCAGGCCTGGTTCGCGACCGTCAACGCGCTCTTCGGCAAGTTCAAGCGGTTCCGCGCCGATTACCGGGTGATCCCCTGGGCCACCTTCACCGATCCCGAGATCGCGCGGGTCGGCCTGAACGAGGCGGAAGCGCGAGAGAAGAAGATCCCCCACGAGGTCACGCGCTACGGGATCGACGATCTCGACCGGGCGATCGCCGACGGTTCGGCGGAAGGCTTCGTCAAGGTGCTGACGCCGCCCGGCAAGGACGAGATCCTCGGCGTCACCATCGCCGGCGAACATGCGGGCGACCTCATCGCCGAGTTCATCTTCGCGATGAAGCAGGGCCACGGGCTGGGCAAGATCCTCTCGACGATCCACATCTATCCGACGCTGGCCGAGGCGAACAAGTTCGCCGCCGGCGAATGGCGCAAGGCGCATGTGAACGGGATGGCGCTGCGGCTCCTCGAGCGGTTTCATGCCTGGCGGAGAGGCTGAATGATCGATCGTTACCTCCTGCCCCTGCAGCGCGCGGCCCTCGTCCGCCCGGCGCGGGCGCTCGTCCGGCGCGGTGTCGGCGCAGATCAGGTGACGCTCGCGGGCTTCGGGCTCGGGCTCATCGCGGTGGGCGCGCTGGCGGCGGGGGCATACACGCTGGCGCTCTTCCTGATCGCGATGAACCGGCTCGCAGACGGGCTCGACGGCGCGGTCGCGCGCGAGGTGGGGCCGACCGAGCGCGGCGCCTTCCTCGACATCGCGCTCGACTTCGTCTTCTACGCGCTGGTGCCCTTGGGCTTCGCGCTCGCCGACCCCGCCGCCAATGCGCTCGCGGCGGCCGCGCTCATCGCCGCCTTCGTCGGCACCGGATCGAGCTTTCTCGCCTTCGCCGCCATCGCCGCGCGGCGCGGGCTTTCCGCCGAAGCCTATCCGGCGAAGGGCATCTATTACCTCGGCGGCCTGACCGAGGGCGCCGAGACCATCGCGGTCTTCGCCGCGATGTGCCTCTGGCCCGCCGCCTTCCCCACGCTCGCCTGGAGCTTCGCCGCGCTCTGCGCGATCACCACGTTAAGCCGCTGGCACCAGGGCTGGTCCGCCTTCGCCACGGCCGAACCCCGCTGACCCGGAACAGGAGACGACATGCGCCTACCCCTTCTCGCCGTGCTGGCCCTCGGCCTCGCCGCCCCCGCCCTCGCAGGGGGCTGGGACGACACCGTCGCCGCCGCGCGCGGCCAGACCGTCTACTGGAACGCCTGGGGCGGCGACGAGCGCACCAACGACTTCATCGCCTGGGCAAGCGGCGAGCTTCAGGCGCAATACGGCGTGACGATCAGCCACGTGAAGCTCTCCGACACCGCCGAGGCGGTGACGCGGGTGATCGCCGAGAAGGCGGCGGGGAAGGCGGAGGGCGGCTCGGTCGACCTCATCTGGATCAACGGCGCGAACTTCCTGTCGATGAAGGAGCAGGGGCTCCTGCACGGCCCGTTCCTACAGGACCTGCCGAACGCGCGCTATCTCGACCTCTCCGAGGGTTCGGCGGCGGTGGTGGATTTCACGATCCCGACCGAGGGCTACGAGAGTCCCTGGCGACTCGCGAAATTCGTCCTGTCCCATGACAGCGCGCGGGTGGCAGAACCGCCGCGCTCGATGGCGGCGCTCCTCGACTGGGCCAAGGCCAATCCCGGCCGCTTCACCCACCCGGCGGTTTCGAACTTCATGGGCTCCACCTTCCTCAAGCAGGCGCTGATCGAGCTCGCACCGGACGCCTCGGTGCTTCAGGCCGAGGCCACGGATGAAGCATTTTCGGCTGCAACAGAGCCGCTTTGGGCCTGGTACGACGCGCTCCGCCCCAATCTCTGGCGCGAGGGCAAGACCTTCCCCGAGAACGAGAGCGTGCTGCAGCAGATGCTGAACGACGGCGAGGTCGATTTCGCCATGGCCTTCGATCCGGCGGCGGCGGCGGCGGCGGTCGAACGCGGCCTCCTGCCCGAAACGGTCAGGAGCTACGCGCCCGAGGCGGGCTCGATCGGCAACATCAGTTTCGTCGCGATCCCTTTCAACGCCGCCCACAAGGAGGGCGCGATGGTGGTGGCGAACTTCCTCCTCGACCCTGCGGTGCAGGCGCGGGCGCAGGACATCTCCGTGCTCGGCAGCTATTCGGTGCTCGACCCCGCGAAGCTCGACGACGCGGCGAAGGCGGCCTTCGATGCCCTGCCCGCTTCCCCTGCCCTGCCCTCGAACGAGGCCCTCGGCCCGACCCTCGGCGAGCCGCATCCGAGCTGGATGACCCGCCTCGCCGAGGACTGGGCGCGGCGCTACACCGAATGACGGCGCGCGAAGGCCGCCTGCTCCGGCTTCTGGTGCTCGGCGTGGTTGCGGGCGGCCTCGTGCTGCCGATCCTCGCCGGGCTCTGGGAAACCGCGCGGGCGGCCTTCGGCCACCTGCCTGCCATCGGGGCGGAGGGGCTTTCGCTCGACCCCTGGCGGCGGCTTTTCGACCTGCCGGGTTTCGGCACCAGCCTGACGCTGACGCTCTGGACCGGCTTCGCCTCGACCGCGCTGGCGCTGATGCTCGCGGTCAGCTTCGCGGCGGCGATGTACGACCGCGCGGGCTTGCGCGGCGGCGCCCGGCTGCTGGCGCCCTTCCTCGCGACACCGCATGCGGCGCTGGCAATCGGCCTTGCCTTCCTGATCGCGCCCTCGGGCTGGATCGCCCGCCTCCTCAGCCCCTGGGCGACCGGCTGGGACCTTCCGCCCGACCTCGCCACGGTCAACGATCCGGCGGGGCTCGCGCTGATCCTCGGGCTCTTGGTCAAGGAGGTGCCGTTCTTCCTCCTGGTGATCCTTGCGGCACTGTCGCAACTGCCGGTGCGCCGCCACCTCGAGGCGGGCCGCGCGCTCGGCTACGGGCGCGGCGTGGTGTGGATCAAGGTGATCGGCCCGCAGCTCTACCCGCTGATCCGGCTGCCGGTCTACGTCGTCCTCTCCTTCGCGCTCTCGGTCGTCGACATGGCGATCGTGCTCGGCCCCTCGAACCCGCCGGTGCTGGCGGTGGCGGTCACGCGCTGGTTCCTCGCCGCCGACACGACGCTGATCCTGCCCGCCTCGGCGGCGGCGCTCCTGCAAAGCGCGGTGGTGGCCGGCGGCATCGGCCTCTGGTGGGCCGCGGAACGGACGCTCGCGCGGATCGGCCGGATCTGGATCCGGCGCGGTGGACGCGGGGTCTCGGCAGAGCCGGGGCTCGTCGCGGCCGGGGCGGCGGTCACCGGGCTGATGGCGCTCGGCGTGGGCGCCCTGATGGCGCTCGCCGTCTGGTCGGTCGCCTGGCGCTGGTCCTATCCGCGCGCCCTGCCGGAAAGCTGGAGCCTCGCCGCCTGGGGTCGTTCGGCCGCAGGCTGGGGAATGGCGGTCGAAAGCACGGTGATGATCGGCGTCGCGACGACCGCGCTGGCGCTGATCCTCGCCGTGGCCTGGCTCGAAGGCGAGGACCGTGGCCACCTGCCCCGCGCCACCTGGGCCGAGGCGCTGGTCTACCTGCCACTGCTCGTACCGCAGATCGCCTTCCTCTACGGACTCCACGTCGTCTTTCTTAAGGTCGGGATCGGCGGCGGGATCGGCGCGGTTATCTGGGCGCATGCGCTTTTCGTCTTTCCCTATGTGATGATCGCGCTCTCCGATCCGTGGCGTGCGCTCGATCCGGCGTACATTCGCGCGGCGGCGGCGCTTGGCGCCGGGCCGGTGCGGCGGCTCTTCGCGGTCAAACTGCCGATCCTGCTGCGCCCGCTGATGACCGCCGCCGCTATCGGCTTCGCGGTCTCGGTCGCGCAATACCTGCCGACGCTCTTCATGGGAGCAGGCCGGGTCGCGACGCTGACGACCGAGGCGGTGACGCTTTCGTCAGGCTCCGACCGCCGGGTCACCGGCGTCTACGCGGTACTGCAGGCCGCGCTGCCGTTCCTGGCCTATCTCGCCGCGCTTGGCGTGCCGGCGTTCCTCCACCGCCACCGGGCCGGTCTGTCAGGGGGTGCCGCTTGAGGGGTTTGGCGCTCAGATTAGTGTCTATTCAGGCGGAAAGTGCCGCTATGCCGCTCTTTCCTTCGCTCTCTCTTGCGGTCGCGCCGGGCAGCGTCACGACCATTGTCGGCCCCTCCGGCATCGGCAAGTCGACGCTGATGGAGTTCATCGGAGGCCATCTGCCGCGCAGCTTCCGCGCGGCGGGCACAGTGATCCTCGACGGTCGCGACGTCACCCGCCTGCCGGCCGAAGCACGGCGCATCGGCGTCCTGTTTCAGGACGCGGCCCTCTTTCCGCATCTCTCGGTCGGCGACAATCTCGCCTTCGGGCTTGCCGCCCATGTCCGCGGCCGCGCGGCGCGGGCGGTGGCGGTGGCAAACGCGCTCGATCAGGCCGGGCTTCCGGGCTTCGCCGCGCGCGATCCCGCGACGCTCTCGGGTGGCCAGCGCGCCCGCGTCGCGCTGATGCGGACGCTGCTCGCGGAGCCTTGCGCGCTATTGCTGGACGAACCCTTCGCGAAACTCGACCCGGCGCTGCGCGAAGAGTTGAGGCGCTTCGTCTTCGACCATGTCCGCGACCGCGACATTCCCGTGCTGATGGTCACCCATGACGCAACCGATGCCGAGGCGGCCGGCGGCCCCGTGGTCAGCCTTTAGCCCCCTCTGCGGACGGCGTGTAGGGTTCGTAGCCGGGGACCTGCCTGATCAGCCACCGCGCCGTGGCGCGGCCGAGACTGTCGAAAAGTGTCTATTCCGGCGGGAAATGCAACAATCATGACCGCCTCCGTGTCGTGATCCGGTCACTGGCAGCGGCGCTTGCAACGTGAAGCGCGGTTCCGCCACCGGGAATCCTGCTGATCCGGGTCCTGAATAGGATATGATGCGCGCCGGGGTCCTGGTCATCAACTGGCCTCAACGCGCACCGAGCCGGGTGTAACGGACGCCGACCCGGACGCCGGCGGCGCCGGAAGGAAACGAAGTGAGAGACGAGCGGAAGACTGCGCCGGACCGCCGTGACGCGCGGACCGGCCGATTGCGCGCGTGGATCGGCCGGATCGGCTTGCGGCTCGTGGTGCTCTTGTGCCTGGTCTGGGCGGCGCATGGTCTGATCGGCTGGACGATGGCGGAGTCGCGGGCGCTGAAGGACGGTGCCAGCCCGGCGCTCTGGCTGCTGGTGCTTCTTCTCGTCGCCTATGCGCTTCTGATCGCGCTGCCGTTCGTGCCGGGGGTGGAGCTTGGCCTCACGCTGCTGATGATCGAGGGGGGCTGGATCGCACCCTTCATCTGGGGGGCAACGCTTGCCGGGCTGATGCTGTCGTTCCTGGCCGGACTGACTCTGCCCTACCCTGCGCTTCAGCGCACGCTGGCCGATCTCCGGCTCCGGCGCGCGGCCGAGCTTGTGGCGCAGATCGAGCCCCTGGACCGCGAGGCGCGGCTCGACCACTTGCGAAGCCACCTGCCGCGCTGGCTGGCACCGCTGGCGCGGAACTACCGCTATCTCCTGCTGGCGCTCCTGATCAACCTGCCGGGAAACTCGTTGCTCGGCGGCGGCGGCGGCATCCTCATGCTCGCAGGATGCAGCCGCCTCTTCGCGGTGCCGGTCACGCTTCTGACCGTGGCGCTCGCGGTCGCGCCGGTGCCGATCCTCGTCTTCGCGCTCGGCGAGGGACTGCCGCTGCCGGGCTTCTGACGCCCGCCGCCTCAGCCGACCCGGCGGCGGGCGAGGCTCGGTCCCGAGGGTGCGAAGCGGTTGCGCAGGATCTGCAGGAGCCGCCTGTGCATCGAGCGGTGGCGGTTGCGGATATGCAGGCCGGCATAGATCGGCTGCGGGATCGGCGGCGCGTCGCCGACCAGGCGGCAGGTGCCGGCGCGGGTAAGCTCGGCGGCCGATTGGCGCAATACGTAGGCCGTCCCGCCGAGCGAGCCGAGAAGCGCCACCATCGCCGCGTTCTGGCCGATCGACAAGCTCGCGGCGGCCAGCCGCGGATGCATCTGCGCATGGATCTGCGGCATCGCGTCGGAATAATGCGGCATGATGTAGGTCTCGCGGTTCACCTCGCCGAGGCGGTCGGTCTCGGTCGACACCATGAGATAGGTGATCTCGCCCAAAGTCTCGAAATAGAGATCGGGGTGGAAGCGCGGGGTGAAGAGGATCGCGAAATCCTCGACGCCGGTGGAGAGGTCGGAACTCATCTGCGCCGAGTAGTCGGCCTCGAAGAGGAAGGACGTACCGGGCAGCGCGGCGCGGAAATCCTTGATCAGTTCGGAGAAGTGGATGCCGACGAGATCATGCTGGATGCCGATCCGCATCGTCACCGCGCCGGAACCGGATTCGCCGATCGCGTGGCGCGCCTCGGTCCAGCCATGCAGCAGCGCGCGCGCATGCGGCGCGAAGCGCAGCCCCTCGGTCGTGAGCTCGGTGCCAGAGCGCGAGCGGATGAAGAGCCGGTGGCCGAGCGTGGCCTCGAGCGAGCGGATGCGGCCCGACACGGTGGACTGGGTGATTCCGAGCCGGTCGGCGGTGCGGTTGAAACTGCGGGTGGTGCAGAGGTCGAGAAAGGTCTCGATGAGTTCGATCTGCATCAGAGCGTCATCCCGTCGGGCAGGGGGCCGAGATCCGCGCGGACCGTCGCGAGCGTGTCGAGATCGCGCACCCATTCGTAAAAGATGCCCTTCACGGTCGTCACGGTGATCCCGGCGTCGCGCATCCGGTCGAGCCCGGCCTCATGGCAGGTTCCCGGCGATCCGGTCGCATCGGCCAGCACCGCGACCCGGTACCCGGCGGCGATAAGCCCGAGCGCCGACTGGGCGACGCAGACATC
The DNA here is from genome assembly GCF_033436765.1 of Defluviimonas sp. D31. Lineage (NCBI taxonomy): Bacteria > Pseudomonadati > Pseudomonadota > Alphaproteobacteria > Rhodobacterales > Paracoccaceae > Albidovulum > Defluviimonas sp. D31. The sequence goes on from NZ_JAWQFN010000003.1 coordinate 104,921, forward strand.
GGTCTCGAGCCCCACAAGCACCGCCTGCGGCCGGTGGAAGGCGCGGGCGGCGGCGAGAATGTCGGGCTGTCCGGCGAGTCCGAAGACCCGTTTGTCGTGGACCGGTACCTCCGCACCGAGCGCTGCGACGATCTCGGGCAGGGGCGGGCCGTTCCGGGCGACATCCTCGGCCATGGCGAGGACCGGGACACCGAGCCTTCGGGCGGTGCCGATCAGCCAGCATATGCGGCCCGCAAGAGGGCCGCGCGCCTCGGGCGCGAGCTTGTCGACAAAGACCTTCTGCACGTCGATCACGGCGAGGAACGACTTCGTTCGGTGGAACAGGGGATCGGACATGCAGCGCCTCCACTAATCGGCCATTCCGATCAATAATACGACACCTGACGAATTGAAAGCGGAACGAACTGCCCCGATACTCCGGCCGCAAATCACTTGGGGGGCGTCATGGCCGAGATTCCGACGACAGCGCGTGTGGTCATCATCGGGGGCGGCGCCGTCGGCGTCTCGACCCTCTATCATCTGGCCAAGGCCGGCTGGACCGAATGCGTGCTGCTGGAGAAGAACGAGCTGACCGCCGGATCGACCTGGCACGCGGCGGGCAACGTGCCGACCTTCTCGACCTCCTGGTCGATCATGAACATGCAGCGCTATTCGACCGAGCTCTACCGCGGCCTCGGCGAGGCGGTCGACTATCCGATGAACTACCACGTCACCGGCTCGATCCGGCTTGCCCATTCCAACGAGCGGATGCAGGAATTCGAGCGCGCGAAGGGCATGGGCCGCTACCAGGGCATCGACATGGAGATGCTCGGGGTGGACGAGATCCAGGGCAAGTATCCGTTCATCGAATTGCATGACCTGAAAGGCGCGCTCTACGATCCGACCGACGGCGACATCGACCCCGCGCAGCTGACGCAGGCGCTGGCCAAGGGCGCCCGCGACCTCGGCGCGACGATCCTGCGCTTCACCCCGGCGACGGGCGTGAGCCGCGAGAACGGCGAATGGATCATCCATACCGAGAAGGGCGACATCCGCTGCGAATACGTCGTCAACGCCGCCGGCTACTACGCCCAGAAGGTCGGCGAATGGTTCAAGCCCTATGGCGGGCGCACCGTGCCGATGATGGTGATGAGCCACCAGTACCTGCTCTCGGAGCCGGTGGCCGAGCTCGAGGCCTGGTCGAAGGAGAACGGCCGCAAGCTGCCGCTCCTGCGCGACGTCGACACCTCCTACTACCTGCGTCAGGAGAAGACCGGCTTCAACCTTGGGCCTTATGAGCGCAACTGCAAGGCGCATTGGGTGACGCCGAACGACCCGTTCCCGGAGGATTTCTCGTTCCAGCTCTACCCGGACGATCTCGACCGGCTGGAATGGTATATCGAGGACGCGATGGCGCGGGTGCCGCTCCTCGGCTCCTCGGGCATCAGCCGGGTCATCAACGGCCCGATTCCCTATGCGCCGGACGGTCTGCCGCTGATGGGGCCGATGCCGGGCGTGCCGAACGCCTTCGAGGCCTGCGTGTTTACCTTCGGCATCGCCCAGTCGGGCGGCGCGGGCAAGGTGATGGCGGAATGGATCACCGAAGGCGCGACCGAATGGGACATGTGGGCGGTCGATCCGCGCCGCTACACCGACTACACCGACCGCGACTACTGCATCGCCAAGGGCATGGAGACCTACGGCCACGAATACGCGATGCATTTCCCCTGGCACCGCTGGCCCACCGCGCCGGACCGCAAGCTATCGCCGGTGCATGACAAGGTGAAGGCGCTTGGCGGACAGTTCGGGGTCTACAACGGCTGGGAACGCGCGACCTGGTTCGCCAAGCCCGGCGACGACACCTCGGAGGAGGCGACGCATACCTGGGGCCGCTCGGGTCCGTGGGAACAGCGGATCAAGGAAGAATGCGAGGCGGTGCGCGACGGGGTCGGCGTGCTCGACCTGCCGGGCTTCTCGCGCTTCAACCTCTCCGGGGCGGGCGCGGCCGACTGGCTGCGAGGCATGATCTCGGGCGGTTTGCCGAAGGTCGGGCGCATGAACCTCGGCTATTTCCCCGACAATCGCGGCCGGATCCTGACCGAGATGTCGATCCTGCGCCACGGCGAGGAGGAATTCACGCTGATCACCGCGGCCACCGCCCAGTGGCATGACGGCGAGCATCTGAAAAAGAACCTCGCGGCGGGCCTGACGCTGACCGACCACACCACCGAATATGACACGCTGATCGTCACCGGGCCGAAAGCGCGCGACCTCTTCGCAGCGATCGGCGAGGCGGATCTGAAGCTGCCCTGGCTGTCGATCCAGACCGGTACCGTTGCGGGCAAGCCGGCGATGCTGGCGCGGGTGAGCTTCGCGGGCGAGCTTGGCTGGGAGGTTCACGCCAAGGTCGCCGACATGCCGGCGATCTATGACGCGGTGCTCGGCGCCGGTTCGAAGCCCTTCGGCATGTGGGCGCTGAACGCGCTTCGCATCGAGAAGGGCTACCGGGCCTGGAAGGGCGATCTCTCTACCGATTACTCGCTCTTGGAAGGCGGGCTGGAACGGTTCGTCAAGTTCGACAAGCCGCAGGACTTCCCCGGCAAGGCAGCCCTTCTGGCCGAGAAGCAGCAAGGGTCGAAGAAGCGGTTCGTGACGCTGACCGTCGAGGCCGGCGAGGCGGATGCGCCCTACATGTCGACGCTCTGGCACGATGGCCAGGTCGTGGGCGAGACCACGTCGGGCGCCTGGGGCTACCGGGTCGGCAAGTCGATCGCGCTCGGGATGCTGCGGGCCGATCTCGCGGTGCCCGGCACCGAGATCGAGGTCGAGATCTACGGCGAGCGGTGCCGCGCGGTGGTCGAGGAAGACCAGCCGCTCTGGGATCCGGAGAACGCGCGGATCCGCGCGTGACGGGCGGAGGCCGGGGGTTTCACCCCCGGACCCCCAGGATATTTTCAGCAAGATGAAGGGTCAGAACAGTGACTAACCTGCCTAAAAAAGCTCGGGTCGTGATCGTCGGAGGGGGCGTGGTCGGGTGTTCGGTCGCCTATCACCTGACCAAGCTCGGCTGGAAGGACGTGGTGCTTCTGGAGCGCAAGCAGCTCACCTGTGGCACGACCTGGCATGCGGCGGGGCTGATCGGCCAGCTCCGCGCCTCGGCCAACATGACGCGGCTCGCCAAGTATTCCGCCGATCTCTATCGCGGGCTCGAGGCGGAGACGGGACTGGCGACCGGGATGAAGCAGGTGGGCTCGATCTCGGTGGCGCTGACCGAGGCGCGGAAAGAGGAGCTTTATCGCGGCGCCTCGATGGCGCGGGCCTTCGGCGTGCCGGTGGAGGAGATCTCGCCCCAGGAGGTGAAGGAGCGCTATCCGCATCTCAACATCGAGGGCGTGAAGGCGGGCGTCTGGCTGCCGACGGACGGGCAGGGCGATCCGGCGAACATCGCTCTGGCCTTGGCCAAGGGCGCCCGCCAGCGCGGCGCGGTCGTGGCCGAGGGCGTGAAGGTGACGGGCATCGCGGTCGAGGGCCGTCGGGCTAAGTCGGTCTCGTGGGAGCAGGGGGGCGAAAAGGGCACGATCGAGGCCGAGCATGTCGTCAACTGCGCCGGCATGTGGGGCCATGAGGTCGGCCGCATGGCAGGCGTCAACGTGCCGTTGCACGCTTGCGAGCATTTCTACATCGTGACCGAGCCGATCCCGGGCCTGACGCAGATGCCGGTGCTGCGGGTGCCGGACGAATGCGCCTATTACAAGGAGGATGCGGGCAAGTACCTGCTCGGCGCCTTCGAGCCGAATGCGAAACCCTGGGGCATGAACGGCATCCCGGAGGATTTCTGCTTCGACCAGTTGCCCGAGGATTTCGACCATTTCGAGCCGATTCTCGAACGCGCGGTGAACCGGCTGCCGATGCTGGCCGAGGCAGGGATCCATACGTTCTTCAACGGGCCGGAGAGCTTCACGCCGGACGACGCCTATAATCTCGGGCTCTCGCTTGAGGTCGACAATTACTGGGTCGCGGCCGGATTCAACTCGATCGGCATCCAGTCGGCCGGCGGCGCGGGCATGGCGCTCGCGCAGTGGATGGAGACGGGCGAGAAGCCGTTCGATCTCGGCGATGTCGATGTCGGCCGCAACCAGCCCTTCCAGGGCAACCGGCACTATCTTTTCGAACGCTCGAAGGAGACGCTGGGCCTGCTTTACGCCGATCACTATCCCTACCGCCAGAAGGCCACCGCGCGCGGGGTGCGGCGGACGCCGTTCCACGGGCATCTGGAGGCCAACGGCGCGGTCTTCGGCGAGATCGGCGGCTGGGAGCGGGCGAACTGGTTCGCGAACGAGGGCCAGGAGCGGGACTACCAGTACAGCTGGGGGCCGCAGAACTGGTTTTCCAACCAGGCCGCCGAGCACAGGGCGGTCAGGACCAATGTCGGCATGTACGACATGTCGTCCTTCGGCAAGATCCGGGTCGAGGGGCGCGATGCCGAGGCCTATCTCAACCATATCTCGGGCGCGGACATGTCGGTGGCGCCCGGCAAGATCGTCTATACCCAGTTCCTGAACAGGACGGGCGGGATCGAGGCCGACGTGACCGTGACGCGGCTCTCCGAGACCGCCTATCTGGTGGTGACGCCGGCCGTGACGCGGCTCAAGGACCAGGTCTGGATGCGCCGGCATATCGGCGCGTTCAACGTCGTCCTCACCGATGTGACGGCGGGCGAGGGCGTGCTGGCGGTGATGGGGCCGAACGCGCGCAAGTTGATGCAGGCGGTGAGCCCGAACGACTTCTCGAACGGGGCGAACCCCTTCGGCACCGCGCAGGAGATCGAGATCGGCATGGGCCTCGCGCGGGCGCATCGCGTGTCCTATGTCGGCGAGCTCGGCTGGGAGGTCTATGTCTCGTCCGACATGTGCGGCCATGTCTTCGAGACGCTCTGGGAAGCTGGTCAGGGCATGGGGCTGAAGCTCTGCGGCATGCACATGATGGATTCTTGCCGGATCGAGAAGGCATTCCGGCATTTCGGCCATGACATCACCTGCGAGGACCATGTGCTGGAGGCGGGTCTCGGCTTCGCCGTGAAGACCACGAAGCCCGATTTCATCGGCCGCGACGCGGTCTTGCGGAAGAAGGAGGCGGGGCTCGAGAAGCGACTGGTGCAGTTCAGGCTCTCCGATCCCGGGGTGATGGTCTATCACAACGAGCCGCTGATCCGTGACGGCAAGATCGTGAGCTATCTGTCGTCGGGCGCCTATGGCCACCATCTCGGTGCCGCGATCGGCATGGGCTATGTGCCCTGCAAGGGCGAGACGGCCGCGGACGTGCTGGGATCGGCCTATGAGGTCGAGGTGGCCGGGCGGCGGGTGAAGGCGGAGGCGTCGCTGGCGCCGATGTATGACCCGAAATCGGAACGCGTGCGCATGTGAGTGAGCGCCGGGGGGCCGTCTGCCCCCCGGACCCCCCGAGGATATTTCTGAAAAGAAGATGCCCATTGGCATTTCAGGAGAGACGGCAATGTCTGATGAATCCACGAATTGCGAACCGCGGCGGGCGGCACGGGCCGGCGGGCGCGAGGCGCGCCGGGCAGCGCGGGCGGCGCCCCTGGCCGAGGGTATGCGGCCGATCCGGGCCGGACTGCCGGGCGGGCAATACAAGCCCCTGACCGAAGCGGGGATGGCGAAGATCCATCAGGCGGCGCTCGACGCGCTGGAAGTGATCGGGCTTTCACAGGCGCCGGCATCCGGCGTCGAGATCATGACAAAGGCTGGCGCGATACAGGGCGATGACGGGCGGCTCCGGTTCCCGCGCGCGCTGGTCGAGGACATGCTGGCGAAGGCGGCGCGCGACATCACGCTCTGCGGCCGCGATCCGAAGCACGACCTGCATCTGAGCGGGACCAACGTGCATTTCGGCACCGCCGGGGCGGCGGTTCACATCGTCGATCTGGAGACCAACACCTATCGCGATTCGACCGCGCAGGACCTCTTCGACGCGGCGCGGATCACCCACAATCTCGACAACGTGCATTTCTTCCAGCGGGCGATGGTCTGCCGGGACGTGCTCGACAATCTCGAGATGGACCTCAACACGGTCTATGCCTGCGTCTCGGCGACGACCAAGCATATCGGCACGTCCTTCTCCGACCCGAGCCATGTCGAGCCCTGCATGGGTCTCATTCACCGGCTCGCGGGCGGCGAGGAGGCCTGGCGGGCGCGGCCCTTCATCTCGAACTCCAACTGCTTCGTCGTGCCGCCGATGAAGTTCGCCGAGGAGAGCTGCGTGGCGATGGAGCACTGCATCCGCGCCGGGATGCCGGTTCTCCTCCTGTCGGCCGGGCAGGCGGGCGCGACCGCACCGGCGCCGATCGCACTCGCCATCGTGCAGGCGGTGGCGGAATGCCTTGCGGGCGTCGTCTACGTCAACGCGATGAAGCCGGGCCATCCGGCGATCTTCGGCACCTGGCCCTTCGTCTCGGACCTGCGTACCGGGGCGATGTCGGGCGGCTCGGCAGAGCAGGCGCTGCTGACGGCCGGTTGCTCGCAGATGCACAAGTTCTACAACCTCCCCGGCGGGGCGGCGGCGGGGATCTCGGATGCCAAGCTGCCGGACATGCAGGCGGGCTGGGAGCAGGGCATCACCAACGTGCTGGCCGGGCTTTCGGGCCTCAACATGGTCTATGAATCGGTGGGGATGCATGCCTCGCTTCTCGGCTTCTGTCTCGAAAGCCTCGTGCTTGGCGACGATATCCTCGGCCAGGTGCTGCGCACCGTGCGCGGCATCGACGTGACCGAGGACTCGACCTCGATCGAGGCGATGAAGGCGGTGTGCCTTGGCGGCCCCGGCCATTACCTCGGCTCGGACCAAACGCTTCAGCTCATGCAGACGGAATACGTCTACCCGACGCTCGGCAACCGGATGAGCCCGAAGGAATGGGTCGAGGCCGACCGGCCGATGCTTCTCGACAAGGCGATCGCGCGCAAGAACGAGATCCTGTCGAAGGCCGGGATCCAGGTCGACCCACAGCTCGATGCGGCGATCCGCAAGGACTACAACATCTATTTCGGGCTGAAATAGTGTCTGTTCTTGCGCGTCTGGGGCAGTTCTACATCAATGGCGCCTGGGTCGGTCCGGGCGCCGGGGCGAGAACCATGCCGGTCGAGAACCCGGCGACCGAGGAGATCGTGGGCGAGGTCGCCATCGGCACGGCGGAGGATGCCGACCGGGCGATCCTTGCGGCACGGGCGGCGTTTCCGGCCTTCTCGGCCAAGCCCGCCTCCGAACGCGTCGCGCTCCTGAAGCGGGTGCGCGAGGTCTATCTCGACCGCGCCGAGGATCTCGCGCAGGCGATGTCGGTCGAGATGGGGGCGCCGATCGGCTTTTCCCGCGAGGCGCAGGTCTGGGCGGGCGACGTGCATCTCGCCGCCACCATCGACGCGGCCGAGCGCTTCCCCTGGGAGGAGCTGCGCGGCACCACGCTCATTCAGCGCGAGGCGATCGGGGTGGTGGGGCTGATCACGCCCTGGAACTGGCCGATGAACCAGATCGTCTGCAAGGTCGCTCCGGCGCTCGCGGCGGGCTGCACGATGGTCCTGAAGCCCTCCGAGATCGCGCCGCTGTCGGGGCTCATCTTCGCCGAGATCATGGATGCGGCGGGCGTTCCGGCCGGGGTCTTCAACCTCGTGAACGGCGACGGGCCGGGCGTGGGTGCGCGGCTTTCGTCGCATCCCGAGGTCGACATGGTCTCCTTCACAGGCTCGACCCGGGCCGGGATCCTCGTGGCGCAGGCCGCCGCGCCGACGGTCAAGCGGGTGGCGCAGGAACTGGGCGGCAAGTCGGCCAACATCATCCTCGCCTCAGCCGATCTGAAGGCGGCGGTCGAGGGCGGCGTCGAGGCCTGCATGGCGAACACCGGCCAGAGCTGCGATGCGCCGACGCGGATGTTCGTGCAGCGCGCGGCGCATGAGTCGGCGCTGGGCATTGCCGGGGCGAAGGCCGCGAGCCTCCGCGTCGGCGACCCGAGTGATGCGGCGGTGGCGCTCGGTCCCGTCGTCAGCGGGGTGCAGTACGAGAAGATCCAGGGGCTGATCCAGACCGGCATCGACGAGGGCGCGGTTCTGGTCGCGGGCGGGCTCGGCCGGCCGGACGGCCTCAACCGGGGCCATTTTGTGCGCCCGACCGTGTTCGGCAATGTCACCCCCGGCATGACCATCGCGCGCGAGGAGATCTTCGGGCCCGTGCTCGCGATCATGCCCTATGACAGCGTGGACGAGGCCGTCGCGATGGCCAATGACAGCGTCTACGGTCTCGGCGGCTATGTGCAGGGCGAGATCACCGAGGCCCGCGCGGTGGCGCGGCGCCTGCGCACCGGGCAGGTGCAGATCAACTACCCCGACTGGGACACCTTCGCCCCGTTCGGCGGTTACAAGCAATCTGGCAATGGCCGTGAATATGCCGACTGGGGCATCCACGACTTCTGCGAGACGAAGGGCATCATCGGATACGGCGCCTGAGGCGCCAAGGGAGACTCTCCATGCATTACGGTTACATCGGCCTCGGCAATCTCGGGGCGGCCTGCGCGGACTGCCTTCTGAAGGCGGGCTTCAAGGTCACGGTCACGGACCTCAAGAAGGAACTGGCCGAACCCCTGATCGCGGCGGGCGCGACCTGGGCGGACAGCGCCGAGGAGGTCGCGGCCTCGGTCGATCACGTCATCACCTGCCTGCCGTCGCCGGCAGTCACCGAAAAGGTGCTGGCGCAGATTCTGCCCAAGATGAAGAAGGGGGCGACCTGGATCGAGATGTCGACGCTTGGCCGCGACGACGTGCTGGCCTTCGCCAAGGTTGCCGAGGCCCACGGCATCCACATGCTGGAGCTTCCGGTGACCGGCGGCGTCCACCTCGCCTATCGGGGCGAGATCACCATGCTGCCGGGCGGCGACAAGGAGATCGTGGACCTGCACTGGAAGGCCTTCGAGGCGATGGGCAACCGCGTCTTCCACATGGGGCCCCTGGGCTCCTCCTCGATCATCAAGGTCATCACCAACATGCTGGCCTTCATCCACCTCAAGGCCTGCGGCGAGGCGCTGATGCTCGCAAAGCGCGGCGGGCTCGATCTCGGCCAGGCCTGGCACGCCATCGCGGCGTCGTCGGGCAATTCCTTCGTCCATGAGACGGAAGGTGCCCTGATCCTCAACGGTTCCTACGACATTGCCTTCAACATCGACCTCGCGCTCAAGGATCTCGGTTTCGCGCTGAACTTCGGCAAGGAGTTCGGCGTGCCGCTGGAGCTCGCCTCGATGACCAACCAGACCTATGTCGCGGCAAAGGCGGCCTATGGCGGCGACGCGCAGTCGCCTATGATCGCCAAGCTTCTTGAAGACCAGCTCGGCACCGATCTGCGGGCTCCGGGATTCCCGGCGCGGCTGGAATAGTCCCGAAACGACGCATTCCGTCGCGGAACGGAGTGACGAGGCGCCCTGCCTGAGGCATCAGGGCGGGGCGCTTTTTCATGAGGGCGAAATGGACGGATACGACTACATCATCGTCGGCGCGGGGTCTGCGGGCTGCGTTCTTGCGGAGCGGCTTTCGGCCAATGGCCGATACAAGGTTCTGGTGCTGGAGGCGGGCGGAACCGACCGGCGCTTCTATGTCCATCTGCCCCTGGGCTACGGCAAGCTCTTCTTCGATCCGGCGGTGAACTGGATGTACCGGACCGAGCCCGATCCGGGCCTTGCCGGGAACCGCGATTTCTGGCCGCGCGGCAAGATCCTCGGCGGGTCGAGCTCGATCAACGCGATGGTCTGGATCCGGGGCCATGAGAGCGATTATCACGATTGGGAAGCCGAGGCCGGACCGGGATGGGGCTGGGAGGCCGCGCGCGCGGCCTACCGGGCGATCGAGGACAACGAGGCCGGCGGCAACGACCTGCGCGGCACCGGCGGACCCTTGTTCATCTCGGCCAACGGCCGCGACCTCCATCCGCTGGTCGAGAGCTATATCGGCGCGGCCGAAGCGACCGGCCTGCCCCGCAACACCGATTTCAACGGGGCGGAGCAGGAAGGCGTCGGCGTCTACCAGATGACGATCAAGGGCGCGCGCCGCAACTCCAGCGCCCGCGCTTTCCTGAGACCCGCGATGAAGCGGCCGAACGTGACCGTCCTGACTCATGCCCAAGTGACCCGCGTGCTCTTCGAGGGCCGCCGGGCGGTCGGGGTCGAGTATTCCCGGAAGGGCGTTTTGAGCCGGGTCAGAGCCGCATCCGAGGTCATCCTCGCGGGCGGCGCGATCAACAGCCCGCAGCTTCTGATGCTCTCGGGCGTCGGCCCGGCGGAAGATCTGAAACGCCACGGGATTGAGGTCGTTGCCGACAACGCGCAGGTCGGACGGAACCTCAACGACCATCAGGGCGTCAACTACACCTGGCGGATGAACGTTCCGACATACAACGACATCCTGCGGCCCTGGTGGGGCAAGATGATCGTCGGCATGAAGTACTTCATGGGCGGCAAGGGGCCGCTTGCGAAGTCGATCAACCACGGCGGCGGCTTCTTCCGCACCGCGCCTGAGCTCGCGCGCCCGAACATGCAGCTCTACTTCCAGGCGTTTTCGACGCTGATCCCGCGCGAGGGCGAGCGGCCGCTCCTGACGCCCGACCCGTTCTCGGGCCTCTCCATCGGCCTGTCGAACTGCCGTCCGACCAGCCGGGGCGAGATCACGCTTCACTCCGCCGATCCTTTCGCCGCCCCGCGGATCGTGGCGAACGCGTTCTCCACCGACCACGACGTCAAGGAGATGCTGGCGGCGGTGAAATACCTGCGCCGCATCGCCGCCGAGGAGCCGATGCGCTCGCTCATCGCCGAGGAACTGCGTCCGGGGCCGAAGGTCACGACCGACGACGAGCTCATCGCCGATTTCCGCGCCCGGTCGGGCACCGTGTTCCATCCGTCCTGCACGGTCCGGATCGGCTCGGACCCCGCGACCTCGGCGGCGGACCCGGATCTGAAGGTGCGCGGCGTCGAGGGGCTCCGGGTCTGCGACGCTTCGGCCTTTCCAACGCTGATCGGCGGCAATACCAATGCGCCGAGCATTCTCATGGGCTGGATGGGCGCCGAACGCATCCTTTCGGGCCGTAACTAGGGGACGATCATGGCTTACCTTCTCGGCGTCGATACCGGCGGCACCTATACCGACGCGGTGATCCTCGACGAGCGCGAGGACCGAGTCGTCGCCTCGGCGAAGTCGCTGACCACGCGGCCCGACCTCTCGCTCGGCGTCGGCCGCGCCATCGACGCGGCGATCGAGAAGGCAGGGGTGAAGGCGGCGCAGGTCGCGATGGTGTCGCTTTCGACCACGCTCGCGACCAACGCGCTGGTCGAGGGGCAGGGTGGGCGCGTGGCTTTGGTCTTCATCGGCTTCGAGGAATCCGAACTTGCCCGCGCCGGCCTGACCGAGGCGCTGAAGGGCGACCCGGTCATCCGGCTCGCGGGCGGTCACAACCATGGCGGCGGCGAGGTCGCACCGCTCGATCTGGCACGGCTGGAGACCGAGATCGCCGCCCTCGGCCCCGACATTACCGGCTTTGCCGTGGCCGCGAGCTTCGCCACCCGCAACCCGGCGCACGAGAACGCGGCCCGTGACCTGATCCGCGAGAAGACCGGCAAGCCCGCCACCTGTTCGAGCGAGCTTTCCGCCGGTCTGAACGGCCCGCGCCGGGCGCTCACGGCCGTGCTGAACGCCCGCCTCATCGGCATGATCGACCGGCTCATCAATGCCTGCGAGGCGCATATGGAAAGCCTCGGCATCGACGCGCCGCTGATGGTGGTGCGCGGCGACGGCGCACTGGTTTCCGCAGACCTTGCCCGCGATCGGCCGATCGAGACGATCCTGTCCGGCCCTGCCGCCTCGATCGCCGGGGCGAGCTGGCTCACGGGCGAGACCGACGCTCTGGTGTCGGACATCGGCGGCACGACGACGGATGTCTGCCTTCTCAAGGATGGCAAGCCGATGATCGACCCGATGGGCGCGCGGGTGGGTGAGTTCCGCACAATGGTCGAGGCGGTGGCGATGCGCACCACCGGCCTTGGCGGCGACAGCGAGGTGCATCTGATCGAGGGCCTCGTGACCAGCCTGCGCCTCGGGCCGCGGCGGCTGGTGCCGGTCTCGCTCGCGGCGCGGGATCATCCGACGCTGGTGCATGACGCACTCGACGGCTGGCTGGCGCTCGATGCGGTCGGCGAGCATGACGGGCGCTTCGCGATCCCGATGTGGCGGGACACGCCGCCCGAGGGGCTTTCGGGCCGCGAGGGCGCGGTGGTGGAGCGGCTGCTGGCCGGGCCGCGTCGGGTGGCCGATTGCGTGCGGACGCGGCTGGAGCTGCCGGCGCTGAACCGGCTCGTGGCGCGCGGCCATGTCATGATCGCTGGCGTGACCGCTTCGGACGCGGCGCATGTGCTCGGCCGGCTCGACAGCTGGGACGCCGAGGCCGCGCGCAAGGCGGTGACGCTCTTCGCCCGGCGCCGGAACGGGCGCGGCGACCGGATCGCGGCGGGGCCGGAGGCGCTCGCGCAGGCGATCATCGACCAGCTCACCGCGCAGACCGTCGACTGCCTGCTGGAGGCCGCCTTCGCAGAGGATCACCGCGACTGGGTCGAGGCGCCGGAGGTGCTTGCGCGGCACCCGCTGATGCGAGCCGGGCTCGACCGCCATTCCGGGGTGGTCCAGGTGCAGGCGAGCCTCGCCGTTCCCGTCATCGGGCTTGGCGCCTCGGCGCCCTCCTATTACGGCGCGGTGGGCGACAGGATCGGCGCGCGGATGGTGCTGCCCGAACATGCCGGCGTGGCGAACGCGATCGGCGCCGTCGTCGGCCAGATCGCAATGCATGCGGAAGGCATCGTCACCAGCCCCGGCCCGGGTCTTTTTTCGGCCCATCTCACCGACGGCCCGAAGCGGTTCAACGACCGCGACACCGCACTTGCGGTGCTCGAAGCCGCGCTGACCGAGGATGCCGAGGGCCGCGCCCGGCTTGCCGGGGTCGAGAAGATGCGGATCACGGTGGACCGCGAGATTTCCGAGATCGAGATCGAGGGCCAGCCGATGTTCATCGAGGCGCGGCTTCGCGTCACCGCGCAGGGCCGGCCGCGGATCGCGGTCGGCTGAGGCTCAGAAATCGAGGCCGAGGTCGAGTGTGCGCGCCGAATGGGTGAGCGCGCCGACCGAGATGTAATCGACGCCCGTCGCCGCGACCTCGGCGATGCGGCCGAGCGCCATGTTGCCCGAGGCCTCGGTGATCAGCCGCCCGGCAACCATCCTGACCGCCTCGGAAAGCGTCTGGGTCTCCATGTTGTCGAGGAGGACCGCGTCGGCACCGCCGACCTTCAGCACCTCGGCGAGCTGGTCGAGCCGGTCGACCTCGATCTCCACCCGCATCATGTGCGAGGCGCTGGCTTTCGCCGCCGTGAGCGCGGGCGCGATGCCACCGGCGGCAGCGATGTGGTTGTCCTTGATCAGGATCGCGTCGGACAGCGAGAAGCGGTGGTTGAAGCCGCCGCCATGCAGCACCGCCTGCTTCTCGACGAGGCGCAGGCCGGGTGTCGTCTTGCGGGTGCAGGTGATGCGCGACCGCGTGCCCCTTGTCTCGGCCACGAAGTCGGCGGTCTGGCTGGCGATGCCCGAGAGACGCCCGGCGAAATTGAGCGCCACCCGCTCGCCCATCAGGATCGAGGCGGCATCGCCCGCGATCTCCATCAGAACGTCGCCCGCAGCGCAACCCGCACCGTCGGGAACCTTCGTGGTGACGGTGAGCGCCGGATCGACCAGGCGGAAGGCGAGTGCCGCGACCTGCATCCCCGAGACGCGGCCCGCCGCGCGGGCGTTCAGCCGGGCGGTGTAACGGGTGCCGGCGGGGATCACTGCGCGGGTCGTGACGTCGCCATAGGTGCCGAGGTCCTCGATCAGCGCGGCGCGGACGAGGGGTTCGATGATCAGGTCGGGAAGCGGGGTCATGTCGGCTCCTTCTCGGGCAGGGCGCGGAGCGCCATTGCCTCGGCGAGTGTCAGGCGCGAGCGGCGGGCCGCGTCGGCGGCGCGCGGGAAGTCGCTGCGGAAATGCGCGCCCCGGCTTTCCTCGCGCATCAGCGCGGCGGCGGCGATCAGCGTCGCGGTGGCGGTCATGTTGCGGAAGCTGGCGCTGTCACCATGTCGGGCCTCGAGCGCGGCGATGGTGGCGAGCGCACCGCGCAGGCCCTTTTCGTCGCGGATCAGGCCCACATCGGCGGTCATCACCTGCCTGAGGCGGGCGATCGCTTCGGAGTCGACGGGCACGCCGCCGGGCCGGAACTCGGGCACGACGGGCGCGGCGGGGGCGGGGGCGGGAAGGGTGGCGGCGATCCCCTCGGCGCAGGTCTCGGCATAGACCAGCGCCTCCAGAAGCCCGTTCGAGGCCAGCCGGTTGGCGCCGTGGAGCCCCGTCGAGGCCGCCTCGCCGCAGACCCAGAGATTGCCGAGCGAGGCGCGGCCCCCGGCATCGGTCGCGATGCCGCCCATGTGGTAATGTGCGGCGGCGGCGACGGGGATCGGCTCCGTGACCGGGTCGATCCCGGCGCGGGCGCAGGCGGCGGCGACGGAAGGAAAGCGGGTCAGGACCGAGGCGCCCAGCGCGGCGCGGGTGTCGAGCATCGGTCGGTTGCCCTGACGCCATTCGGCATGGATCGCGCGGGCAACGATGTCGCGGGGCGCAAGCTCGGCATCGGGGTGGATCTCGGCCATGAAGCGGCGGCCGTGGCGGTTGATCAGGATCGCGCCCTCGCCCCGCAGCGCCTCGGTGGCAAGGGGTGCGGGATCCTCGCCGGCGTCGATCGCGGTCGGGTGGAACTGCACGAACTCAGCATCCGCGATCGCCGCCCCGGCGCGGGCGGCTAGGCCGATCACCTGGCCCCGTATGCGCGGCGGGTTGGTGGTGAGCGCGTAGAGCCCGGCCGAGCCGCCGCCGGCGAGAAGGATGGCGGGTGCGGCGATGAAGACAGGCTCTGAACCGGCCGGATCGGCGGATTCCACCACCACGCCGGTGACGGTTCCGCCCGCCACCTGAAGCCCCGTTGCCATCGCGCCTTCGAGCACCTGAACTGAGGCCGCGCGCCGCACCTCGGCGACGAGTGCCCGCATGATCTCGGCCCCGGCCTGGTCGCCCTTGACGCGGACCACGCGGGCGAAACTGTGCGCGGCCTCGCGCGACAGCACATAGCCGCCCGAGGCATCGCGGTCGAACGGTGCGCCGAGCCGGGTAAGGCTTTCGATATGGCCGGGGGCGGCGGCGGTGACTCGATGCGCGACGCCCGCATCCACGGTCCCGGCCCCGGCGCGGATCGTGTCGGCGGCATGGGCCTCGGGCGTGTCGGCCGCCGCCATCGCGGCGGCGACGCCGCCCTGCGCCCAGGCCGAACTTGCGCCCTCGCCAAGCCGCTCGGGCGAGATCAGAACCACCGGATGCGGCGCGAGCCGGAGCGCCGCCGACAGCGCGCCAAGCCCGGCGCCGACGATGATCACCCGGTCGGTCGCGATCCGTTGCACCAGAGGTCAGACCCCGAGCTGGCGCGAGAATGCGATCATCTTCTCTACCGCCACCCGCGCGCGGGCGGCGACGCCGGCCTCGACCTCGACCTCGCCGGTCATGGTGTGGAGCGCGTAGAGCACCTTCTCCAGCGTGATCTTCTTCATGTAGGGGCACATGTTGCAGGGACGGGCAAAATCGACCTCCGGCAACTCGTCGGAGATGTTCGTCGCCATCGAGCATTCTGTGACCAGCATCGCCTTCGCGGGCTTGTGGTCATGCACCCATTTGATGATCCCGGCGGTGGAGCCGGTGAAATCGGCCTCGGCCACGACCTCGGGGGTGCATTCGGGATGGGCGAGGATCTTCACCTCGGGATCGTGCGCCCGGTAGGCACGCAGGTCCTCGGCGGTGTAGAGCTCGTGCACGATGCAGGAGCCGGGCCAGAACACGACCTTCTTCGAGGACTGGTTGGCGACGTTCTGGGCGAGGTAGCGGTCGGGCGTCATGATCACCGTCTCGCCCTCCATCGCCTCGACGATCTGGAGCGCGTTGGCCGAGGTGCAACAGATGTCGGAGGCCGCCTTCACCTCGGCGGTGGTGTTGACATAGGAGACGACCGGCGCGCCGGGATAGCGGCGGCGCATCTCCTCCACCCCCTCGGCGGTGATGCTCTCGGCGAGCGAACAGCCCGCCGCCATGTCGGGCATCAGCACGGTCTTGGACGGATTGAGGATCTTCGAGGTCTCGGCCATGAAATGCACGCCGCACTGCACGATCACATCGGCCTCGACCTCGGTCGCCTTGATCGCGAGCTGAAGGCTGTCGCCGACATGGTCGGCGATGCCGTGATAGATGTCGGGCGTCATGTAGTTATGCGCGAGAATCACCGCGTTCCGCTCTTTCTTCAGGCGGTTGATCG
This sequence comes from Defluviimonas sp. D31, assembly GCF_033436765.1. NCBI lineage: Bacteria > Pseudomonadati > Pseudomonadota > Alphaproteobacteria > Rhodobacterales > Paracoccaceae > Albidovulum > Defluviimonas sp. D31. The sequence continues at coordinate 121,361 of NZ_JAWQFN010000003.1, forward strand.
CGGCGACATAGGGTGCGTGGATCGCCCAGTCGGCGAAGGGCAGAACCCGGTCCATGCGGGCATGGATGTGGCGCTGCGACTCCGCCAGGTCGAGCGAGGGCGCGAGGTCGTAGTGATCGGCAAGGGTCGCGCGCATGTTGGCGAGGTCAAGCAATGGAATTCCCCCCGGAAAACGACGTTGACGTTGCGTATACGAGCGTTTCGCGAAGTGCCAGAGGCGGATGCGATGTTAGCGCCGACAAGGGCGGGCGGGTGCGGACGGGCGCCGAACGCCCGGAATCGCCGCACTTGCAAAGCGTTTGCGCAACGACTAGTCGATGCTCGGTGGCGGGATCGGTGACGGGCGCGGCACCGGGATATCTCAGGAACGGGAGACGGCAGTGCTCGACGATCTGACCATCCGGACTGACTGGACCCGCGAGGAAGCGGACCGGATCTACAACCAGCCCTTCAACGACCTGCTGTTTCAGGCGCAAACGATCCACCGGCAGCATTTCGACCCGAACCAGGTCCAGCGGTCGAAGCTTCTCAGCATCAAGACCGGCGGCTGTGCCGAGGATTGCGCCTATTGCAGCCAGTCGGCGCGCAACGGCGCGACGCTCTCGGCCTCGAAGCTGATCGAGGTGGAGCGGGTGCTGGCCGAGGCGCGCAAGGCCAAGGACGCGGGCGCCACGCGCTATTGCATGGGGGCCGCCTGGCGTTCGCCGAAACAGCGCGACATGGACACGCTGGTGGCGATGGTCGAGGGCGTGAAGGCGCTCGGCATGGAAAGCTGCATGACGCTCGGGATGCTCGATGAGGGCCAGGTCCTGAAGCTGAAGGGCGCCGGGCTCGACTACTACAACCACAATATCGACACCTCGGAGCGCTACTATTCCGAGATCATCACGACCCGAACCTTCGCCGACCGCATCGAGACGATCAACCGCGTGCGCGAGGCCGGGATCAAGGTCTGCGCCGGCGGCATCATCGGCATGGGCGAGGAGCAGATGGACCGGATCGACATGCTGCTGGCCCTCGCGACGCTGGAGAGCCATCCGGACTCCGTGCCGATCAACATGCTGATCCCGATCGCCGACACGCCGCTCGCAGAAACCAAGCCGCTCGACCCGATCGAGTTCGTCCGCACCGTGGCGCTGGCGCGGATCCTGATGCCGAAGAGCCATGTCCGCCTCTCCGCCGGGCGGACCGAGATGTCGGACGAGATGCAGGCGATGTGCTTCTTCGCCGGGGCGAACTCGATCTTCGTCGGCGACACGCTGCTGACCGCCGACAATCCCGGCGAGGACAAGGACGCGGCGCTCTTCGCCCGGCTCGGCATCACCGCGATGGCGCCGGGGTGCGACGGGCAGAGATGAGCGGCCTTGCGCGGCAGGTCCGCGCGCTTGAGGCGCTCGAGGCGCGGGGGCGGCTCCGCCGCCTGATGCCGCGTGCGGGCGCCGATTTCGCGTCGAACGACTATCTCGGGCTGGCGGGGTCGGACCTTCTGCGGCAGGCCGCCGCGGACGCCCTGGCGCGCGGCGTCGCCGTCGGCGCGGGCGGCTCGCGGCTCCTGCGCGGCAACGACGTGGAGCATGAGGCGCTGGAGGCGGAGGCCGCCGCCTTCTTCGGCACCGAACGCGCGCTCTATCTCGGCGGCGGCTTTCCCGCCAATCTCGCGATCTTCTCCGCGCTGCCGCAGCATGGCGACCTCGTGCTGCATGACGCGCTCATCCATGCCAGCGCCCACGACGGGATGCGGCTCGGCCGGGCCGAGGCGCGCAGCTTTCCTCATAACGACGTGACCGCGGCCGAGGACGCGATCCGCGACTGGCGCGGGAAGGGCGGGACCGGGCAGGTCTGGATCGCCGCCGAGGCGGTCTATTCGATGGACGGCGATCTGGCGCCCATCGCCGATCTCGCCGCGCTCGCCGAAGGGCACGAGGCGATGCTGATCGTCGACGAGGCCCATGCGACCGGGCTCTTCGGCCCCGATGGACGCGGGCTCGCCCATGCCGTCGCGGGGCGGGAGAACGTGGTGTCGCTTCATACCGGCGGCAAGGCGCTCGGGGTGCATGGCGGGCTCGTGACGGCCGCGGCGCCGCTTATCGACACGCTGATCAACAAGGCGCGGAGCTTCATCTACGCGACCGCGCCGTCGCCCCTGAACGCGGCGCTGCTGCGGGCGTCGCTCCGTGACCTCGCGACAAACCCGGCGCGGCGCGAGGCGGCGCTGGCGCTGCGCGCCCACGCGCATGAGGCGGCGCACACACTTTGCGGGCTGGACGGCTGTCAAAGCCAGATCCTGCCGGTGATCCTCGGCGACGACCGCCGCACGATGGCGGTGGCCGAGGCGCTGCAGGCGCGCGGCTTCGACGTGCGCGGCATCCGCCCGCCCACGGTGCCGCGCGGCACTTCGCGGCTGCGCATCTCGATCACCCTCAACACCAGCGCCGAGGTCGTGACCGACCTCTTCACCGCGCTCGCCGAGATTACGGAGGCGGTACCGGCATGACGAACGCACTCATCGTCGCGGGCACCGATACCGGCATCGGCAAGACGCTGGTCGCCGCCGGGCTGACCGGCGCGCTGGCCGCGCGCTACTGGAAACCCGTGCAATCGGGGCTCGAGGAGGAGACCGACAGCGAGGTCGTGGCCCGCCTCACCGGCGCCGAGACCCTGCCCGAGGCCTACCGGCTGAAGCTCCCCGCCTCGCCGCATCTTTCGGCCGAGGCCGAGAGAGTGGCGATCGACCCGGCGCGGCTTGCCTTGCCCGAAGTCGCGGGGCCGCTTGTCGTCGAGGGCGCGGGCGGATTGATGGTGCCCCTGAACCGGCAGCTTCTCCAGATCGACCAGTTCGCCGACTGGGCGGCGCCGATGGTGCTTTGCGCCCGCACTGCGCTCGGCACGATCAACCACACTCTTCTGTCGCTCGAAGCCGCGAAGGCGCGAGGGATCGAGGTTCTGGGCGTGATCTTCGTCGGTGACGCGGAACCCCTTGTCGAGGCGACGATCCGCGATTTCGGCGGGGTTCGCCATCTCGGGCGGCTGCCGAGATTAGACCCTGTTACGGCGGAAACGCTGCGGTCTGGCATCGGAGCAGGCATCGACCTCGCAGCCATCCGCGAAAGGCTCGGCCATGTCGCAGCTTGAATTCGACCGCGCCCATCTCTGGCATCCCTACACCAACGTCGTGAAGCCGGGCGCCACCTTCCTCGCGAAATCCGCGGAGGGCGTGCGGATCACGCTCGACGACGGGACCGAGCTCATCGACGCGATGTCGTCCTGGTGGAGCGTGATCCACGGCCACCGCCACCCGGCGATCATGAAGGCGGTGCACGACCAGCTCGACCGGATGCCGCATGTGATGTTCGGCGGGCTCACCCATGACCCGGCGGTCGACCTCGGCCGCAAGCTTCTGGCGATGGTGCCGCCGTCTCTGACACGGATCTTCTATTGCGATTCCGGCTCGGTCTCGGTCGAGGTGGCGATGAAGATGGCGGTGCAGTACCAGCATTCCGCCGGGCGGCCCGAACGCAGCCAGTTCGCCACGATCCGGGGCGGCTATCACGGCGACACCTGGAAGGCGATGAGCGTCTGCGACCCGGTCACCGGCATGCATCACCTCTTCCGTGGCGCGCTCTCGGTCCAGCACTTCGCCGAACGCCCGTCGCTGCGCCTGGGCGACGACTGGAACGAGGATCCCGCGCGGAACGGTCTCGGCGATCTCGCCCGCGTGGTGGAGGCCAACCGCGACCGCCTCGCGGCGCTGATCCTTGAACCCGTCGTGCAGGGCGCGGGGGGCATGTATTTCTACCACCCAGAATACCTGAACCGCGCCCGCGCGATCTGCGATGAGCACGGGCTTCTCCTCATCTTCGACGAGATCGCAACCGGCTTCGGTCGGGCGGGACGGCTCTTCGCCACCGGATTCACCGGGATCGAGCCGGATATCCTGTGCCTCGGCAAGGCGCTGACCGGCGGTACGATGTCCTTCGCGGCGACGCTCGCCTCGGACGCTGTAGCCGAGGTGATCGGCGGCGGCGAGCCGGGGCTTTTCATGCACGGGCCGACCTTCATGGCCAACCCGCTGGCATGTGCCGCCGCCTGTGCGAGCCTTGATCTGCTGGCGACCGGCGACTGGGGGAGGCAGGTGGCCTTGATCGAGGCGCAGATGCAGGCCGAGCTTGCGCCGGCCCGCGCGCTGCCGGGCGTGGCGGATGTGCGCGTCCTCGGCGCCATCGGCGTGATCGAGATGGACCATGCGGTCAGCGCCGACCTTGCGCACGGGCATTGCCGCGAGTTGGGCGTGTTCCTGCGTCCCTTCGGGCGCAACATCTACGCGATGCCGCCCTTCGTCACGACGCCCGACGATCTCAGCCGCATCACCGGCGGGATGCTGGCGCTCGCGAAGGTGCTCTGAGGCGGCAATGGAGGCGATCTGGCTCAGACGGGACGGCGCGGCGCGGGTGGTCGTTTTCTTCGCCGGCTGGGGGGCGGAGCCCTCGGACATCGCTGGTCTCGGCGGGGCATATGATGTGCTCTTTGTCCGCGACTGGCGCGCGCTCGGCGACCTGCCGGACCTCTCGTCCTATACCGAACGGCTGCTCGTCGCCTGGTCCTTCGGGGTCGCCGCCTATGGCCACTGGCAGGCGGGCCGGGCCGATCCGTTCACCCGCAAGGTCGCGGTGAACGGAACGCTCGCGCCGGTGGACCGCGAGCGCGGCATTCCACCGAGGGTCTTCGCGATGACGCTCGCGGGCCTCAGCGAGGAGAATTTCCACGCCTTCCTCGCCCGATCCCACGGTGCCGACCAGCCGCGCCGCACGGTCGATGTCGCGGCGCTGACAGCCGAGCTTGAAGCGGTGCGCGACCGGGGACCGGCGCCTGAGACCCTCTTCGACCGGATCTGGATCAGCGAAGCCGACGGCATCATCCCGCCCGCGAACCAGCGCCGGGCCTGGGAGGGACAGGCCGACCGGATCACCGGGATCGACGCGGCCCATGCGCCCTTCGCCCATTGGTCGGATTGGGAGGCGCTCTCGTGACCGCCCGCACCGGCAGCGCCCGTGTCCATGACAGCTTCCGCCGCAGCCTCGGCTCCTACCATGCCGAGGCCTCGGTGCAGGCCCGGATCGCGCGGCACCTGGCAACGCTTCTTGTCGAAGCGGGCGCGCCCAACGCCTTCGACCGGGTGTTCGAATTCGGCGCCGGGACCGGGCATCTGACCGGCGCGCTCCTCGACCGGTTCACCGTGTCGGAGCTTACACTCAACGACCTCGTGGCCGAATGCCGGCCGCATCTCGCCCCGCTGGTCGGGGACCGTGTCTCCGGCTGGTCCTTCCTCTCCGGCCCCGTGGAATCCGCGCCGCTCTCCGGCGTCTACGACCTCATCGCCTCGGCCTCGACGGTGCAGTGGCTCGACGACCCGGCAGCACTTCTCGCCCATCTCTCCGCTCACCTCCGACCCGGAGGCTGGATGGCACTCAGCGGCTTCGGCCCCGGTCAGTTCGCCGAGCTCGATGCGCTCGGCGCAACCGGTGCCGCGCCGCATTACGCTACGGTGGCAGAATGGCGCACGCTCCTGCCTGCGGACCTCAGCCTCGTCGCGGCGGAGGAGCATTCGGAGCGCCAGCATTTCGCCGATCTGCGCGCGCTTCTGCGGCATCTCAGGCAGACCGGAGTCAACGGTCGCGCGGGTGGCGCCTGGACGCGCGGACAGCTCGCTTCGATCGAAGACGCCTATCGCCAGCGTCATTCCGACGGTGGCAAGCTCCGGCTGACCTATGCGCCGGTCTACCTGGTCCTCAGGAAAGAGGGTTGAGCCCGGCTTCGGCCTCAATCTCGGCGCGGCTCTTGCGCGCCCGTTCGGTCGCCGACTTGAGCTGGCCGCAGGCCGCCATGATGTCCTCGCCGCGCGGAGTGCGGATCGGCGAGGCGTAGCCGGCCTTGTAGACGATATCGGCGAAAGCCTCGATCCGCTCCCAGTCCGAGCGTTCATAGGGCGAGCCGGGCCATTCGTTAAACGGGATGAGGTTGATCTTGGCCGGGATGCCGCGGATGAGCTTCACCAGCCGCTTCGCGTCCTCGTCACTGTCGTTCACGCCCTTCAGCATCACGTATTCGAAGGTGATCCGCTCCGAGTTCGACAGGCGCGGATAGTCGCGAAGCGCCGCAAGCAGCGTCTCGATGTTCCAGCGCTTGTTGATCGGCACCAGCTTGTCGCGGATCTCGTTCGTGGTGGCGTGGAAGCTGACGGCTAGAAGGCAGCCGATCTCCTCGGCCGTCCGCGCGATCTCGGGCACGACGCCGGACGTGGACAGCGTGATCCGGCGGCGCGAAAGCGTCAGCCCCTCGCCGTCCATCACCACCTTCATCGCGTCGCGGACATTCTCGAAATTGTACAAGGGCTCGCCCATGCCCATCAGCACGACGTTGGAGACAAGCCGGGTCTCGTTCTTCGGCGCCCCCTGTTCGGGCCATTCGCCCAGATCGTCGCGGGCAAGCATCACCTGGCCGACGATCTCTGCCGCCGTGAGGTTGCGCACCAGCTTCTGCGTGCCGGTATGGCAGAACGAGCAGGTCAGCGTGCAGCCGACCTGGGAGGAGATGCAAAGCGTGCCGCGATTCTCCTCGGGGATATAGACCGTCTCGACCTCATGCCCGCCGGCGATGCGGAGGAGGTACTTGCGGGTGCCATCGGCCGAGACCTGGCGGGTTACGAGTTCGGGCAGGGCGATCTCGAACTTCTCGTCCAGCATCGCCCGGTAGTCCTTGGCGAGGTTGGTCATCGACGCGAAGTCGCGCACGCCCCAGTGATAGATCCATTGCCAGATCTGGCCCACGCGCATCTTCGCCTGCTTCTCGGGCGTCCCGGCGGCGATCAGCGCGTCGCGCAACTGGTCGCGGGTCAGGCCGACGAGGTTCACCCGGCCGCCTTCCGGCAGCTTGCGGGCAATCGTCACCACATCCTGGGTGATCGGTGTGGAGGGGCGGGTGTCGGTCATGCGTCTCGGTCCAAAAGCTCAAGGCTGCATCATATAGTCGAAGATTGGCCGGAACGGAACAGGATGAATCCGGCCGCCATTGCGCAGGGGAACTGGCCCGTTCACGGCATGAAACAGCGCCGCCCGGTGCGGGCGGCGCTGCGAGGTTCGACGATTGTACGGGGCGGCGTCACCCGAGCGGAGAGGTCACCTCGGCCTCGGTCGGGTGCCCGGCCTCGCGCCATTCCTGAGTTCCACCGGAGAGGTAGTGGACATCGGTGAAGCCGCGCATCTGGAGGGCATGCGCCGCCAGTGCGCCCATCGGGCCGGCCTGGCAGGCACTGACAATGGGGGTGGTCCGGTCCTGGAGCGCAGGCGGCAGCATCCCCTCCCGCAGATCGTCCAGCCCGACATTGTACGCGCCGGGGATCAGGCCCGTCGTGGAGGCGATGGCCTCGGCAGGGCGCGGGTCGACGAAGACGGCCGTTCCCTTCGAATGGAGGTCATGGGCTTCACGAACCGAAATCGCGGGAACGGCGGTCTTGGCTTCAGCCACGAGGGTATCGAAACACTTGGTCATCTTCTTCTCCTGTTCTGCGGTTGGCTGGCGCGAGAGGACTATCCGCAGCGCCCGGCCTGCCAGCGAGCCGGGGCGGCCGCTCGATTCTTGGATCAGTCTTCCCCGAACCCGTCGAAAAGCGCGGTCGACTGGTAGCGTTCGGCGGCACTCGCGAAGATCGTGACGACGGTCTTGCCCGCCATGCCCTCGCGGGCGGCGACGCGGAGCGCGGCATGCAGCGCGGCGCCTGACGAAATGCCCGCGGCGATCCCCTCCTTCAAGGCCATGTCCCGGGTCGCGGCAAAGGCGGCGTCGTTCGAGACGGTCTCGACCGAGTCGACCAGCGTGACATCGAGGTTTTCGGGGATGAACCCCGGCCCGATCCCCTGGATCATGTGCGGCGAATGCTCGCCGCCGGAAATGACCGGGCTGTTTTCCGGCTCGACTGCGATGACGCGCAGCCCGGGTTTCTTCGCCTTCAGCACACGCGCAATGCCCGTCAGCGTACCGCCCGTCCCGGTCCCGAGAACAACGGCATCCATCGCCCCGTTCGTGTCCCGCCAGATCTCCTCGGCGGTGGTGCGCGAATGAATCTCGGGATTTGCCGGGTTGCCGAACTGCCAGGGCATGACCGCACCCGGCGTTTCGGCGACGATCTCCCGCGCCTTCTCGATCGCGGCGTTGATGCCCTTCTCCTTCGGCGTGAGGACGAGTTCGGCCCCGAGGAACCGCATCAACTTGCGGCGCTCGACCGAGAAACTGTCCGGCATCGTGAGGATGCAGCGGTAGCCCCTCGCGGCGCAGGCAAAGGCGAGCGCGATGCCGGTGTTGCCAGAGGTCGGCTCGACGATGGTGCTGCCCGGCCCGACCTCGCCCCGCACCTCCATCGCGTCGAGCATGGCGACACCGATCCGGTCTTTCACGCTTCCGAGCGGATTGAGGAATTCGAGTTTGGCAAGGACGCGCGCCTCGGCGCCGCGTTCCTGCGCCATGCGGTTGATCCGGACGAGCGGCGTGTTGCCGACGGTTTCGGTGATCGAGCCGTAGACCCGGCCGCGGGCTTCGATCACAGGCGTCGCGGTAACGATCGTTTGCATTTGATTGGTCATGACAGAGTCCTTTTCTGGGTTGATGGGGTTGGTCAGGTGGTGCGGTCGGATGACCGCTTGCGGATCTCGCGGCACAGAGCCATTGCCGCGAGGGTGGCGGAGAGGCAGGCGCCGGCGAGGCCGAGCATCGAGCCGACGGCGAGGTCGTGGCCCATGCCGAAGGGCGCGGCGGCGAGCATCAGGGAACGGAACCGGAGAAGATCGCTCTGGAGACGGCCGAGCATGACGAGGCTGCAGGCCGTCATCGAGCAGAATGACGGCAGGCCCGACCAGGTCAGCAGACAGACCGCGACGACGACGGGGAGAAACCCGAGACCCATCCAGCGCAGCCAGGGCCGGTTCCCGGCCATCAGCGCGATCATCGTCTGCGTCGCTCCGAGCGCACAGACGCCGGCACCGCTCCAGGCATCGATAAGCGCGTATTGCGCTCCGTAATTCGCGCCAATCCCGAACTGTACGCCGAGCATCGCCCGTCGCGAGGAGAAGAACGGCCAGATCAGTTGGCAGGCAAGTCCGGCGATACCGAACATCGCAGCGACGGGTTGTTGCGTGATGAGGCTGATCGGGTCCATCGGTTTGTCTCCCAATACATACCAACTGGTCGGTATGTATGACAGACCAATCGGTATGGCGTCAATAAAATTTCCGTTATCGGATCTCAGAATCTTGTAATTTACGGTATTCAATCACTTAAAATTCTTGTTTTCGGCTTGAGAAATGACCCGCCAAGCTCTATATACAAACTAGTTGGTATGGAGCATCACATGACCCAGAAGGCAGAATCGACTCGCGATCGGCTGCTTGATGCCGCGGGGGCGTCCGTGATGGCGAAGGGATTCGCGGGCACCTCTATCGACGATGTCCTGAAGGCCACAGGTCTGACCAAGGGCGCCTTCTTTCACCACTTCAAGGGAAAGGCGGATCTCGCCCGCGAGCTGGTTAAGCGGTACGCGATGAAGGACCTGAAGATGTTCCAGGAGTTCCAGCGCCAGGCGCAGGAACAGAGTGACGATCCGCTCGAACAGGTCACGGCGTTCCTGAAGCTGTTCGAGATCTACATCAGCAATTCCGTGGATCCCGCCCCCGGCTGCATGTACGCGGTCTACACCTACGAGAGCCGGCAATTCGACGCCGATGTGCTCGATTTCGTTTCAGACACGCTGCGGCAATGGACCTCGATCTATGTCCGCATGTTCCAGGATGTCCTCGACCGCTATGACCCGGCGCTGCCGATCACAGCACGGCAACTGGCCGAGATGATCGTCTCGGTCATCGAGGGCGGGCTAGTCCTGCAAAGGGCCCATGGCGACACCGACACCACGCGGCGGCAGTCCGAGCAGTTCCGGAGCTATCTGACGCTGCTCTTCCCGACGGCGGGTTGATCCGGACAAACCCGTGCCGGGGCGGTGCGCCGCTTGGCCCGCAACCATCCGTCTAAACCGAGACTGAGGGCCATGGCTTCCCGAGAAGGATGGTGCCGGTGAAGGGACTCGAACCCCCGACCCCATCATTACGAATGACGTGCTCTACCAGCTGAGCTACACCGGCATCCTTCTCGTTGCGGACACGAGGTGGCCGCATCTTCAACCCTTGCGCAGTTCCATTCGGCCTCGCGCGTTATTTCCGGCCAGTGCCTTCGACGCGCTTGCCAAACCGATTTGCGCCGGGATGGTGGCGGGCTGATAGCATCATCGCAGGCAGGTGTGTAGCCCTAAATTTGCGCTTTCCGGCCGACTTCCTCGTCGAGGATCAACGCGTCCTCGGCGCCGTCTTCACCGCCGTTGCCATCCGGTTCGTCGATCGGCTCCACATCGGCTTTGGCCGGGCTGCCGACGATCAGCGGCAGCATCTCGGAGCCGTTCGGCATCTGCACCGCGCTCTTCGGCGGCTCGCGCCAGCTCAGCGTGTCGAAGCCGCCGCAATTGTCGCAGGTCGGCGCCCAGTCGGAGTGGATGTTGTGGCACTTGTCACAAACCCATTGCGGGCCGCGGCTCGCGGTCAGAGCCCGCGTCAGCCAACCGCGCACGAAGGCGTCGTCCTCGCCCTCGCCGCGGGCGATCGCGGCGCGGATGGTCAGGCTGCGCGCGGTCGGGTGGGTCTCGGTCAGGTCGCCGAGCGCGCGGCGGGCGGCGGGGAAGTCCTCGGCCGCGATCAGAAGCTCGGCCCTGAGCAGCCGGGTCTCCTCGTGGTCGGGATGGATGGACAGCAGGGTTCCGAATCGCTTCAGCCGCTCGGACGGGCTCTCCTCTGGCGCGATCGCCGCGAAGGCGGCGGCGAGATCGGGATGGGGCTGCGCGTCCCAGGCCTTCTTGAGCACCCGCGTCGCATATTTCGGCTTGTCGGCCTGAACGTAGCCCTGCGCGGCAAGGACCGCCGCGGGAATGAGATCGGGCGACAGCCGGTTGGCCTCGATCGCCGCCTCGCGCACCTCGATCGGCGCGTCTTCGGAGAAGACCTCCTTGGCCTCCTGCAACGCGAGGACTGCGTCGCGCCGGCGATGCACGTCGCGCGGAAGGAGCCCCTGCTTGAGCTTGGTGCCAAGCACCTGGCGTGCACCCTTCCAGTCGCCCTTCGCGGTCTGAAGCTGCAGGAGCGTGTCCTGCACGTCCTCATGCTTCGGCTTCAGCGCATAGGCCTTCTCGGCGAGCTTCAGCGCGGTCTCGGTATCGCCCTCGGCGAGCTTTTGCTTCATCAACCCGCGCACGCCGACGAAGCGGGTGCGGTCGTCGGTCAGGAGCCGCTTGTAGACCTCGGCCGCGCGCCTGGTGTCGCCGGTCAGCTCGGCAGCCTGCGCCGCGATCAGGTTTGTCAGCTCCGGTCGGCCGAGAAACTTTTCGGCCCGCGCCGCCTGCGACATCGCCAGCCGACCCTCGCCCGAGGCGACCGACATCATCCCGTCGGCCAGCGCCTGGTATCCCTTGCGCTCGCGGTTGCGGTCGAAATAGCGGCTGACCGCCGTCTCGTCGCCGTTGAGGAAACGCAGGATCGCGACCAGAAAGCCCGCGATCTTGAGCGCCAGCCAGAGCAGGAGAACCAGCAGCAGGACACCGATCACCGCCTGGACGGGGCCAAGGGTGAATTCCATGTTGGCGAGCGTGATGCGGATGCCGCTGCCGGTCTCGGCAAGGTAGCCCGCGCCGAGGGTCAATGCCGCGACAACCGCGACGAAGATTACGATCTTGATGAAGGACCAGATCATCGCAGCCTCACTCCAACGCGTTTTCAACACTCGTCACCGCAGCCTCCGCCGCGATCCGCCGTTCGGCAAGGGCAATCCATTCAGCCATGCGCGCGAGACCGTCCTCGGGCAGACCCTTGAGTTCGCCGATCGCCGCAGCCAGATCGCCGGCGCTGAGCGCCGCTTCGGCCCTCGACAGGACCGCATCGGGATCGTCTCCGGCGCGCGGCGACAGCGACCGGGCGCCGGACTGGCTACGCAGGAAAGCACCGATACGGTCTATCGTTCCGCCACCGGCGGTCGCCTTGATCGACACGGCCAGCGCATCGCGCGCAGCTGGCGGGAACGCGTCTCGCAGCGCCGCGAGTGTCGGGATGCCCTGGGACTGGTCGGTCAGTTCCTGCGGCACCTCGACCCCGGCCGCCGCGAGTTCGGAGAGGCTGCCGTTCAGCGCCGCGCCGGTGTCGAGCGCGGTCTGGATCCGGCTCAGGGCGGCCCGTGCGGTGGCCTGCTGGGCAACCGTTTCGGCTTCCTCGCGCAGCCGCTTGGCGTCTTCCTCGGCGGCGGCAAAGCGGGCGGAGGCAGCTTCCGCGGCCGTGGCGATCTCCTCACGCGCCGCCTCGTTCGCCTTGCGCTGCGCCTCGATCTCCGAGCGCATCTGCGCCATGTCGCGATCGAAGGCCTCAAGGGCCGTCGCAGAGGCGGCGCCGCTGGCCACGGGCCGCTTCTCGATCGCGGCGAGCCGTGTGTCGAGCGCACCGATCCGCTGCGCCTCGTTCACCAGCCGGTCGTCGAGTGCGCTCACGGTCTGGCGGAAAGCGTCGAAATCCTGGGCGAGCTTGGCCGCGCGGACCGCCTGAGCCTCGGCGGCCTCCGCTGCGGCGGGATCCGAAGCGATCGCGGTGACCTCGTCGGACAACGCGGAGATGCGCGCCTCCTGCTGGCGGAGTAGTTCGGTGAGCGCGGCAAGCTCTTCGTCGGGCCCCGGGGCTGTCAGGAACTGAGGCAGCACATAGGTCGCGGCGCCGAAGCCGAGACCGGCGGCGACAACGCCGCCCAGGACCAGGGGAAGAAAGCCCCCGCGTTTTGGCAGTTCCGCCGATTCGGAGCGCGGAGGCACAGCGGTGGCGGTCCGTGCCGGCTCGGCCTCCTCCGGTACCTCCGCGGATGCCTCGGGGGCGGCGTCCAGCGTATCGAACCCGGTCTCGTCATGTTCGGAAGACGGAGCCGGCTCGTCGGAAGATACGGTTTCTTCGCCGATGGCGGGCGCGGCGTCCGGGTCCAGCGCGGCTTCGGATTCCAAGGTCTCTTCGACCTCTATCGTCCCATCCTTCGCTGAACTATCGGAGGTCTCGGCCTGCGTCGGCTCGTCGGCCTCCGGTTCGGGTTGTGCGGTCGCTTCTGCGGCGGTGTGTTCGGTCGAAACTTCTGCTGGAGTCTCGCCGTCTACCGACCCGGTGTCGTCTCCGCTGGTCTTCTTGCGCGCTCTGGCCACCGGCAATCCCCCTTCGCGATTATAACGGAAACGGGCCAAAGTCTGCACCGCCCACTTTTGTCAATCTAGAGGGCAAGGGCGGGCCCCTCAACCCGTCTTGGCTGCGGCAATGAGCGCATCGAGCGCGTCGAGCATTGCCGGCGCATCCGGCGTGCGGGCGATGCGCAGCCCCTGAGGCGAAAGCGCTGCTGCGGCCTCAGCGACCGCAGGGCTCATCGCCGCGATCCAGAGCGGCGCCTCCGCGATGGCGAAGGCTGTGGCCGCAAGACGCGCCGAACGCGGCGAGAACAGCGGCAGAAGGACCGGGGATGTTCCCCGCAGAGCCGCGGTGGCGGCATTATTGGCCGGGCAGGAGATCTGTTCGTAGACCAGCGCCGAAACAGTGTCTATTCCAGCGGAATTCAACATTTCCGCCACGTCTCGGGCGGCATGGACCGGACGCGGCCAGAGTAGCCTCGCCGTTTCGCCGGAGGCGGTGATGGTCCGCGCCAGCCCCTCGGCATCGCCCGGGCCGATCCGCGTTGCGAATCCAGCCTCGCGGGCAGCCTCTTCGGTCCTTGTCCCTACGCACCAAGCCCTGGCCCCGCGTCTCGGAGCGAGCCGCGCGAAGGCGGCAACGGCGTTCTCCGACGTGAAGACGAGGTCGCGGTCGCCATCGGGCAGGGGACCGGGATCGAGGGGCCGGATCGCGGTCAGCGGCGAGAGGATGACCGGCCAATCCGCGCCGAACCGGTCGCGAAAGGCGTCCGAAAAGCGCCGCGACTGCGCTTCGGGCCGTGTCAGGAGCAGGATCGGCCGGTGTGATTCCAAGTCGCCCTCGGGATTGTGCGGCTCTCCTGCCGGTGTTACCTGCCTGTTATGCCTCACGCAACCGACGGCACGATGCGCGAACCGATCACGATCCTGGGCCTCGAGAGCAGCTGCGACGACACCGCCGCCGCCGTGGTCCGGCTTTCGGGCAGCAAACCCGAGATCCTGTCCTCGGTCGTCTATGGCCAGACCGCGCTTCATGCCGACTTCGGCGGCGTGGTGCCAGAGATCGCGGCCCGCGCTCATGCCGAGAAGATCGACCTTTGCGTCGAGGAGGCACTGCAGGCGGCAGGCGTAGCACTTGGCGCCATTGACGCGGTGGCTGTGACGGCCGGACCGGGGCTCATCGGCGGCGTGCTGGCCGGCGTGATGTGCGCCAAGGGGATCGCGGCGGGGACCGGGCTGCCGCTCGTCGGCGTCAACCACCTTGCCGGTCATGCGCTGACGCCGCGGCTCACCGACGGGCTGTCGTTTCCCTACCTGATGCTCCTCGTCTCGGGCGGGCATTGCCAGTTCCTGATCGCCCATGCGCCCGACCGGTTCACCCGGCTCGGCGGCACGATCGACGACGCGCCCGGCGAGGCCTTCGACAAGACCGCGAAGCTTCTCGGCCTGCCGCAACCCGGTGGTCCTGCCGTCGAGGCTGCGGCGCGGGCGGGCGATCCCGCACGTTTCGCCTTTCCGCGGCCGCTCCTTGACCGTCCGGGCTGCGATCTTTCGTTTTCCGGGCTGAAGACTGCGCTCCTGCGCGCCCGCGACGCGGTGGTCGCCGAGAAGGGCGGTCTGACCGAGCAGGACCGCGCCGATCTCTGCGCCGGGTTCCAGGCGGCGGTGTCCGAGGTTCTGGCCGAGAAATCGCGCCGCGCCATCGCGGAGTACCTGGCGCTGGATCCGGCCGAGCCGATCTTGGCGGTGGCGGGCGGCGTCGCCGCGAATGGCGCGATTCGGGCTGCATTAGAGACTGTTTCGGCGAAAAGCGGGCTGCGCTTCACGGCCCCGCCCCTGGCGCTTTGCACCGACAATGCGGCAATGATCGCCTGGGCGGGGATCGAGCGGTTCCGGCTCGGGCTCATCGACGATGCCGATCTGGTGGCGCGGCCGCGCTGGCCGCTCGATCAGAGTCAGCCTGCTCTGATCGGTTCGGGAAAGAAGGGGGCGAAGGCATGACGATCGCGGTTCTAGGAGCCGGTGCTTTTGGCACGGCACTTGCGATCGCGCTGGCGCGCCATGGCGCCAGGGTCGTGCTCTGGGCGCGCGATGCGGATCAGGTCGCGCGGATGCAGGCGGACCGGATGAACGCCCGCCGCCTGCCCGGAGTGAGCTTTCCGAAGCCACTGGAGGTGACCGCCGATCTGGCGGCGACCGACGCGGCCGATATCGTGCTCCTCGCGGTGCCGATGCAGCAGACCGCCGGGCTTCTTGCCGCCGAGGCACGACGGCTCGACGGCCGCGCGCTTGTCGCCTGCGCCAAGGGGATCGACCTCGTCTCGGGGCGCGGGCCGACCGCGATCATCGCCGAGACCTGCCCGGCGGCACGCCCCGCCGTGCTGACCGGGCCGAGTTTTGCCGCCGACATCGCGCGCGGCCTGCCGACCGCGCTGACCCTCGCCTGCGCCGACGATGCGCGCGGCGCCAAGTTGCAGGCGGCGCTGGCGACGCCTGTGCTGAGGCTTTATCGCAGCACAGACTGCAAGGGAGCCGAGCTTGGCGGCGCGTTGAAGAACGTCATCGCCATCGCAGCCGGCGTGGTGGTCGGCGCCGGGCTTGGCGACAGCGCCCGTGCGGCACTGATGACCCGCGGCTTCGCCGAAATGAACCGGCTCGCGCTGGCGCTCGGGGCACAGGCCGAGACCCTCGCGGGGCTTTCGGGCTTTGGTGATCTGGTCTTGACCTGTACCTCGACGCAGTCGCGCAACTTCCGCTTTGGCCATGCACTTGGCGCGGGTGAAGTCTTCGACGCCACGACCACGGTGGAAGGCGTCGCGACCGCAAAAGCAGTGTCTGTTCTGGCCGAAAAGCACCGTATCGACCTCCCGGTCGCGGCCATGGTCGCGGCTCTCGTCGACAATCGGATCTCGGTGCCCGACGCCGTCACCGCACTTCTCTCCCGCCCCCTCAAGAAGGAATGACCATGCTCTTTGCCGTGATCTGCCGCGACAAGCCCGGCCATCTGCAAACCCGCCTCGACACCCGCACCGCGCATCTCGGCTATATCGAGCAGACCGGCATCGTGAAGATGGCCGGTCCGCTCATCGAGGCGGGGGAGATGCGCGGTTCGCTGATCGTGCTGGAGACCGACAGCCTCGCGGCGGCGGAGGCCTGGGCGGCGGGCGATCCCTACAAGGCAGCCGGGCTCTTCGACAGCGTCGAGGTGATCGAGTGGAAGAAGGTGATCGGCTGATGGCCTACTGGCTCTTCAAGTCCGAGCCCGACACTTGGAGCTGGGACCAGCAGGTCGCCAAGGGCGCGGCCGGCGAGGAATGGAACGGCGTCCGCAACTACCAGGCCCGCAACAACATGCGGGCGATGAAAGTCGGCGATCTCGGGTTCTTCTACCACTCCAACCAGGGCAAGGAGGTTGTCGGCATCGTCGAGGTCTCGGCCGAGAGCCATCCAGACAGCACCACCGATGATCCGCGCTGGGACTGCGTCGACATCCGCGCCGTGAAGCCGCTCGCCCGGCCGGTCACGCTGGAACAGGCCAAGACCGAACCTCGGCTGGCCGACATGGTGCTCGTGAACAACACGCGGCTCTCGGTCCAGCCGGTGACCGAGGCAGAGTGGAAGGTGATCTGCGAGCTTGGCGGGCTATAGACCGCGAGCATTTTCCCCGGCATCATGCGGGCCGGGGAAAATGCGCGAAAGGTCAAAGGGATGGCTTTCTTCAGTGTGATCGTCGCGGCGGCTGCGGCCTATGCGTTCGGCGCTTTCTGGTACATGAGATGGGCGACCCAGTGGGTCGCCGCGACCGGGATCAGCGTCGATGCCGACGGCAAGCCGCGCAACAAGAGCGTCGTACCCTACATCATCGCCGGAATCGCGATGCTGGTCGTGGCCGGCATGATGCGGCACATGTTCGGAATGGCGGGGATCGACACGCTCATCAAGGGGCTGGTCTCGGGCTTCGGGCTCGGCACCTTCGTTGCGCTGCCGTGGATCGTCGTCAACTACGCCTATGCGGACCGGCCGCGGCAACTGACCTATATCGACGGCGGCTATGCGGTGATCGGTTCGACCATCATCGGCGCGGTGCTCGGCCTGTTCTGAAACGACGAAGGGCCCCGGCCACCCAACCGGGACCCTCCTCCACCCCAGTGCACCCCTGCACCGTGCGAAACTGAAAAGGTCTCGGCCGTCCTGGCCTGTAGTTGAGACCCTAGAGGGTGCGGCGGATTCGGGCAAGCCTCGAATACCGAGAATATTGTTCAAAACCAGCGCTTTATGGTCAGGTTCGCTTAACAAAGCCGCGTCAGGCGTAGTGGGCTTCCTTGCCGAAATGCTTGACGAGCATGTAATAGACCACGGCGCGATACTTGTTGGTCTCCGAACGCCCATAGGTGTCGATCACGGCGTTGATCGCATCCATGAGATGCGGCCCGTCGCCCAGCCCGAGCTTCTTGACCAGGAAGTTGTTCTTGACGGTTTCCAGTTCGCCCGCCTGTGTCGCGGCCACGGTAGAGGCATCGGCATCGTAGATCGCGGGTCCGCACCCGATGGTGACCTTTTCGAGAAGCGCCATGTCCGGCACCATGCCGCACTTGGTCTTCAGATCTTCCGCATAAGTGGCAATTAACTCGTCGCGTCTGCCCATGGCCATCTCCGCTCTTGCAAATCCGGTATGAATTTCCGGGACATGGCCCCCGAAGAAGCCGCCCGCGCGGAGGTTAGCGTCGAATGGGCCGAGTTGGAAAAGAAATTTTTCCGAATCGCGAATTGACGGAACGGAACTTCGGTCAGAAACGCGAAAACCGGAACAACGTCACAGAAGAAAAGGGGGCCGGGACCGGCCCCCTTCGGCGGTCAGTAGCGGTAATGGTCCGACTTGAACGGACCGGCCACGGTAACGCCGATGTAGTCAGCCTGTTCCGGGCGCAGTTCGGTCAGCTTGACGCCGATCTTGGCCAGATGCAGTCGCGCGACCTTCTCGTCGAGGTGCTTGGGCAGGATGTAGACGCCGGGCTTGTAGTCCTTGCCCTTGGTCCAGAGCTCGATCTGCGCCAGCACCTGGTTGGTGAAGCTCGCCGACATCACGAAGCTCGGATGACCGGTGGCGTTGCCGAGGTTGAGGAGCCGCCCCTCAGACAGAAGTATGATCCGGGCGCCCGAGGGCATCTCGATCAGGTCCACCTGGTCCTTGATGTTGGTCCACTTGTGGTTCTTCAGGCTCGCCACCTGAATCTCGTTGTCGAAATGGCCGATGTTGCCGACGATCGCCATGTCCTTCATCTCGCGCATGTGCTCGATGCGGATCACGTCGCGGTTGCCGGTCGTGGTGATGAATATGTCGGCGGTCGAGACGACATCCTCCAGCA
This sequence comes from Defluviimonas sp. D31, assembly GCF_033436765.1. Lineage (NCBI taxonomy): Bacteria > Pseudomonadati > Pseudomonadota > Alphaproteobacteria > Rhodobacterales > Paracoccaceae > Albidovulum > Defluviimonas sp. D31. The sequence continues at coordinate 140,009 of NZ_JAWQFN010000003.1, forward strand.
GCACCACCTCATAGCCGTCCATCGCCGCCTGCAGCGCGCAGATCGGGTCGATCTCGGTCACCTTCACCCGCGCTCCGGCACCGCGAAGCGAGGCGGCCGAGCCCTTGCCGACATCGCCATAGCCGCAGACGACGGCGACCTTGCCGGCCATCATCGTGTCGGTGGCGCGGCGGATGCCATCCACGAGCGATTCCTTGCAGCCGTACTTGTTGTCGAACTTCGACTTGGTGACGCTGTCGTTCACGTTGATCGCCGCGAAGGGCAGCAGGCCCTTCTTGTGCAGGTCATAGAGCCGGTGGACGCCGGTCGTCGTCTCCTCGCTCACGCCCTTGATCGAGTCGCGCTGCTTGGTGAACCAGCCGGGGCTTTCCTCGAGCCGCTTGCGGATCTGGTTGAAGAGGCAGACCTCCTCCTCCGATCCGGGCGTCTCGATCAGGTGGGTCTCACCGTTCTCGACCCGCGCGCCCATCAGGATGTAGAGTGTCGCGTCGCCGCCGTCGTCGAGGATCATGTTGGCTGTGCCGTCCGGGAACCGGAAGATCTGGTCGGTATAGGCCCAGTAGTCCTCCAGCGTCTCGCCCTTGACCGCGAAGACCGGCACGCCGCTTTCGGCGATCGCCGCGGCGGCATGGTCCTGGGTCGAGAAGATGTTGCACGAGGCCCAGCGCACTTCGGCGCCGAGCGCGGTCAGCGTCTCGATCAGCACCGCGGTCTGCACGGTCATGTGCAGGCTGCCGGCGATCCGCGCACCTGCAAGCGGCTTCGAGGTGCCGAACTCCTCGCGCAAAGCCATCAGGCCCGGCATTTCGGTCTCGGCGATGTCGAGCTCCTTGCGGCCGTAGCCGGCAAGCGAGATGTCCCTGATGATGTAATCCTTGGCCATGCGCGTTTCTCCGGAAATGTTCGAGTTGGCGGTCAGATATCACCCTGAGGGCCGGGCGGCAATCAATGCCCTGACCCGCGCGCTCGCAATCCCAGTATGGCCTTGGGTTGGTCCAGTGCCGTCAGCCCGACGCGGGCTCGGCGTCGTCGGCCGCATCGGCGGAGGAGGGCGGCGAGAGTTGCCAGTATTTTCCGGAGGCGACAAGGCAGCTCATGCCGTTCGGGCGCGTAATGATGATCGAGAAGGTGCCGGTCTCGGCCGAACTCCACAGTTCGACGAGCTGCTTCGAGCTTTGCAGCCCCGCGCCCGTCAGGCTCTCGCTGTATTTGCGCGACAGGGTTTCGGTCATCTCGTCGCGGTCGGCGCAAGAGAGCTGCGTCTGCGCGATGGCCGGGGGCGCCATCGCGGCGGCACCAAGGATCATGGCGGAGGTGAAGATGCGTTTGAACATGGCGTTTCCTTTCCGTTTCCGGCGGTCCGCCCTGCCGGGGCAGAACCGCCCTCATTGCAGAATGTTGTGAAGGAGAGATATGGGTGAGGGGCCGTCGTCGCCATTAACGGCGCGACACATTTCCGCGACCCCGCGCGAGCGGGCCCGACCGACAAGGACCGAAGACCGATGCCGCCGAAACCCGCCCGCGCCTGGCAACGCATGCTGTCAGGCCGCCGGCTCGACCTTCTCGACCCGTCGCCGCTCGACGTGGAGATCGAGGACATCGCCCATGGCCTAGCCTTCGTCGCGCGTTGGAACGGACAGACGATCGGCGATTTTCCTTATTCGGTGGCCGAGCATTCTCTGCTGGTCGAGGAGATCTTCGCCCGTGCAAACCCCGGCATCGCGGCGCGCTGGCGGCTGGCGGCGCTTTTGCATGACGCTCCGGAATACGTCATCGGCGACCTGATCAGCCCGGTGAAGGCCGCGGTCGGACCCGGCTACGAGGCGCTGGACGAACGGCTGGCCGTCGCGGTGCATCTGCGCTTCGGTCTTCCGGGCGAGCTTCCCGCCGCCATCAAGACGGCGATCAAGCACGCCGACCATCTCTCGGCCTGGCTAGAGGCCGTGCAGATCGCCGGGTTTTCCCGCGCCGAGGCCGACCGCTTCTTCGGCGTGCCCGACGCGCTGACGGTGCGGGGCCTGTCGATCCGGCTCCGCCCGCCGGTCGAGGTGCGTGCCGAGTTCATCGCCAGGCACGCGGCGCTGATGAAGGAAGTGCTTACCTGAGACCTCACCGCCGGAGCCCGATGTCGCGCATCAGGTGGTCGTCGAGATCGGCGAGCTCGCGACGCAGACGGCGGCGCTCGGCATCGCGATCGGAAGTCGAGCGGCCGCGGTTCTGGAATGTGGCGATGCGGAAGGTATCTGCAAGAACGGTTAACATTTTGATGTCCTCCGACTGGATTTGATGGGGGTAATCTAGCTATCATTGGGGGACTCAGCGAGTCAGAAGGATTTCCAAACTGTTAGCAGAACTTACATATGCCTGATCTGAACTGGCTGCATTTTCCGCCGCTTCCGGCGCTTCGCGCCTTCGAGGCGACGGCGCGGCTCGGCGGCTTCAGCGCGGCGGCGCGGGCGCTGAACGTCACCCATGCGGCGGTAGCCCAGCAGGTGCGCGCGCTCGAGGCGCATCTCGACCTTGCGCTGGTGCGCCGCGACGGGCGCGCGATCGCGCTGACCGAGGACGGCGTCCGGCTTGCCGCTTCGCTGTCGGAGGGGTTCGGCGCGATCCAGGCCGTCTTGGACGAACTGCGCGAAGGAGGTGCGGATCGCCCGGTGACGGTGACGCTCACCCCGACCTTCGCGAGCAACTGGCTGATGCCGCGGCTGGGTCGGTTCTGGTCCGAACACCCCGAGGTCGCGGTTTCGCTCCGCCCCGACCCGCGCGTCCTCGATCTTCGGCGCGAGCGTCTCGACTTCGGCATTCGCTTCGGCGAGGGCAACTGGCCGGGCGTCGAGGCGACCTACCTCACCTCGGCGCGCTATATCGTCGTCGGGGCGAGCAAGCTGTTTCGTGGGCCCGATCCGCTGACGCGCGAGGAGATGGAACGGCTGCCCTGGATCCTAGAGCCGGACTGGCCCGAGCAGCGGCAGTGGATCGCCTGCTGCACCGGGCTCGATCCCGACCGCCTGCACATCACCGAATTCGCCACCGAGGAACTTGCCCTCTCGGCGGCCCGTCAGGGATACGGACTCCATATAACGAGCGCCGCGCTTGTCGAGGCCGATCTGCGCGCCGGCGAGATGCGGATCGCTGTCGAGACAGAGGACGACAATCCCGGCTATTACGTCGTCACGCCGCCGGGCCCGCTGCGGCGCCCGGCGCGGATCTTCATGCGCTGGCTGCTGGCAACCGTCTAGATCGCGAGGTCGTCGAGCGACTTGCCGGCCTTGAGCGCAGCGTCAACCCAGCGCGGCCGGCGCCCGCGGCCGGTCCAGGTTTCCGCGCTGTTTTCCGGATTGGCATATTTCGGCTTGGCGGATTTTCTTTTCTTGACCGGCGCCACATCGACCAGATCGGCAAGAGTATAACCCATGGCCTGGGCTTGTTCCTTGATCGCCGCGAGCGCCTCGCGCTTCTTGCGCTCTTCGAAATCTTCGATCTTTTTGGAAACCTGCGCCTGGAGGGTCTTGAGCTCTTTCAGCGACATTGCATCGAGATCAAATTTCACGGAGACGCTCCCTGTTTTTCTATTTGTGCATTCGACCGGCCGGGACGGAATCCCGATTTGCCTTGATTTGGTACTAGCGTCTTATTCTCTGCGTTTCCAGCCTATTTGGGGCTGCGTTTCGCCAATATCCGCTGAAGAGTGCGTCGGTGCATGCTCAGCCGGCGCGCGGTCTCGGAAATATTGCGGTCGCAAAGCTCGTAAACGCGCTGAATATGCTCCCAGCGGACGCGGTCGGCCGACATCGGATTTTCCGGCGGGGGCGGGTGGGCTTCGCTGCGCGACAAAAGCGCATTGGTAATGTCATTCGCGTCGGCGGGTTTCGACAGGTAATCGACCGCCCCGATTTTCACCGCAGCGACCGCCGTCGCGATCGCGCCGTAGCCGGTCAGCACAACGACCCGGCAATCGGGCCGACGCTCGCGCAGAACCTCCACGACATCGAGCCCGTTGCCGTCCCCGAGCCTCAGATCGACCACCGCGAAGGCTGGCGGGTGGGCCTGGGCGATAGCGCGGCCCTCGGCAACGCTTTCGGCGGTTTCGGGCTGAAACCCGCGTTTCTCCATCGCGCGCGCCAGCCGGCTGACGAAGGGCGCGTCATCGTCGACCAGCAGCAGCGTCCGGTCGGGTCCAAGTTCGTCAAGCTCGTCTTCGGCCATGGTTTCCCCGCATCGCTTTCACCCGGTTCTAGGGTGTCCCGCGTCGGCGGTCAATTTCACTCCCGCGCCGCCTCGATGAAGCAGGCAGTTCGGCTGGCGATATCCTCGGGCGTATCGTCGCGCGAGAAAAAGTCGGCAAAACCTATTTCCGGCAGCATCAGATAGGTCTGGGTCATGTGATCGACCAAGTAATAGTCGTCGCCAGGACTATCGGGAACCTTGAAATAGGTACGATAACTTTTGGCGACCGCGTCGATTTGTTCTTCCGTGCCGGTAAGGCCGATCATTCGCGGATGAATATAATCCGTCCATTCCTTCAGGACCTCGGGCGTGTCGCGCTTCGGGTCGACGGAAATCAGGACCGGCGTCACCTCGTATCCCATCTCCTCGAGGACATCCACGGCCTCGGCGTTGCGACCGGTATCGGCCGGACAGATATCCGGGCAAAAGGTATATCCGAAATAGACGAGGCTCGGTTTCGTGAGAACGTCGCGCTCCGTCACGCTGCGGCCGTCCTCGTCCGTCAGGGTGAAGGATCCTCCGATCGCGGCGGCGCCACCCGATATCCGGCTCTCCCGACAGTCCGCGAACCGGTCGGTGCCGTTCTCGGTGACGGCATAGATCGCAACCAATCCGATCGCTACCGCAGAGACCGCCGCGGCGGCGTAGGTTCTGGTCGATATCGGCATCTCGTTCCCCCGGTTTGAGCGGCGCCATTGATCGCGCATCCGGCGCCGACTATCAATCTCTGGCGTAGGAATGCGACAACAGGACCTGAGATGACCCAGCCGGCCCCCGGCACTCCGGCGCATGCGCCCGGCCCCGACCGCGTTGGGCGCATCGCCCACAGCGACTGGGTTCGGCTCACCACCCTCGTCCTGTTGCGCTGGACCGCGGTCTTCGGCCAGGCGGCCGCGCTGCTCGTCGCCTGGAAATACTACAGCATCGATCTCGACCTCGCGCTTTGCTTCGCGGTGGTCGGTTCCGCCGTCGTCGTCAACCTCGCCTCGATCTCGATCTATCCGCGCAACAAGCGCCTGACGGAGACCGAGGCGGCGCTGACGCTCCTGTTCGACACGTCGCAACTTGCGCTGCTGCTGTTTCTCACCGGCGGGCTCAACAATCCCTTTGCGCTCCTGATCCTCGCGCCGGCGACGATCGCGGCGACGGCGCTGCAGACCCGCGCGACGGTCTTCGTCGGGATCGTCACGATCGCGCTCGTAACCCTGATCGCCTTCGTTCACATGCCGCTTCGGACGACCGACGGCAGCCCGGTCGTGGTTCCGCCGATCTTCGGCTTCGGCTTCTGGCTCGCCATCGTCATCGGCGTGGTGTTCCTCGGCCTTTATGCCCGTCGGATCGCCTCCGAGATCCATTCGATGGGCGACGCATTGCTTGCCACCCAGATGGCGCTCTCCCGCGAGCAGAAGCTGACCGATCTCGGCGGGGTCGTCGCCGCGGCCGCGCATGAACTCGGCACGCCGCTCGCCACGATCAAGCTCGTCAGCACCGAGCTCGCCGAAGAACTCGCCGACATGCCTGAACTGCGCTCGGATGCCGAGCTGATCCGTCAGCAGGCGGATCGCTGCCGCGACATCCTGCGGTCGATGGGGCGGGCGGGGAAGGATGACCTGCACCTGCGCAGCGCGCCGCTCTCGGCGGTGCTGCGCGAGGCCGCCGAGCCGCATATCGACCGGGGCAAGACCCTGGTGTTCGGCATCGGCGACGATCCGCAGGCGGACCCGCACCAACCGGTGATCGCACGCCAGCCCGAGATTGTTCACGGCCTGCGCAACCTGATCCAGAATGGGGTCGATTTCGCGCGGGAGCGCGTCTGGGTCGACGCGTCCTGGACCGATCAGACCGTGACCGTGCGGATTGCGGACGACGGCGACGGCTTTCCGCCCCATCTCATCGGGCGCATCGGCGATCCCTTCATGCGCCACCGCCGCGACGAGAACCGGACACAGCGGCCGGAATACGACGGTATGGGCCTCGGTCTCTTCATCGCCAAGACTTTGCTCGAACGGACCGGTGCCCGGCTGAACTTCGCAAATGGCGCCGATCCGTTCCTGTCGGAGGACGAGCGCCCCGCCCGAAGCGGCGCCGTGATCGAGGTGACCTGGCCGCGATCGCGGATCGAGGCGGTCCGCTCCGGCGGGCTCGGGGAGAACCGGCGGATCGATACCTAGCAGCCGCCACCAATTCGCCAAATGGTTGCGAAATTAACGCCTCTTTGACCCATTAGGCGAAATGTAACCACGGAAGAAATGTTCTCCGAGGAAGATGCGAGTTGGTCATGATTGAACTGTTTGCCCAAGCTGCCATCCTCTTTGCGACATCACTCGGTTCTGCGCTCGCCGCGTTGCTCCTGCTGTCGTTTCTCCCTCAACGCCGAGGCCCGGCGACCAGCCTGTCCGGGAATATCCGCGCTCTCGAGCAGGCGGTGTTCCTGTTTGCCGATGACGAACTGATCGATTCGACACGGTCGGCGCGCGACCTGCTGAAGGCGATTCCGGGCTCCGGCACGGAGTGGCAACGCCTGCACACATTCCTCTCGCAGCGGATCGACGGCATCGACGACGCCCTCGCCAGCCTACCCGACCGCGGGGAGGTCGAGCTCGAGAGTCGTGGCGATGCCGAGATCCGCGTCGCTGCGGAATGGCTTGACGGGGTGACGCGCGTGACGGTCACCGATCTTTCCGCCGAGGGGCAGAATGTCGTCGTGGATGGGTTGAGCCATCGCGCGGAGCGCCAGGAACTGGAGGCTCTGCGCGAGACACTCGCGGCCGCGCCACTGCCGGTCTGGCGCACCAATGCCGATGGTGCGGTCAGCTGGGCAAACCCGGACTATCTCGACCGGATCGCCGAGCAGCGCGGAGCCGAAAAGGGCGGCCTGATAACCTGGCCGCTGCCATCGCTCTTCGCTGCGGCCCCTGCGGAAACGCGCGAGCCGAAACGCCAGAAACTGTCCACCGGCGCCGGAAAATCCCTGCGTTGGTACGAGTGCCACAGCTTTCCGGCCGCGACCGGCACGCTGAACTTCGCACTTCCTGCCGATCGCGAGGTGAAAGCCGAATCTTCCCTGCGCGAGTTCCTGCAAACACTCACCAAGACCTTCGCGCATCTTCCGATCGGCCTTGCGGTTTTCGACCGCAAGCGCCAGCTTGCGCTCTTCAACCCGGCGCTCGTGGACCTGACCTCGCTCGGCGTCGACTTCCTGTCGGCGCGACCGTCGCTCGTCTCCTTCCTCGACCGCCTGCGCGAAGCGCGCGTGATTCCCGAGCCGAAGGATTACCACGGCTGGCGCCAACAGATGTCGGAACTGGAGAAAGCTGCCGAATCCGGGTTGTACGAAGATACCTGGACCCTGCCTTCGGGCCAGACCTACCGGGTCACTGGTCGTCCGCATCCCGACGGCGCCGTTGCCTTCCAGATCGAGGATATCAGCTCCGAGATTGCGCTGACGCGCCACTTCCGGTCCGAGATCGCGCTCGGCCAATCGGTCGTGGACACGCTGCGCGAAGCGATCGCGGTCTTCTCGACCGCCGGTGAGTTGATCCTGTCGAATACAGCCTATGATCGGCTCTGGGACGTCGAGACCGGTTCGACGCTCGGCACCGTCTCGATCACCGATTCCAGCCGGATCTGGCAGGCGAGCTCGGCGCCGACACCGGTCTGGGGCGAAATCCGCGATTTCGTCGGCGCGATCGAGGAACGCGCCGCCTGGTCGGCGGAGATCACTCTTGCCGAAGGTGAGGTGATCGGCTGCCGCTGCGTACCCCTGGCCGGCGGTGCGACACTCGTCGGCTTCGCGCGCCTGGGGTACGAGGGGGAAGACGTGCACACCTGCGAGGAAGGAACGCCCGCGCTCGCGGCGCTCGATCTCGCCACGCTCTGACGCGCTCGCAATCGCCTTGCGGGCCGGCTGCCAGCGGTTAAAAGTCGGCGCATGACCGCGCCCCGACCCGATCCATTTGTTGCGACCCTGATCCTGCCGACGCCGGAGTCGACCACCGCGCTCGCGGAATCACTGGGCGAGCAAATCGGCCCCGGCGACGTGATCCTGATCGAGGGGCCGATCGGCGCGGGAAAATCCCATTTCGCCCGCAGCCTGATCCAGGCGCGCCTGCGCGCCGCCGGACGGATCGAGGATGTGCCGTCGCCGACCTACACGCTCGTCCAGGTCTACGAGGTGGACGGCACCGAGATCTGGCACGCCGATCTCTATCGCCTGACCGCGCCCGAGGAGGTTGCGGAGCTCGGGCTCGACGAAGCGTTTGAGACCGCGATCTGCCTCGTCGAATGGCCCGACCGTCTGGGCGATTATCGTCCCGAGAAGGCTCTGACCCTGTGCCTTTTGGCCTTGCCCGAGGGTGAATCGCGACAGGCGTGGCTCTCGGCATCCGATCCGCGATGGACCCCGGTTCTGGCCCGGATCGCACAGGCGGGGGCGGGCCGGCATGACTGACCGCACGAACCTCGCCCGGCAGTTCCTTGCCACGGCCGGCTGGAGTGGCGCGGACCGGGCGGCCCTCGCCGGCGACGCCTCGGCACGGCGCTATGAACGGTTGCGGCTGGACGGTCGCCCCGCCGTGCTGATGGACGCGCCGCCCGAGCGCGGCGAGAGCACCGAACGCTTTGCGCGGATGGCGGACTGGCTTTCGGGTCATGGCTATTCCGCCCCGGCGATCCTCGCTGCCGATCACGATGCCGGGTTCCTGCTGCTCGAGGATCTCGGCGATGCGCTCGTCGCGCGGCTGGTTGCGGAAGATCCGAAGCGGGAGCCCCCGCTCTATGCCGCCGCGACCGATTTCCTTGCCGACCTTCACCGCCACGCGCCGCCGGACTTCGTCGCACCGCTCGACGGCCCGGCGCTGGCCGAGTTTGTGGCGCTCACCCCGCGCTGGTACCTGCCCGGCATCGGCGCGGCGGAGACGCAAGCCGGGAAGTCGCTGCCGGAGCAGGTCGCGGAGACCTATCGCCGCCTCGCCGACCCGGCGATGGTCACGGCGCTCCGCGACTTCCACGCCGAGAACCTGATCTGGCTGCCCGACCGGAAGGGCCCCGCCCGGCTTGGCCTTCTCGACTTCCAGGACGCGGTCGTGGCGCATCCCGCCTACGATCTCGTCTCGCTGCTGCAGGATGCCCGCCGCGATGTCACCCCCGCGACCGAGGCGGAGATGCTCGACCGCTACACCACCGCGACCGGGCGCGACGCCGACCAGTTCGCCGCGATCTATGCGCTCCTCGGCGCCCAGCGCGCGCTCAGGATCGTCGGCGTCTTCGCCCGGCTGACGCTGCATTTCGGCAAGCCGCACTACCTCGGCTACCTGCCGCGTGTCTGGGGCTACCTGCTGCGCAACCTCGCCCACCCCGCGCTTGCCGACCTCGCCCGGACGGTGGCCGAGGCGCTGCCCGAACCGACCCCGGAGCGTGTGCAAAGGATCAAGGACCAATGCGGCAGCTACCAGACACCCTGATGCTCTTCACCGCCGGCCTCGGCACACGGATGCGCGCGCTGACCACGACCCGGCCGAAGCCCTTGATCGAGGTTGCCGGGCGGGCGCTCCTCGACCATGCGCTCGCGCAGGTGGATGGGGCCGGGGTCGGGCAAATCGTGGCCAATCTCCACTACCTGCCCGACCAGATCCGCACCCATCTCGCCCACCGCCCGGAATTGCGGTTTTCCGACGAAACAGAGACGATTCTCGAGACCGGCGGCGGGCTTCGTCACGCGCTGCCGCTCCTTGGTTCCGGCGCGGTCTTCACTCTGAATACCGATGCGGTCTGGACCGGGCCGAATGCGCTCGCCCAGCTTCGCGCGGGCTGGGATCCCGCGCGGATGGACGGGCTCCTGCTGCTCGTGCCGCGGGAGCGGGCGACGGGCCATACCGGATCCGGCGACTTCGATCTCGACGCAGAGGGACGGCTCAGTCGCGGCCGCGGCTACGTCTATACCGGGGCACAGATCCTCAAGTCCGACGGCCTCGCGGAAATCCCGGACCAGGTGTTCTCTCTGAACCGGCTCTGGGACCGGATGCTCGCCGAAGGCCGGCTCTACGGTGCCGTTCATGACGGCGGCTGGTGCGATGTCGGGCGGCCAGAGGCGATCCCGCTTGCCGAGGCGCTTCTCAAAGAGGCGGAACGCGATGTTTGAACCTTCCGCCGCGCCGCGCCTCTTCGGCCTGCCGCCCGGTGCCGACTTTCCCGCGGCCCTCGTCTCCGGCCTCGTCGCGAAGATGGCGGATCAGCCGCCTGCGGCGATGGCGCGGGTCACGCTCTACCTCAATACCGGGCGGATGCAGCGCCGGGTCCGGGCCGAGTTCGACCGCCACGGCGCACGGTTTCTGCCGCGGCTGCGGCTCGTCACCGATCTCGGCCGCGATCCCCTCGCCGGGCTGCCGCCGCCGGTTCCGGCGCTGCGGCGGCGGCTGGAGCTGGCGCAGCTCGTCGCGGGCCTCCTCGCGCGGCAACCCGACTTCGCCTCCGGCACCGCCGCGATCGACCTCGCCGACAGCCTCGCCCGGCTGATGGCGGAGATGCAGGGCGAGGGCGTCGCACCCGCTGCTTTGGAAGCGCCGGACCTCGCCGAAAACCATGCCGCGCACTGGGAACGGAGCCTCGCCTTCATCCGCATCGTCGCGCGCTATTTCGCCGATGACGCGGTGCCGGACGCCGAGGCGCGGCAACGCCGTATCGTGGAGGCGCTGGCCGAACGCTGGGCGAAGGCGCCGCCCGAGGACCCGGTCCTGATCGCCGGATCGACCGGCTCGCGCGGCGCGACGCTCGCGCTGATGGCGGCGGTGGCGCGGCTGCCGCAGGGCGCGGTGGTGCTGCCCGGCGTCGATTTCGACATGACGGACGCGGCCTGGAACAGTCTCTCTTCCGGCCGAATTCCGGCCGAGGACCATCCGCAATACCGGTTCCTGAAACTCGTTGAAACGCTCGGCCTGCCCGCCGACGCGATCCGTTCCTGGCCCGGCGCCGCACCGGATCCTGCGCGCAACCGGCTGATCTCGCTCGCGCTGCGGCCCGCGCCGGTCACCGACCAGTGGATGGCGGAAGGCGCGAACCTCGGCCCCCTCGCGCCCACAGTGGAAAGGCTCTCGCTGATCGAGGCGCCCTCGCCGCGGGCCGAGGCGGTAGCGATCGCGCTCCGCCTGCGCAGGGCGGCGGAGGAGGGCCAGCGGGCGGCGCTGATCTCGCCCGACCGGATGCTGACCCGGCGCGTCGCGGCGGCGCTCGACCGCTGGGGGATCCTGCCCGACGACAGCGCCGGCCAGCCGCTCGCGCAATCCGCACCGGGCCGGTTCCTGCGCCATGTCGCGGGGCTTCTCGGGCGGCGGCTCTCGGCCGAGGCGCTGCTGATCCTGCTCAAGCACCCGCTGACCGCGACCGGATCGCATCTGCGCGGCGATCACCTGCGCTTCACCCGCGATCTGGAACTGAAGCTGCGTCGCAGCGGGCCGCCCTTTCCCGAAGGCGCCGATCTACGCTCTTGGGCGAAGGCGCGCGGCGAGGCCGAGCGGATCGCCTGGGCCGACTGGATCGGCGGCTGGATCGCCGAGCTAGACGCGGGCAAAAAACGCCCGCTTTCGGCATGGACAGAGACGTTTCTGGCGCTCGCGGGCAAGATCGCGGCCGGTCCGGGCGGCAACTCCGACGACAGCGAGCTCTGGCGCGAGGAGGCGGGCCGGGTCGCCCTCGCGGCGATGGAGGAGTTGCGGCGGGAGGCCGGGCATGGCGGCGACTACGGGCCGGCCGATTTCGCCGACCTGATCACCGCGCTCCTCGGCCAGGGCACGGTCCGCCGCACCGAGGGCGCGCATCCCCTGATCGCGATCTGGGGCACGCTCGAGGCGCGGGTGCAGGGCGCCGATCTGGTGATCCTCGCCGGGCTCAACGAGGGCATCTGGCCGGCGCTGCCCGCGCCCGATCCGTGGCTGTCGCGGCAGATGCGGCTGAAGACCGGGCTCCTCCTGCCCGAACGCCAAGTCGGTCTTTCGGCACATGACTTCCAGCAGGCGGCGGGGGCGCCCGAGGTGATCTTGTCGCGGGCGGTCCGCGACGACGAGGCCGAAACCGTGCCCTCGCGCTGGCTCGCGCGGCTGACGAACCTGCTCGACGGCCTTCCGGCGCAGGACGGCAAGGAAGCCTTGGCCGCAATGCGGGCGCGTGGCGCGGGCTGGCTTGATCTTGCCGCCGCGCTCGAAGCGCCCGAGGTCACGACCGACCCCGCGCGCCGCCCGGCGCCGCGCCCGCCGGTCGCCGACCGCCCGCGCGAGCTTGCGGTGACCGGGATCCGCACGCTCATCCGCGATCCCTACGCGATCTATGCCCGCTACATGCTCCGGCTGAAGCCGCTCGACCCCCTGCGCGCCACGCCCGACGCCCGCCAGCGCGGACAGGTGCTGCACCGGATCGTCGAGGAGTTCATCCGCGGCCGTCCCGAGGGCGAAAGCGAGGCGGCGGCCCGCGACCGATTGATGACGCTGGCCGAGACTATCCTCGGCGAGGAGATCCCCTGGCCCAGCGCGCAGCGGATCTGGCTCGCCAAGCTCGGCCGCGTCGCTGACAGCTTCGTCGCCGCCGAGGCGCGGCGCGAGGCGCGCGGTGCGCCGGTGATCCTTGAAAAAAAAGGCTCTGTTCCGCTTGAATCCGGCCATTTCACGCTTGTCGCCAAGCCCGACCGGATCGACCTTCTCGACGATGGAAGGGTGCATATCTACGACTACAAGACCGGTCGCCCGCCCAGCGACAAGCAGGAGGAAGCGTTCGAGAAGCAGCTTCTCCTTGAAGCGGGGATGGCCGAACGCGGCGGCTTCGCCGATCTCGGCCCGCGCGCGGTCGAGGGGGCGACCTATATCTGGCTCGGCGGCGACGGCAGTGAGAAGCCCTCGAAGATCGACGATGCGGTGATTGCCCGGACCTGGGCCGAACTTGAAAGGCTCATCGCCGCCTACCGCCGCCGCGAGACCGGATACGCCTCGCGCCGCGCGGTGTTCGAGGCGCGGCGCGACGGCGACTACGACCACCTCGCGCGGTTCGGCGAATGGGAGATGGGCGACGGGCCGGAACCGGAGGATGTCGGATGAGGCGCAACGACGCGAGCGAGGCCCAGGTCCGGGCCGCCGATCCGGCGCAGTCGACCTGGCTTTCGGCCAATGCCGGCTCCGGCAAGACGCGGGTGCTGATCGACCGGGTGGCGCGGCTTCTCCTGGGCGGGACCGAGCCGCAGAAGATCCTCTGCCTTACCTATACCAAGGCTGCGGCGAGCGAGATGCAGAACCGGCTTTTCCAGCGGCTTGGCGGCTGGGCGATGCTGTCCGAGCCGGATCTGCGTGAAGCACTTGGCGAGCTCGGTGTCGATGACAGGATCGACGCCGAGACGCTGGCCCGCGCGCGTCGGCTTTTCGCGCGCGCGATCGAGACGCCGGGTGGGCTGAAGATTCAGACGATCCACTCCTTCTGCGCCGCGCTTCTGCGCCGCTTCCCGCTCGAGGCGCGGATCTCTCCTGGCTTTGCCGAGCTTGACGACCGTGCGGCAAAGTTGATCCGCGAAGAAATCCTGGAGGAGCTTGCCGCCGGCGCGGATGTCGGGGCTGTCGATGCGATCACCGCGCATTTCTCGGGCGACGACCTCGCGGGCTTTCTCGCCGATTTGTGCCGGAACAGTGACGCTTTTTCTTCCCCGCTCGCCCGCAATGGGGCGCTCGCGCTGTTCGGTCTGCCGACGGGATTCGCGGCTGCCGACCTCGTGGCCGAGGCCTTTATGGGCGGCGAGGCCGAGGTCATCGCCGCGCTCGTGCCGCTGCTCGCCGCCAGCGGGCCGAAGGACGCGAAGGCGGGGCTGAAGCTCGCGGGCCTGTCGTTCGATCCGCCGGGTCTCGCGACGATCGAGGGGCTGGAAGGCGTGCTGCTTTACGGCAAGGACGCCAAGGCCGGCGCCTTCACCGCGAAGATCGGCGATTTCCCGACCAAGGGTCTGCGCGAGGGCCCGGCGGCCGTGCTGATGCCGCGGATCGAGGCGCTGATGCGGCGCATCGAGGCCGGGCGCGACCGCCGGATAGCTCTTCTGGCGGCCGAGAAGACCGCGGCACTCCACCGGTTCGCCGCCGCCTTCTTGCCGCGCTATGCCCAGCGCAAGGCCGCCGCCGGCTGGCTCGACTTCGACGACCTCATCACGCGCGCCGCCTCCCTGCTCTCCGACCGCTCGGTCGCGGCCTGGGTGCTGTTCCGGCTCGACGGCGGCATCGACCACATTCTCGTCGACGAGGCGCAGGATACCAGCCCCGGCCAGTGGCAGGTGATCGAGCGGCTGGCCGAGGAGTTCACCGCCGGCGAGGGTGCGCGGGGTGCCGCGCGGACGATCTTCGTCGTCGGCGACAAGAAGCAGTCGATCTATTCCTTCCAGGGCGCCGATCTCACCGCCTTCGACGCGATGAGGGCGCATTTCGCGGCCAAGTACGCCGCCGTTTCCGTCGGGTTCCAGCAACAGGAGCTGATGCATTCGTTCCGCTCTTCGGACGCGATCCTGAGGGTCGTCGACCTCACCTTCGACGAACGCGTCAACCGCGGGCTCGGCGGCTTTGCGAAGCATATCGCCTTCAACAGCGGCCTGCCGGGCCGGGTCGACCTCTGGCCGCCGGTGCCGAAGGCGGAAAAGCCCGAGCCCGAGAACTGGTACGACCCGACTGACATCCTGCCCGAGGACCACGAGACGGTGATCCTCGCCCGCCGCATCGCCGCCGAGATCCGGCGGATGATCGAGACCGGGGTGCAGATCGTCGCGAAAGGCGCGGCGCAGCCGGTCCATGCTGGCGACTTCCTGATCCTCGTCCAGCGCCGCTCGGACCTCTTTCACGAGATCATCCGCGCCTGCAAGGCCGAGGCGCTCGACATCGCCGGGGCCGACCGGCTGAAGATCGGCGGCGAGCTTGCGGTCAAGGACCTCTCCGCGCTCCTGCGCTTTCTCGCCACCCCCGAGGACGACCTCTCGCTCGCCGCTGCCCTGCGCTCGCCGCTCTTCGGCTGGTCGGAGGCCGAGCTCTACGACCTCGCGCATGGGAGGGGCGAGCGCGTCTTTCTCTGGACCGCGCTCCGCGATCGCGGCGGCGATTTTCCCGAAACGCTCGCGGTGCTTGACGACCTGCGCAAGCGGACCGACTTCCTGCGGCCCTACGATCTCGTCGAGCGGATCCTGACCCGCCATGACGGGCGGCGGAAGCTGCTCGCCCGGCTCGGGGCCGAGGCCGAGGACGGAATCGACGCGCTCCTCAACCAGGCGCTCGCCTTCGAACAGGCCGAGGTGCCGAGCCTCACCGGCTTCCTCGTCTGGCTTGAGGCCGACGAGGTGGAGATCAAGCGGCGGCTCGACACCGCCTCGAAGGCGATCCGGGTGATGACAGTGCATGGCGCCAAGGGGCTCGAAGCGCCGATCGTGATCCTGCCAGACACTGCGAAACGCCGCGACGAGCTGCGCGACGAGATCCTGACGCTCGGCGGCAGCGCGGTCTGGAAGACCCGCGACGCCGAGAGCCCAGCGGCGATCGGCGCGGAACGCGCGCGGCTGATCGAACGCCAGCGCGAGGAGCGGATGCGGCTTCTCTATGTCGCGATGACGCGGGCCGAGAACTGGCTCATCGCCTGCGGCGCCGGCGACGTCGGGCAGGGGGCGGAGAGCTGGTACGGGCTCATTGCCGATGCGGTGGGAAAAGCCGGCGGTGCGAACCTTCCGGGTGGTGGTAGACGGTTCGAGCATGGGGCATGGCCCGCGCACGCGGCGCCGGATGCGGCCGAGGCGGAGCCGCGCCCCGAGATCCCCGGCTGGGCGCGCGATCCCGCGCCGGTTCCGGCCGTTGCGGAGAAACCGCTGTCGCCCTCCGGACTGGGCGGCACCAAGGCGCTGCCCGGCGAGGCGGGGCTCGACGAGGAGGCGGCGAAGCGCCGTGGCACCTTCCTGCATCTTCTCCTTGAACACCTGCCGCTCTGGCCCGAGGCCGACTGGCCGGAGATCGCCGCGGCGCTTCTCGTCTCCGGCGAGGAACCGGGCGATCCGGGTGAAACAGAGACGCTTCTGGCCGAAGCGAGCGGGGTTCTCGCCGCCCCCGGCATGGCGCCCCTGCTCTCCGCAGGCGCGCTGGCCGAGGTCGAGGTGACGGCGCGTCTCCCGGAACTCGGCGGTCGCATCGTGCATGGCACGATCGACCGGCTGCTGATCGAGCCCGACCGGGTGCTCGCGGTCGATTACAAGTCGAATGCCGTCGTGCCCGCCGCGCCGGAACTCGTTCCCGACGGGATCCTGCGCCAGATGGGCGCCTATGCCGCGATGCTCGGCCAGATCTATCCGGGCCGGCGGATCGAGACCGCGATCCTCTGGACGCGGACCGGACAGGTGATGCCGCTGCCTCCCGAGATCGTGAGGGAGGCGCTGCTCACGACCACCATCCCTTGACGAGCCCCATAGGCGCCCATACTTTCTGTCGAACGCATTCCGAAACTGGAGACTGAACATGGCCACCGTCGCCGTCACCGACGCCACCTTTGACTCCGAAGTCCGGCAGTCCGCCATCCCCGTCGTCGTCGATTTCTGGGCGGAATGGTGCGGCCCCTGCAAGCAGATCGGCCCGGCGCTCGAGGAGCTGTCGGAGCATTACGCCGGCAAGGTCAAGATCGTGAAGGTGAACGTGGACGAGAACCCCGATTCGCCGGCGCAGATGGGCGTGCGCGGGATTCCGGCGCTGTTCATGTTCAAGGACGGCCAGATCATCTCGAACAAGGTCGGCGCGGCCCCGAAGGCGGCACTGCAGAACTGGATCGAATCGGCAATCTGATCCCGACCACGGGACGGATCACGGGGGCGCCTTCGGGCGCCCTTTTCGTTGCGCCGGTTGCGGGCGGCGGCCCGTGCCGCCATATAGGACCGGACGAACGGAGGGCTTCGATGGCGGACGAGAAATTCCCCGGCTGGCACGGCACGACGATCATCGGCGTGCGCAGGGGCGGCGAGGTCGTGGTTGCGGGCGACGGGCAGGTGAGCCTTGGCCAGACCGTGATCAAGGGCACCGCGCGCAAGGTGCGGCGCCTTAGCCCCGGCGGCCGCGACGTGGTCGTGGGCTTCGCCGGCTCCACCGCGGACGCCTTCACGCTGCTGGAACGGCTGGAGAAGAAGCTCGAGGCCGCGCCGGGGCAACTCACGCGGGCCTGTGTCGAGCTGGCCAAGGACTGGCGCACCGACAAGTACCTGCAAAAGCTTGAAGCCATGCTGATCGTCACCGACGGGGCGACGCTTCTCGTCGTCACCGGCGCGGGCGACGTGCTGGAGCCGGAACATGACGTGGCCGCCATCGGCTCGGGCGGCAACTTCGCGCTCGCCGCGGCGCGGGGTCTGATGGAGACGGCGCTTTCCGCCGAGGAGATCGCGCGCAAGGCGATGGCCATCGCCGCCGATATCTGCGTCTACACCAACGGCAATCTCACGGTAGAGACGATCCGTGGCTGAGGAACCCAAGACCTTCGGCCCGACCGACCTCCGCGCCGCCGTCGCCGCCGGGATCGTGACCGAGGCGCAAGCGGCGGCCGTGACCGCGCTCGCGCATGACCGGGCGGGCAAACGCGCCGCGCTGGCGGCCGAGGACGAGCCATTCGAGTTCTTCAAGGGCTTTGCCGAGATCTTCGTCGCCACCGGCCTCGCGATCCTTCTCGGCGGGCTCGGGCTGCTTCTCGGCGTGATCGGCGGCGTGACGATCCTGATCCTGATCCCCGCGATCATCGCCGCGGTGGCCTGGTGGATGGCCCGCTACTTCACGCTGAAGCGGCGGATGAATCTGCCGTCGATGGTGCTCATCAGTGCCTATTCCGGCGGAATCTATGTCTCGGCCCTGACGCTTCTCGGCCAGATGGACTTCGGGCTGAAGGGTGTGGCCTTCGCCTCGGCCGCCATCGCGGCGGGCGCCGCGGCGCTCTGGTTCCGCCGCTTCAAGCTGCCCTTCGCGATGTTCGTCTTCGGCGGCTTTGCCCTCATGGCGACCTACGCGGTCTTCACCCGCTACAATCCCGGCGCCACGGTCGAGAGCCTCGACAGCTGGGCCCGCAGTTTCGTGCCCCGCGCCAATCTGACGCTCGCCTCGCTGGTCTTCGGCATCGGCGCCTTCCTGGGCGCCATGTGGTTCGACATGAAGGACCCGCACCGGATCGGGCGGCATTCCGCGACCGCGTTCTGGCTGCACCTTCTCGCCGGCGCGGCGCTGGTGAACTCGATCGCCGGCAATATCTGGGGCGCGGGCGGCAGCGGGGCGATCCTGCCCACCACGGCCGCACTTCTGGTCTTCGCCCTGATCGCGCTCGTCATCGACCGCCGCTCGATGCTGACGGCCGGCATCGTCTATATCGGCGCGGTGATCTACTGGGCGGTGGCGGGCGACGGCTTCGCGGATGCGTTGGACTGGGCCAAGATCCTGATCATCCTCGGCGCCTTCTTCACCGTGCTCGGCACCTGGTGGGTGCCGCTCCGCGCGGCGCTGATGCGCGCGCTTCCCGCTTTTCCCGGCAAGGACCGGCTGCCGCCTTACTCGGAGACCCCATGACCAACCTCACCCCCCGCGAGATCGTCTCGGAACTCGACCGTTTCATCATCGGCCAGAAGGACGCCAAGCGCGCCGTCGCGGTGGCGCTGCGGAACCGCTGGCGTCGCAAGCAGCTTTCGGACGACCTGCGCGAAGAGGTCTATCCGAAGAACATCCTGATGATCGGCCCCACGGGCGTCGGCAAGACCGAGATCTCGCGGCGGCTCGCGAAGCTCGCCAGGGCGCCCTTCCTCAAGGTCGAGGCCACGAAGTTCACCGAAGTCGGCTATGTCGGCCGCGATGTCGAACAGATCATCCGTGACCTGATGGACACCGCCATGATCGAGACCCGCGAGCGGATGCGCGAGGAGGTCAAGGCCCGCGCCCATCAGGCCGCCGAGGACCGGGTGATCGAGGCGATCGCCGGCGCGGACGCCCGCGAGCAGACGCGCGAAATGTTCCGGACACGGCTGAAGAAGGGCGAACTCGACAACACCGTGATCGAGCTCGAAGTTGCCGAGGCCGCGCCGCAGATGCCGATGCTGGACCTGCCCGGCCAGCAGGGCATGGGGATGATGAATCTCGGAGACATCTTCGGCAAGGCCTTCGGCGGGCGGCGCACCCGCAAGAAGCTGACCGTGGCCGAGAGCTACGAGGTGCTGATCTCCGAAGAGGCCGACAAGCTTCTCGATGACGAGGTGGTCAAGCTGGCGGCGCTTGAGGCGGTGCAGGAAAACGGCATCGTCTTTCTCGACGAGATCGACAAGGTCTGCGCCCGCGCCGAGACCCGCGGCGCTGATGTCAGCCGCGAGGGCGTGCAGCGCGACCTCCTGCCCTTGATCGAGGGCACCACCGTCAGCACGAAATACGGGGCCGTGAAGACCGACCACATCCTCTTCATCGCCTCCGGCGCCTTCCACATCGCCAAGCCGTCGGACCTCCTGCCCGAACTGCAGGGCCGGCTGCCAATCCGGGTCGAACTCAGGGCGCTCACCGAGGATGATTTCGTCCGAATCCTCACCGAGACCGACAATGCGCTGACCCGGCAATATTCGGCGCTGATGGCGACCGAGGAGGTCACGGTGGACTTCTCCGAGGACGGCATCAGGTCGCTCGCCCACATCGCCGCCGAGGTCAACCGCAGCGTCGAGAACATCGGCGCGCGGCGGCTCTACACGGTGATGGAGCGGGTGTTCGAGGAATTGTCGTTCACCGCGCCGGACCGGGCCGGGGACAAGGTCACGGTCGATGGTGCATTCGTCGAGAAGAACCTCGGCGACCTCGCCCGCTCGACCGATCTCAGCCGCTACGTTCTCTGAAGCGCTGGCAAGACCGGAGAGCTTTGGTTATCCAGATCGCGTGGCAGGCACAGGCGGGCAAGGTGCGGATCGTATCGTCAATTCTGGTCGTCCTGGCGCTCGCGGCCTGCGAGCCGCGCGGCAGCGTCGTGGTCGACCCTGCCGCAGCGCGTTCAGGCAGGATAGAGACGCTTTTCATCGGCACAACCCGCGGCGCCGACACGGCTACGGGCGAGGCCTTCGGAAAGGTCCGAAGCCCGGTGACGCGCTTCGTCCGCATTGACGTGGCCATTCCTCCGCAGCATGTCACCGGGGAAATCTCCTGGCCCGAGCCGAACCGCCCGGCCGATCCCGCGACGGACTTCCTTGCGGTCCAGCAAAAGATCTACGCGGATGCCAACAGCTTCCGCGCGGACCTCGGTGCCGAGCTGGTCCGCAACCCGCGCAGGCAGCGCGAAGCGGTGGTCTTCGTCCACGGCTTCAACAACAACTTCGCCGAGGGTGCCTACCGCCTCGCACAGATCGGAAACGACATCGGCATCGAAGGGGCGCTCGTCCATTATTCCTGGCCGTCGCGGGCCAATCCGCTCGGCTATGCCTATGACCGCGACAGCGCGCTCTTTGCCCGCGACGGTCTCGAGACGCTCCTGCGCGAGGTCGCTGCGGCGGGTGCCGAGCGCATCCTGATCGTCGCGCATTCCATGGGCTCGTCGCTGACGATGGAGACGCTGCGCCAGATCGCGCTCAGGGACGAGGGCAAGCTGCTCGACCGGGTGTCCGGCGTGATGCTCGTCTCGCCCGACATCGACGTCGACGTGTTCCGCGCGCAGGCAGAGCGGATCGGTGATCTGCCGCAGCCCTTCGTGATCTTCTCCTCCAAGCGGGACAGGGCGCTGGCCCTCTCGGCGCGGCTCACCGGTCAGCGCGACCGGCTCGGCAATGTCGGTGACGTGACGGAGCTCGCGGACCTCAAGGTGACGCTGCTCGACACGACGGCCTTCTCCAAGGGGTCGGGCCATTTCAACCCCGGAGAGTCGCCGGCGCTCATCGCGATCCTCGGCCGGCTCGCCGAAGTCGACAGCGCCTTTGCGCAGGACAGGACGGGCCGCACGGGGCTCCTGCCCGGCGCCGTGCTGACGGTGCAGAACGCCACGCAGGTCGTGCTGTCCCCTGTCACGGCGATCTCGCAGATCCAGCCCTAACCGCGACGCAGGTAAACGTAAAACGCGCCGCCGCCACCGTGCTTCAGATGCGCGGGCACAACCTGCAGCACCACCGTGCCAAGGGGCGGCTGGGTCAGCCAGGTCGGCAGCTGGTGGCGCAGAACGCCCATCCGCTGCGGGATCGGGCCGGGGTCGTCGCGCAGCTTGCCCTTGCCGGTGATCACGAGAACCATGCGCTTTCCCGCCGCCTGCGCGCTGAGGATGAAGCGGATCAGTTCGGGATGGGCCTCTGCCAGCGTCATGCCGTGAAGGTCGATCCGCGCCTCGGGCTTGAGCTTGCCGCGCAGCATCTGCTGATGGGTGCGGCGGTCCATGCGCAGGGGTTGCGCCGCCAGACGCTCCTCGAGCGCGGGCACGAGGTCATGCGCCGCCGTCAGGGGCCGCGCCGTCTCGCCGATGTGGAAATCCAGCGGGGTCGGATGCGGTTTCCTCGGCTTCGGCTTCGCCTCGGCCTCGACCGGCTTCAGCTTGCTGGGCCGCATCGCCCGAGCCGAGGCGGCGACGCGGCTCCAAAGCTCTTCATCCTCCGGGCTGAGCCCGCGCCGGCGGCGCGTCACCGGGCAATCCTCCTAGCCATGCCGCTTGGCAGAAGTGTCACCAGCCTGCCCGAAATCCGCATATCGCCAGCCCATAGCCCGGCCTCTGCGCCGGTGCCGCAGAAGATGTCGCCGCGCTGCGCGCCCCTGATCGCGCTGCCGGTGTCCTGCGCCACCATCAAAGCCGCAATACCACCCCCCTCGACCCAGACCGGAGCGCCGAGCGGGATATGGTCCGGATCGACGGCGAGGCTGCGGAGCGCGGTGACGGGCCGGCCCATCGTTCCAATCGGGCCGCTGTCGGGCGGCAGGCCGAGGTCGCGGAAGAAGACGAAGGACGGGTTGTGGCGCAATAGCGCGGGCGTCTCGTCCGGATGCGCCCGGCACCAGGCGCGGATGCCGTCGGCGGTGATCCCGGCCGGCCCGCCTTCGCCGCGGCGCGTCAGTTCCTGCCCGATCGAGCGGTAGGGATGGCCGTTCTTCGCCGCGAAGCCGAACCGGCGCACCGACCCGTCGGCCAGCCGCACCCGCACCGATCCCTGCACCTGTGCCAGGAACGCCTCGACCGGATCGGCGAGCCAGACCAGCTCCCGCCCGGCAAGAAGATCGCCCGCCTCGATCTCTTCGCGGCTAAACCAGGGCCGGTCGGCGGGCAGATCGGCCGGCGCGGCATAAAGAGGATGGTCGAAACCCTCGCCCCGGTCGGTGCGGCCCGGGATTTCGGGCTCATAGTAACCGGTTAGCAGTCCGGGCGGCGTGCCGATCTCGACCGGCGTGAAGGAAGCCTCGAAAAAGGCGCGCGCATCGCCCGACGCGGGCGCCGGCCAATCGGCGCCGACAAGGTCGGCGGTCACGCTATAGGCGGCGAGGGCCGCGGCATGATTGTCCTCTGCCCAGCCCGGCAGGCTGGAGAAGTCGAGCAGCCGCGCGGCGCCCATCACTCGCCGGTTGCGACGAGTTGCCAATTGGGATCGTTCTGACCCATCTTGCGGGCGAAGGTCCAGACGTCACGCTGGCGTCGGACCTCGTTCAGGTTTCCCTCGACGACCTCGCCGGCCGCGTCGCGCGCCGCCGAGATCAGCTCGCTCGCGAAGCGCACAGTCACCTCGGCCTCTCCGGTCCGGCGGTCGAACTCCGCCCGCTGCACCGAGACCTCGCGGGTGCCCATGAACTCCGCCGTCACGGTCAGCCCGCGCGAGGCGCGCGCGGCGACGACTTCGACCAGGGTGTCATAGACCTCTTCGGAGAGGAACGGCTGCACCTTCGACAGGTCGCCCTTCTCGAAGGCCATCAGGATCATCTCGTAGGCGCCGCGGGCGCCGGTGAGGAATTCCGAGACCGAGAAGCTGGGCTCGACCTGCTTCATCGCCGCGAGCGCCTGCGCGGCGTCGCTGCCCTCTTCGACATGGTCTGTGATGTCACGGTCCGGACCGCCCTCGATCACCTCGAACTTGCCCTTGCGCGCGCCCGGCAGCGGTGTCGGCGCTTGCGGCTTCTCGAAGCCCTCGCGAGTGCCCAGAACGCTCCTCAACCGCAGGATCAGGAAGATCGCGATCCCGGCGAGGACTAGGAGCTGGATAAGGGCATTGGACATTGTGCTGCGCCTCTGACGCCACAGCACGAGCTGCGGCAGGGTTGGTATATTTGCTTCGCTCCCCCTATGTAAGTCACGGGTGGGGTCAAGTCTACTCCACGGACCGGAAAGGAGAGGCCCATGTGGCTGCTGATCGCGTTCCTCGCGGTACCCATGATCGAGATCGGCCTGTTCATACAGGTTGGCGGCATCATTGGTCTGTGGTGGACGCTCGCCATCGTGCTCGTAACCGCGGTCGCGGGCAGTTTTCTCGTGCGGATGCAGGGCGCGCTGGCGCTCGCGCAGCTGCGCGGCGCGCTTGGCGAGCTGCGCGACCCGACCGAGCCCATCGCCCACGGCGCATTGATCCTTTTCGCCGGCGCGCTTTTGCTGACGCCGGGCTTTTTCACCGATACGGTCGGCATCCTCCTCCTGATCCCGCCGGTACGATCGGCGGTGCTGCGCTATCTTGCCGCGCGGGTGCGGGTGGAACGGTTCACCGTCGGCGGCATGCCGCCCCGGCGCGAGCCGAACCGGCCGGACGTGATCGACGGCGAATTTCACGAGATCGACTCCGAGCGGCCGATTTCGGACCGTCCTTCGGGCTGGACCCGGCATTGAGGCCCGCAAGCCAAGGTGCTACACCAGCGGCCAAACCGGATTTCCTTGGGAGAATTGAACATGGCCGAGAACGGCAACGGGGCTGAAACGACGGAAGCGCCGCAGGTGAAGATGAGCGTGCTGGGGCAGTTCATCCGCGACATGTCCTTCGAGAACATCGTAGCCCAGAAGGGGATCAGCGCCAGCGAGGTGACGCCCGAGATCCAGGTCCAGGTCAGCCTCGACGCCCGCAAGCGCGCGATCGAGCACCAGTACGAGGTGGTCTCCAAGTTCAAGGTCACCTCGACCAACAAGTCCGACAAGTCGCCGCTCTTCCTGATGGAGCTCGACTACGGCGCGATTTTTCATGTCGAGGGCGTGCCGGAGGAGCAGCTGCACCCGTTCCTGCTGATCGAATGCCCGCGCATGGTGTTCCCCTACGTCCGCCGCATCGTCTCGGACGTGACGCGCGATGGCGGCTTCCCGCCGCTGAACATCGACACGGTCGATTTCCTCGCGCTCTATCGTCAGGAGCTTGCCCGCCGCGCGTCGGCGCAGAAGGCCGTCGAACAGCCCTCGTGAGCGCGGCTGACCTCATCCCGACCTGGGTCGAGGGGCGGCTCGCGCCCTTCGACAAGCTTGGCGCGCATCTCAAGGGGCTGCGGCACAAGGCGGTGTCGGTGTTCCTGATGGAGGGCGACCGGGTGCTGATCCAGCGCCGGGCGCTTGGCAAGTACCACACGCCGGGGCTCTGGGCGAACACCTGCTGCACCCATCCGCATTGGGACGAGGCGCCCGTAGACTGCGCCCGCCGCCGGTTGCGCGAGGAGCTCGGCATCGAAGGCGTGGCGCCGGTCTTCGCCGATCAGGTCGAATACCGCGCCGAAGTCGGCGGCGGCATGACCGAGCACGAGGTCGTTGACATCTTCACGGCGCGGGCGCCGGAGGGGCTGACCGTCACGCCCAACCCCGACGAGGTGATGGAAGTGCGCTGGATCACCCTCGCCGATCTCGTCGCCGAGGTGGCGGCGTCGCCGGAGCACTTCACGCCCTGGCTGCGGATCTACCTCGCCGAGCATCGCGCCCGGATCTTCGGCGCCTGACCCGGCTTCGGCAGCCGGGGGACGTCGCGTCCCCCGGACCCCCTGCGGAGTATTTCCGGACAGAAAGTGGGGTCAGTCGATCTCCATCTCCTCGACGAGCGCGGCCCAGGCGGCGCCGTGCATGTCGCGGTCGGCGCGCGTGCCCTGCACGGCGGGACGCGGCAGCGAAAGCTTCACGACGTTCAGATCGGCGATGTCGAAGCGTTTGATCGCCTCTGGATCGGTGCGGAAGCGGGCGGCGAGGCTCGCGGTCGCGAGGCCGGTCGAGATCCGCTCGAAATCGACCCTGTTCCGGCAGAAAATGTCGATCGTCAGCCAGAACGGGCCGGCATTCTTGGAGCGGACCTTCTGCGCGATCTGACCGATTTCAGCCATGGCCGACCTCGTCGGTGACGATGCGGAACGGTGCCATCGGATCGTCGAGCCCAAGGACATGGTTGAGGCAGAACTCGTATAGCGCGCCTCGGCTCATCTCGGCCGGAGAGAAGGGGAAGGCGAAGGTCGGCATCGGCTCGTCCTCGGTCAGTGCGTGATGCAGGAGATAGGGGTTTAGGATCTTGCCGATCTCGGCAGCCTCGGCCTCGGTCGGCGCGGTGGCGATGGCGAGGACGCCGATTTCGGCGGGCATGGGACCGGGGGTTTCCAGCGGGCCGAGCGTGGCGTCACGGCCGATGAGCCTCAGCTCGATGTCGAAGCCGTCTGGCGCCAGCCCCATCCGCTCGCTCACATCCGCTCGTGCGCGGGCCGCGACCTGCGCTGCCCAGCCGCTGGCATTGGCGACATAGCGGCGGTCGCGCAGAAGCGTCAGGCTCACGGTCTGGTATCCGGCAATACGGGCGCCCTCGAGCTTGACCGTGTAGGGTCCCGGCCGCCAGACCGAACCCTCGACCCGCACCCGGCGGTCGTCGAGCGCCGTGTAGGTCGCGGCGGTGACATCGAGAACGCCACCCGGTTCGTAGAGGAGGAATGGGTCGGAATTCTCGTAGAGCATATGCGCCGAGACCGTGTAGGGCGTGGCGCGGGCGGAAAGAGCCATGGGGTCGACGGTGAAGCCCGCATCGTCGAATTCGATCAGGATCGTGCCCGAGGCAGGATGAGTGGTGGCGATTGCCCCGCATTCCCCGATCTTCGCGCCGTGCCAGGCGGCGCCCCCATGACAGCCCCGCACGATCGGCAGGGCGGCGATGATCGCCGTGTCGGTGGTCCGGCCGGCAATGACGATGTCCGCGCCGGTGGCGAGCGCCGCGGCGACTTGTTCGGCGCCCGCAAGCGCCACGATGTTGCTGCACGCGCGGATCGTGTCGGTATCGACCTCCGGCGCGGCGGGCAGGGGCGTGATCCGGCCCGCCTCGAAGGCGGTGGCGATATCGGCCGGATCCTGGCCGGTATACAGCCGCGTCACAGTCAACCTCTGGCCAAGCTCCGCGGCCAAGTCGCGGGTGATGTCAAAAAGCCAGTCGACGGTGGCATCCGCCCCGCAGGTTCCTGCCGTGCCGATGATCAGGGGCACGCCGGCCTCGGCCCGCGCCTGCATCAGCTCGCGCCATTCCGCCCGCGTGGTGGCGCGGGAGTATTTCGACGCGCCCCGGCCAAGATAGGCCGGGCCGCTGTCGGTCGAACCGCCGTCGACCGCGATGATGTGCGGCTTCGCCGCGATCCCTCGCGCCAGCGCCGCCCGGTCATAGCCGAGGCCCAGCGCCCCGGTCGGGATCAGGACCCGCGTTTCCGGCATCAGTCCACCAGCTCGTCGGCGTCGCGGATCGCTGGTTTCTTGAGGATCCCGCGCAGGAACATCGGCGCGATGAAGCCGGCGATGGCGGCGATCCAGAGACCGATCGAGATCGGCGTCGCGAACAGGTAGGTCCAGTCGCCGTCCGAGATCACCATGGCACGGCGCAAGGAGTCCTCCATGTGATTGCCGAGGAGGATGCCGAGGATCACCGGCACGGTCGGGATGTCGAGTTTCCGCAGCACGTAGCCGAGCGCGCCGAAGGCGATCATCAGGACGAGATCGAAATAGCTCCCGGTCAGCGAGTAGATTCCGACGAAGGAGACCATCGTGACCCCGGGCAGCAGCACCCAGGCCGGCACGGTCAGCACCTTCACGAAGATCTTCACCATCGGCACGTTCATCACCAGAAGCACGATATTGGCGATGAGGAGCGAGGCGATGAGGCCCCAGACCACTTCGGGCCGGTCGGTGAAGAGCGTCGGCCCTGGCGTGATGTTCAGGGTCATCAGCAGCGCCAGCAGAACCGCGGTCGTTCCCGACCCCGGCACGCCGAGCGTCAGCATCGGCACCAGCGCGCCGCCGGCGGCCGCGTTGTTGCCGGCCTCGGGCGCGGCGACGCCCTTCGGGTTGCCCTTGCCGTAGCTTTTCTTGTCGGGGTCGACAGCCTTCTGCGCCATGTAGGCCATGAAGGAGCCGAGCGAAGCCCCGGCACCGGGCAGCACGCCCGCGAAAAAGCCGATTACGGTCGAGCGCAGCATCGCGCCGGTCGAGCCGACAATGTCCTTCACCGGGATTGTGATCTTATCCAGTTTCACGCCGATGGCGCTTTCCTTGCCGTGGCTCTCGATGAAGAAGAACACCTCGGCGATGGCGAAAAGCCCGACGATGGCGACGAGGAAATCGACCCCGTCCATCAGGTGCAGGTTGCCATAGGTGAAGCGCGGCATGCCGGAGGTGTTGTCGAGCCCGATCATCGCGATGCCAAGCCCGAGACAGGAGGCGAGCGCCGCCTTGGCTTGGTTGTTCGAGGCGATTCCGCCGAGGGTGCAGAAGGCGAGGAGGTATAGCGCGAAATACTCAGCCGGGCCGAAGAGATAGGCGACCCGCGCCAGCATCGGCGCGAGGATCATCAGCCCGATCGTCGCGATGAAGGCGCCGACGAAGGAGGCGACGCCCGAGATCACCAGCGCATCGCCGGCGCGGCCCTGCTTGGCCATCGGATAGCCGTCGAGCGTGGTCATCAGCGCCGGCTCGTCGCCGGGGATGTTCAGGAGGATCGAGGAAATCCGCCCGCCATACATCGCGCCGTAATAGACGCTCGTCAGCAGCACCAGCGCCGAGGTCGCGTCGAGCCCCATTGTGAAGGCGAGCGGAATGAGGATCGCCACACCGTTCGAGGGACCGAGGCCCGGAAGCGCGCCGATGATCGTGCCGACGAAGGCGCCGATCACCGCAAGCATCAGCGTCCATGGCGAAAGCGCGATCGAAAAACCGAGTGCGAGGTTGGAAAGTAGGTCCATGGCGATGTCTCAGCCCATGATTGCCTTGGGCAGGCCGGTGAGGCTGAGCCCTAGGAGGAATTTGAAGATCACATAAAGCCCGGCAGAGAGGCCGAGACCCGCGAGAATGGCGGGCAGCGGACGCGGGCTGATCTGGTAGCTTAGGATCGCCGCGACGATGGCGGTCGGGATCAGGAAGCCCATAGGTTTGAGCATGTAGGCGTAGGCGATTAGCGCCAGGAGCGCGACGGCAAGCCGGCCGAGCGTCGGCAGGTCGGGCCATTCGGGATCCTTGTCAGGACGGATCACCATGTAGAGGCCGCAGATCGCGGCAATCGTTCCGATGATGTAAGGAAACGTCTTCGACCCCACCGGGTCCGAGAGGAAACTGGTCTGGATCTGCGCGGCGCTGGCGACATAGGCCAGCGCCACGAGGATCACGACCAGACCGAAGATCCGGTCGCCGGTGATCACTGAATCACTCCGATTTCCTTGGAAAGCTCGGTGGTGTCGGCCACGACCTGGTCGATCCAGCCCTGGAAGTCGTCGCCGACCTTGGTGAAGGGCGCGAGCCCGTTCGCCGCCATCGCTTCCTTCCATTCGGCGCTGTCGGCCACGGCCTTGAGCCGATCGGCCCACTTGGCGAAGGCCTCGTCGGAAATGCCCTTCGGCACATAGAGCCCACGCCAGTTCACCGCGACGACGTCAAAGCCCTGTTCCTTCGCCGTCGGGATATCGTCGAAGCCCGGCACCCGCTCCTCGGTCAGGACGGCGAGCGCCCGGACCTCGCCTGACTTGATGAAGCCGACGATCTCGGACATGTCGCCGGTCATCGCCTGGGTGAAGCCGCCCACGGTCTGGGTGATCGCGTCGGCGCCGCCATCGACACCGATATACTTGACCGACTTGATGTCGGTGAAGCCGCCGGCCTTCAGCACCTGAAGGGGCTTCATGTGGTCGAAACCGCCCGCCGCCGAGCCGCCCGCGAAGGCGACCGAACCCGGATCGGCCTTCACCGCCTCGACAAGGTCGCCAAGCGTCTGGAACGGGCTGTCGGCCGCAACCACGATGACGCCGGGATCGGCGCCGATCGCGCCGACGAAGCGCACCTGATCCGCCGTCGCCCCGCCATAGGCATTCTGCGCGAGCCGCGTCGTCGTCGCCGAGGACGCCGCGATGATGAGGTCCTCGTCGGTGTTGCGCTCGTTGACCACGGTCGAGAAGGCGAGCCCGCCGCCCGCGCCGGCCATGTTGGTGACCTGCACCGGCTGGTCGACCTGACCGATGTCGAACAGGATCTTGCCGACCTGACGGCAGGTGAAGTCCCAGCCGCCGCCCGGATTGGCCGGCGCGATGCACTCGGTCGCCCAGACCGACGAGGCCGCCATGAGACCGATCGCGGCGCTCGTGCCGAACACCTTCATTGCCCTGAATGTCATGTATTCCTCCCGTGTGGTTTTCTTTCCGGACACGCACGCCAAAGCGGCGCGGTGCCGATCCCCTTGCAAGACCCACGATTCGCTGGAAAGCTGACAGCAACCTGTCACCAGGGGGTGGATGCGTTGCGCTTCCTTCTCGTCGAGGACAATCCCGATCTGGCGCTGTCGGTTGCCGAGAGGCTCCGGCTCGACGGCCATGCCGTCGATCCCGCCGCCTCTCTCACCGAGGCGGGCGACTGCCTCGCGGCGGCGTCCTACGACCTTATCCTGCTCGACATCTCGCTGCCCGACGGCGACGGACGCGACTTTCTGCGCCGCGAACGCCGCTCGGGGCGCGACACGCCGATCATCGTGATGACCGCGCGGGCGGAGGTGTCGGACCGGGTCGACGTGCTCGACCTCGGGGCGGACGACTATGTCACCAAGCCCTTCGACTTCGCCGAGCTGGAAGCGCGCTGCCGCGCCGTCCTGCGGCGGCGGGGCAATGCGCTGCAGACCGTGCAGCACTATGCCGGGCTCACCTTCAACCCCTTGAACGCTAGCCTCGTCGTCGCGGGCGAGATGCGGGAGCTGAGAAATCGCGAGCTCCGGCTTCTCGAAATCCTCCTTGCCGCGCCGGAGCGCATCTTCTCCAAGGCGCAGATCTGCGACCGGCTGTTTTCCTATGCCGAAAGCGTCACCGACAACGCGATCGAGGTCTATGTCGCGCGGCTGAGGAAGAAGCTCGAAGGCTCCGGGGCGCGGATCGAGACGGTGCGCGGCCTCGGCTACCGGTTGACGGCCGAATGAGGCGCGCGCCGCTTTCCCTGCGCCTCCGGCTGGTCCTGCAGCTGCTCGGCATCGCCGCCGTTCTTGCCATCGTTCTCTATTTCACCGTACGCACCGTCGCCGTCCAGGCGGCCGAGGCGAGCCAGGACGGCGTTCTAGGCGCCGCGACGCTGGCCATCGCCGAAAGCCTGCAAGGCGGGGACGACGGGGTCAGCGTCGATCTGCCCTACGAGGCGTTCTCGATCCTCGGTTCGATCTCGGCCGACCGGGTGTTCTACCGGATCGACGCGCGCGGGCTGACGCTGACCGGCTATGACGACCTGCCGCCGCCGCCCGAGGCGGGCGCGGCGGTGACGCCGGTCTTCTACACATCGCCCTATCGCGACACCGAGGTCCGCATCGCCGCAGTCGCCCGCATGGTGCTGGTCGCGCGCAAGCCGGTGCCGGTCCTCGTCATGGTCGCCCAGACCCGGCAGGGGCAAGAGGCGATCGCCCAGCGCGTCGCCCAGCGCGCCGCCGCGATCGGGCTCGGGTCCTTCGTGCTGGCGGCGGCTCTGTCGCTGCTCACAGCAGGCAGCGTGCTCGGCCCGATCAACCGGCTTGCTGCGGCGGTGGCGCGACGAGGTCCGCAGGACCTGCGCGCCGTCGATCATCCGACGCCGGTGGAGCTCAGGCCGCTCATCACCGCGCTGAACGGCTTCATCGCCCGGCTGCGCGGCGCGCTCACCCGGACCGAGACCTTCATCGCCGAGGCCGCTCACCATATCCGCACGCCCCTTGCGACGGTCCGCGCCCGGGCCGAGATCGCCCTGCGCCAGAGCCAGTCTGAGGAGATGCGCGAGTCGCTCCGCGCGGTGATCCGTGCGGTCGAGGAAAGCAGCCGTTCGGCGGGCCAGCTTCTCGATCATGCGACGGTCGTCGCCCGCTCCGACCGGCTCGCGGACGAAAGCGTGGATCTCGCGAAGCTCCTCGCCGCGCAGGCCGACGCGTTCCTGCCCACCGCCGACCTCAAGGACCTGACGCTGCGCGTCACCGCGGAACCGGCGCGCGTGCAGGGCGACCGCGCCCTCATCGAGGCGGCGCTGCGCAATCTCATCGACAACGCGATCAAGTATTCGCCCCCGGAAACCACGATCGATCTGACGCTCCGCCCGGGCGATCCGGTGCTGATCGAGGTCGCCGACCGTGGCCGCGGCCTGTCCGGCCAGAAACCGGGACGGCTCACCAAGCGTTTCGCGCGGGGCGAGAACGCCCGCGACGTGATCGGATCCGGCCTTGGCCTGACCATCGTCGCCGAGGTCGCCTCGGCCCATGGCGGGCGTTTCGACCTCACCGAACGGGAAGGAGGCGGCACATGCGCGCGGCTCTACTTGCCCTCGGCCTGATCCTCGGCATCACCGGCTCGGCCGCCGGATTCACCGTCGAGGAAGAGGTACGCTTTCCCGCGCCCGGTACCGAACGGCGCGAGCTGACAATCCTGTCGACAACCGATACCGGCGTCCTGAAGCCGGTGATCGAGGCGTTCCAGAAGCGTTTTCCGGATGTCGAAGTCCACTACACGGTCGCCAATTCGCAGGAGGTCTTTGCCGCGATTCATGACGAGGGCGCGACCTTCGACCTCGTCATCTCTTCGGCGATGGATCTGCAGATGAAACTTGCCAATGACGGCTTCGCGGCTTCCTACCGCTCGGCCGCCACCGATGCGCTGCCGGGCTGGGCGCACTGGCAGGACAGGCTCTTTGCCTTCGCGCAGGAAAACGTCGTGCTGATCGCCTCGCGCCGGGCGCTCGGCGGTCTCTCCCTTCCGCAGACCCGGCGCGACCTGATCGACATGCTGCGCGACGATCCCGAGCGGTTCCGCGGCCGGATCGGAACGTACGATCCCGAACTCTCCGGTGCGGGCTACCTTTTCGCCACGCAGGATGCGCGGCAGTCCGACAGTTTCTGGCGGCTCGCCGAGGTGATGGGCGGCCTCGCGCCAAGGCTTTACACTTCGTCGAATGCGATGATCACGGACCTGAAACAGGGCCGGCTCGCGCTCGCCTACAACGTGCTCGGCAGCTACGCCGGCCCGCGGCTCGCCAGCGAAGACGACGCGGCGGTGGTCGAACTGGAGGACTATACGCTGACGCTTCTGCGGACCGGGCTTATCCCGGTCGGCGCGCCCGATCCCGCATTGGGCGGCGGGTTTCTCGACTTCCTTCTCAGCGCCGAAGGCCGGCGGCTCGTCGGCGAGGAGGCCGGCCTGCCGCCGATCGACGAGGTCGCGCTGTCGCGTGGCCCGCATCTTAGGCCGATGCGCCTCGACCCCGGCCTTCTGGTCTTCCTCGACGCGATCAAGCGGCGGGCGTTCTTGGAGGAATGGGCCGCGGCGCTTCAGCAGAACTGACCACGCTGTCGCGCAACGGATGCGCCAAAAGAAACGCGCGATGTCGGACTGCGCTGGAATTCGCTGAAGATTGCTGCAAGGAATAGGCGGCAGGGCATTCGGGCGCGGGGAAACGGGTGGGGCGACAGGCAGGGCGGCTCTTGCGGAACAGCCGATGGGCGATCGGCGGGCTGGCAATTTTGGCGGCCTCGCTGCCGGCGGACGCACTCGACCGGGTGGTCTTTGCCGCACCGGGCGCCGACGAGAGCCTGACCAGCGCACTCCGCGCCGCTTCGCTCGTCCTGCAGGCCGAGCGCGAGAAGCAGGGCGACGCCCAGACGCTTTTCGCTGCCGCCCGCGCCGATTACGGCCGGCTGCTCGGCACACTTTACGCCGAGGGACACTATTCCGGCGTGATCCGGATCGCCGTCGACGGCCAGGAAGCCGCGAAGATCGCGCCGCTCGATGCGCCCGAGGCGATCCGCGAGATCCGCATCACCGTGGAACCCGGCCCGCAGTTTCGCTTTGCCAGGGCACGGATGCGCCCCTATGCCCCCGGCACCAGGCTTCCGCCGGAATACGGCGACGGAAAGCCCGCCCACTCCACCGCCATCGTCGCGGCCGAAGATGCCGGTGTCGAAGGCTGGCGCAACGTCGGTCACGCCAAGGCCGAGGTCGCGGACCAAACCGTCATCGCCGACCACCGCGCCGCGTCGATCGACTCGGAGATCCTGCTTGCCCCCGGCCCGCGCGTCCGCTTCGGCAAGATGGAGGTTTCGGGCTACGAGCGGATGGACCCGCGCCGGATCGAGAAGATTGCCGGCTTCCCGACCGGCGAGGTCTTCGATCCCGCAGAGATGAACACCGTCGCGACCCGGCTGCGACGGACCGGCGTCTTCCGCACCGTCGCCCTGACCGAAGCCGAGACGCTTGGCCCCGGCGACACGCTCGACGCGACGCTCGTGGTCGCCGAGGCGCCTCTGCGCCGTTTCGGCTTTGGCGCCGAAGCCTCCACGAGCGACGGCCTCAATGTCTCGGGCTACTGGTTGCACCGCAATCTCTTCGGCGGCGCTGAGCGGCTGCGCCTCGAAGGCGCGGTTGATCAGATCGGCGGCCAGGACGTCAGCCCCGGCTACAACCTCGGCGTCCGCATCGACCGGCCCGCAACCCCGGTGACAGATGCCACAGCGTTTTTCGAAGCGCGCGCGGAACGCACCGAACTTCTCGACCTCGACGTCGATAGTATCGAGGTGACCTTCGGCCTGACACGGGTGCTGAGCGACCGGTTGAGCGCCGAGGCCGGGCTGTCCTATATCGCCTCGCGCGCGACAGATCCCTTCGGCAACCGGTTCGACTACAGCGCGTTCGCGCTCCCGCTCTCGCTCACCTGGGACGGCCGCGACGAACAGCTCGACCCGCATGAGGGCTACTTTTTCGATGCCGATGTCGCACCGTTCTACGGCCTGGGCAGCACCGGCTCGGGCGCCTATTTCCTTGGCGACGCGCGCACCTATCGCGGGTTCGGCGCCAAGGACCGGGTCGTGCTCGCGGGTCGGGTTCAGCTTGGCACCGTGATCGGCCCCGCGCTCGCCGAGACACCGCCCGGCTACCTCTTCTTCTCCGGAGGCGGCGGCACCGTGCGCGGCCAACCCTACCAGTCGCTCGGCGTGACGGTGCCGACCTCGCCGACCACGACGATCGAGACCGGCGGCCTGAGCTTCATCGGTCTCTCGGGAGAGGTACGCGCCGGCATCACCGAGAAGATCGGTGCGGTGGCTTTTTACGATGCCGGTTTCATCAGCGACGACGGGCTTTTCGGCGGCACCGGCAACTGGCACGCAGGCGCCGGACTCGGCGTGCGTTATGACACGGGCATCGGTCCGATCCGGTTCGATGTCGGCATGCCGGTCTCGGGCGGCACGGGGAATGGGGTCCAGCTTTACGTCGGCATCGGGCAGGCCTTCTGATGCGGCGGCTTCTCCTGACCCTCCTCGTCGCGCTTCTGCCCGTGGCCGCCCCGGCCCAAGAGGAAGAGAGCCCCGAGCGCGACCGCGATTTCCTGACCGGCTTTCTCGAGGACAACCTCTCCGGCCTTGGCCGCACCGTGCGGATCGACGGGTTTGCCGGCGCGCTGTCCTCGCGCGCCACGTTCGAGCAGATGACGATCGCCGATGCCGATGGCGTCTGGCTGACGATCCGTGGCGGCGCGATCGGCTGGAGGCGTGCGGCGCTGCTGCGCGGCCGGGTCGAGATCAGCGAGATGACCGCCGAGGTGATCGAGTTGCCACGCCGGCCCTCGTCGGGCAGGAGCCAGACCGAGGCCTCGGGCTTCGCGCTGCCGGAGCTGCCGGTCAGCGTGTCGATCGGTACGCTTCACGCGGACCGTGTGGTGCTCGGCGAGGCGTTGTTCGGCGCCGCCGCCGAGGTCTCGCTCGACGGGACGATGCAGCTTGAAGGCGGCGAGGGCTCGGCCGAGTTGAGCGTCACCCGGATCGACGGGCGCCAGGGCCGGGTGTCGCTGACCGGCAGCTATGCCAACGAGACCCGCAAGGCGACGCTCGACCTGCTCGTCGCCGAGGCCGCGGACGGGATCGCCGCCAACCTCATCGGGCTTCCGGGCAAGCCCTCGATCGAACTCGCGGTTGCCGGCGACGGCATCATCGACGATTTCCGCACCGACATCACGCTTTCAACCGATGGCGCGCCGCGGCTCAAGGGTCAGGTGGAGCTGCTGTCCGTCGCGATGGAGGACGGCGCGGCCGAGCGTCGGTTCCGGGCGGCACTCGGCGGCGACATCGCGCCGCTGCTCCTGCCGGAATACCAGGACTTCTTCGGCCCCGACGTGACGCTCGAGGCGGAGGGAAGGCGCGCGCCCTCCGGCCAGCTCGACCTGACGCGGCTGGTGATCGGTTCGCGCGGGGTCGATGTCAGTGGCCGGCTGTCGCTCGCGCCCTCGGGTCTGCCGTTGCAGATGGCTCTGACCACGCGGATCGGCCTAGCCGGCGGCGGCGAGGTACTGCTGCCGCTGCCGGGCCAGAAGACCTACCTGCGCGCCGCCGACCTCAGCCTGCGCTACAGCGCGGATCGGGGCGACGGCTGGAAGCTCACCGGCGATCTTCATGGTCTGCGCCGCGCCGATCTGGCCATTGCCGCGGTCTCGCTCGACGGGTCGGGGCGGATCGGCCGGCCCGGTTCGGACGGTGTCGGCGTGACCCGCGTCGGCGGTCATGTCGGGTTCGCGGCCAACGGGATCGAACCCACCGATCCGGCACTCGCCAGTGCCGTCGGACCGGATCTCGCAGGCAAGATCGTGTTTCACTGGCAGGGTGGTGAGCCCCTTTCCATCCCGTCGTTCAACGTCGAGGGGCAGGGCTACGGCGCCAGCGGCGGCTTCAACATCGAGACCACCGACAAGGGCCTCACGCTCGGCGGGCGCGTTACCGCCGAGGTCGCCGACATGGGCCGGTTCTCCGGCCTCGCGGGCCGTCAGCTTGGCGGGGCGGCGAACCTCGAGGTCTCGGGTTCCGCCGGTCTTCTCTCCGGAGTCTTCGACCTCGAGGGCCGGATCGAGGGGCGCGATCTCAGCGCCGGACAGGCCGAACTCGACCGGCTGCTCGAAGGTCTCGCCACGGTCACCGCCTCGGTCAGCCGCGGCAAAGAGGGGATCGAGATCCGCAGCCTCGACCTGTCCGCCGCCACGCTGACCGCCTCGGCCTCGGGGCGACTGGGCACCGAGGCGAGCGATGTGACCGCGACGCTCGATTTCGCCGATCTTGCCGCGCTCGGGGCGAAGTATCGCGGCGCGATGAAGGCGGACGCCCGGCTCGTTGGCGCCGGCAAGCGCCGCCAGATCACGCTCGACGCCTCCGCCACCGGCGTTGGCATCGGCGAGCCGACAGCCGACCGTCTTCTCGCCGGCGCCTCGACGCTCCGCGTGTCGGTCGCCGAGGAGGACGGCCGGATCGAGATTGATACGTTCGCGCTTGAAAATCCGCAGCTCCGTCTGGAGGCGACGGGCAGCATCGAGGGCGACGTCCGGCGAGTCGACATCGGCGCCCGGCTGAACAACATGGCGCTTCTGACACCCGGCTTCCCCGGACCCTTGACCGTCGAAGGCCGTGTCATCGACAGTGCAGAAGGCTACGACGTCGACCTGTCGGGCAATGGTCCGGGTGCCACGTCGGCCGAGATCGCCGGACGTATCGCGCGGGATTTCAGCAGTGCCGATCTCGGCATCCGGGGCGGCGCGCAGTCGGCGATCCTCAACCCGCTCCTCGCGCCCCGCAACATCGACGGGCCGGTCAGCTTCGACCTGCGCCTGAATGGCCCGGTCCGGCTTGAATCGCTCGAAGGCCGGATCGCGCTGTCCGGCGCCCGGCTCGTCGCCCCGACCTTCGGGATCGAGCTGGAAGGGCTCGACGTCGCCGCCGATCTCGCCGGAGGCCAAGCCAACCTCTTGGGCGGCGCCAATGTCCGCGGCGGCGGGCGGATCGAGGTCTCGGGCCCGGTGGTGCTGACGCCGCCGTTCCAGGGCGATCTCGCGCTCCGGCTCGCCGGTGTCCGGCTGCGCGATCCCGATCTCTACGAGACCTTCGTCGATGGAAATGTCTCGATCTCCGGGCCGTACCTCGGCGGCGCCACGATCGCCGGGGTGATCAATCTGGACCGGACCGAGATCCGCATCCCCTCGACCGGTTTCGGTAGCCGCCCCACGCTCACCGGCCTGCGCCACGTCAACGAGCCCGCCGCCGTGCGCGAAACACGGAAGATGGCGGGGCCCGCCGCGGCGCGGCGCGAAGGCGGCCCGGTCTACAATGTCGATCTGACCGTCTCGTCGCCGGGCCGGATCTTCGTGCGCGGCCGCGGGCTCGATGCCGAGATGACGGGCACCCTGCGGCTGACCGGCACCACCGCCGCGATCGTGCCCTCGGGCCGGTTCGACCTCGTCCGCGGCCGACTCGACATCCTCGGGAAGCGTTTCACGATCGACGAGGGGCTGGTGGAGTTGCAGGGCGCGCTGACCCCCTATGTCCGGTTCGCGGCGTCGAGCGAAGCCGACGGCATCACCGCGACGATCCTGATCGAGGGCGAAGCGTCCGAACCGGAGATCCATTTCCTCTCGTCGCCCGAACTGCCGGAAGAGGAGGTCGTGGCACATCTCCTCTTTGGGCGCAGTCTCGACAACCTGTCGCCCTTCCAGGCGGCGCAGCTCGCCTCGGCGATCGCCACTCTGGCAGGGGGTGGCGGCGAAGGCGTGGTGTCGCGGCTGCGCGGCGGGATCGGTCTCGACGATCTCGACGTGACGGCGGCCGAGGATGGCACCGGCGCGCTCCGGGCAGGGAAATACGTTTCCGAGCGGCTATATACCGATGTCGAGATTGGCTCGGGCGGCAAGAGCGAGATCAATCTCAACTTCGAGATCCGGAAAGGACTGAAGGCGCGCGGTTCGGTCGACTCCAAGGGCGATACCGGCATCGGCGTCTTCTGGGAGCGCGACTACTGAAGGCGTTTCAGCCGGTCGTGCTCCTCGTTCACGGCCGCGCCGAGGAGCACGATGAACGCCGAAATGTAGAGCCACATCAGGAGCGCGATGGCCGCGCCGATCGAACCGTAGATCCGGTTGTAGGCGCCGAAATTCTCGAGATAGACCGAGAAGGCCATTGAAGCCGCGGCCCAGAGGATTGCCGCGAGCAACCCGCCCGGCGTGATCCAGGAGTGGGGCGCCTTGTCCATCGTCGGCCCCCAGCGATAGAAGAGCCCAAGCACGATGAGGACGACGAGGAACATTGCCGTCCAGGGCAGGTAGCGCAGAATAAAGCCCTCGACGGTACCGAGTTCGAAGAAATTCAGGATCACCGGCACCATCACAACGGTCGCGAGCGCCGTGAGGAAGACCGCGATCAGGGCAAACGTCATGCCGATCGAGACCAGCCAGCGCGTGAATCCCGGCCGGTGCCGGCGAACATGGATCGCGTTGAGCCCTGAGATCAGCGCCGCCACGCCGTTGTGGATCGAGTAGAAGGCGATCGCGAGCGAAATACCTGTAGTCCAGCCAAGCGTTTTCGGCGTGGCGAGGAGCAAGGAATTGAGTTGCGTCTCGATCAGCTCGTAGGCCGCGGCCGGGATCAGGTGGTTCACCGAGGTGAGGTATTCGCGCATCACCGCCGGGTCGGAGAAGAAGCCCCAGATCGCAATCGTGGCGGCCATGCCGGGGAAGAGCGCGAACATCATGTAGAAGGCGACGCCGGCCGCGATCAGGCCGAGATGGCGATCGTCCATCGCGTTCCAGACCGCAAGCATCAACCGCATGATGTAAACCGTGGTGGTGGCCATCGTCGTTCCCGTTTCGCTTCTGCCCCACGGCATGTTCGCCCGTCTCGCGGCGGCCGGCAATCCCGCAGTCCGGATAGCCGCTTGCGGTAGCTGTATCACCGGCCCGAGGCCTCCGGTATCACTGGCGCAGGGAGGATTCGTCATGCGCCTTGCCATAGTGCTCGCCCTCGTAGCGACGGCCGCCCGTGCAGAGGTGCCGGCGCCGGTGACCGATGCCGACTTCGTGTCCGTGCCGGAAGCGGAATCCCGGCTCGGCCAGCTTCTCTTTTATGACCCGATCCTGTCTGGCAACCGAAACATCTCCTGCGCGACCTGCCATCATCCCCGCTTCGCGACTTCCGACGGGCTCTCGCTCGGCCTCGGCGAGGGCGGGACCGGACTAGGCCCCGACCGCCGCGCCGACCCTTCGAACCTGCCGGAGCAGCGGATCCCTCGGAATGCACCCGCCCTCTTCAACCTCGGCGCGCGCGAGTTCACGGTGCTGTTTCACGACGGTCGGATCGAGGCCGATCCGACGCGTCCGTCGGGATTCAGGACGCCGCTGGAAGAGGAGATGGTGGCGGGTTTCGCCTCGGTGCTTTCTGCTCAGACGATGTTCCCGGTTCTATCGGCCGACGAGATGGCGGGGCACTACCAGGAAAACGACGTCTCGACCGCCGTGCGCGAGGGCCTGATCACCGGTCCGGGCGGCGCCTGGGACATCCTTTCGAAGCGCGTCGCCGCGATTCCCGCCTACGGCGAGATGTTCGCCGCCGCCTATCCGGAAATCGCCGCGGGACGGGAGATCGCCTTCACCGATATCTCCAATGCCATCGCGGGCTTCATCGCCGTCGAATGGCGGTCCGATGGGTCCGCGTTTGACGAGATGCTGCGCGGCGGGGCCCCGCTGCCCGATGATGCGGCTGAGGGCATGGCCCTGTTCTACGGTGACGCCGGATGCTCGGGCTGCCATGCCGGCCCGTTCCAGACCGACCATGGCTTTCACGCGATGGGCGAGCCGCAACTCGGCCCGGGCAAGGCCGAACGGTTCGAGCGCCATTCCCGCGATACCGGCCGGATGCGGGTGACGAACCGTTCCGAAGACGCCTATGCGTTCCGCACGCCGTCCCTGCGCAACGTCACCGCGACCGGACCCTGGGGTCATGCCGGGGCGTGGTCGGACCTTGCGGCCTTCCTCGCCCATCACGCCGGTCCCGCCAAGGGGCTCGGTGACTACGACCGCAGGCAGGCGGTCCTGCCCGCTCTCGACGGCACGAAGCCCGACTGGGCCGTGCTCGACGCGCCGGGCGAGGTGGCGGCGATCGAGGCGGCGGCAACGCCGGGTCGGCCGATTTCGTCCGACGAGTTCGCTGCGATCCTCGCCTTTCTCGACACCCTCGGTGACCCCGCCGCGATCAGAGGCCGGCTTGGCGTGCCGGAGACGGTTCCAAGCGGTTTGCCGGTGGAGCGTTAAGGGTCGAGCTTAAGCCCGGGTCCGTCGGGCGCGACCCGGGTGACCCGGTCGAGAGGGATCGAAGTCCACTCCGACCGGGTCCCGTTTGGCCAGAAGATGCGAAGCTCCGCAGTGGTCGCGTCGCCGAGCCCGAAATGCACCGGCCCGGCCTGTCCACCGGCGTGACCGCCGCCGACCGTCACCTCGCGCGCCTGTACCCCGTCACCGGTCCGGACCTCCAGCCACGCACCGACCGCCCGGGTGTTTTGGGCAAGAACAGGCTCTATTCCGGCCCAATGGCCGGTGTTTACCGTGACGTTCTGCCAGATCTCCATCGGCGCGCGGCGGTTGACGACGACGATGTCGAGCCGGCCGTCGCCATCGAGATCGGCAAGAGCCGCGCCGCGCGAGCGGTCTGTCGTGGCGATCCCCGCCGCCTCCGCAGCTTCGGTGAATTGTCCGTCCGGCCCCTGCATCAGGAGGTTGTTCGGATCGTTGATCGCATTCGACGGCATCTGGTCGACATTACCCTTGGCGATGAAGAGATCCGCGCGCCCGTCGTTGTCGATATCGCCGAACTCGGCATGCCAGCCGGTCGAGGGCCTGCCGTCGTCGC
The DNA here is from genome assembly GCF_033436765.1 of Defluviimonas sp. D31. Classification (NCBI taxonomy): domain Bacteria; kingdom Pseudomonadati; phylum Pseudomonadota; class Alphaproteobacteria; order Rhodobacterales; family Paracoccaceae; genus Albidovulum; species Defluviimonas sp. D31. Next base: position 181,305 of record NZ_JAWQFN010000003.1, read on the forward strand.
CGAGAAACGGGACATGGGCATAGGTGCCGATCTCATAGGGCGCGTCGGTGAACCCCTTGCCGGTGTTGATCTGCAGGAGCTGATCGCCCATCGAGGTCAGCATCACTTCCGGCAGCCCGTCGCCAGTCACGTCGCCGCTGGCGATCCCCATGCCCCAGAGCGAGACCTTCGGCCAATCCTCCTGCCGTTCGGACAAAGGGTTCAGCCGGAACATCTGCTCGTAGCCGCCGCGCACATAATAGTGGCGGTCGTTGGAGATCCTCAGTTCGGGCACACCGATCCGCCGCCAGTCGCTGATCAGCATCGACAGCGCGCAAAAGCCGGGAGCGATCACCTCGGGCGGGCCGTAGTGACGGCCTTCAGGCCGGTAGAGGTCGGATGTATCGCAGGCCCCGAACGGCCCCTCGGGATTGGCCCGGTCCACATAATGGCCGAAGGCGAGGGTCGGCAGATCCTGCCCCGGCTCCCAGGTCGCGGAGAACGCGGTGGTCCAGGCATCGCGCGGCGCAAGGCCCCAGTCGGCGGTCACATCGGTAAAGCGGCAATCCGGCGCGCCGCGCAGAAGCTGGTCGGGCCCGACCCGCAGCACGGCGAGGTCGAGCCAGCCGTCGCCGTCGATATCGAGCGGATAGGCGCCGGTCACTCCGGTCATGTCCGTCAGCGCGCCCTTGGAGAAGGTGATCGGTTGACCGGGGCCAGGCGTGGTGTTGATGAAGAGGCTGACCGAGTTTTCCCCGCCTGCGGCGAAGAGATCGGGCCGTGCGTCTGCGTTGCAATCGAAGACCGCGACCCCGCCGCCGACGAAATGTTCCCAGCCACCATCATAGACATGCGGAGCGGGCAGGCCCGAAGCCCGGTCGACGAAAAGAGGCTCTGCGACTGCCGGAAAGGCGATCATCAGCGCGGGCAGCAGCGCCCTCATTGCGCAGCGATCTCGCGGCCCGGCGCGAGCAGCCCCTCGGTGACCGCCGAGAGCGCGAGCGCCGCCGCGCCATGCGCCCAGAGGAGATCGCCCCAGGCATGGATCTCGATCTTCGGGACGGGACGGCCGGTGTTGAGCGCCAGCGCCTGGATCTCGGCCAGCGTCTCGTTGGCATAGAGGTAGTCGTAGCGCATCCGCTCGCCCGACAGGATGATCAACTCGGGATCGAAGAGGTTGACGACATTGGCGAGCCCGAGCGCGAGAAACCGCCCGGCGCGATGGAAGATCGACCGGGCCGCAGCGTTACCCGCCTTGGCATGGTCATAGAGGCTTTCGAGCAGCATGTTGATCGACTGCGTCTCGCGGCTGGTCCAGTTCAGCGCGGTCGTCGCCTCGCGTGCAAGCGCGTAGTCGGCGACATAGGCCTCGAGGCACCCGCGCTGGCCGCAGCGGCAGAGCGCGCCGTCGAGTTGCACCTTTGTATGGCCAAGCTCCATACCGAGCCCGCGCGCACCGCGATAGATCCGGTGGTTGAGCACGAAGCCCATGCCGACGCCATGCTCGATCGTCACCACCGCGAAATCCGACAGCCGCCGCCCGGCGCCGAACCAGAGCTCGGCGAGAGTCACGAGATTGGCGTCGTTGTCGACCCGGACCGGCAGGCCGAGCCGCGCCTCGACCGCGCGGGCGAGCGGCACATGCCGCGCGACAAGGATCGGCGACCAATGCGCCACCCCGTCTGCGGCGTCGACGAAGCCCGGTACGCCAAGGCCGACCGCGCTCAGGGCATCACGGGCGATCTCGGCTTTGGCGCAAATCCGCGAGAGCAGATCGTCGATCGTATCGACGAGCACGGGTAATTCCATCACTTGCGACTGCCGCGGCATCGCGAGGTCGGCGATGAGGTTGCCGGCGAAGTCGACGATCACGGCGGTGCTTTCGCGGTCCGCGAGCTTGATCCCCGCCACGAGATGCGCCGCCGCCCGCACACCGAGCGCCACCGCCGGACGGCCGCGGCCGGATTCGCCGTCCCGCGCGGCCTGGATCTCCTCGACCAGTCCCATTTCGATCAGCTCGGAAGTGAGCGTCGTTACCGTCGCCGGGCTGATCGCCAGCTCCTTGGCGACCTGCACGCGGGGGATCGAGCCCGCGGCGCGCACCCGTTCGAAGATCTGCTGGCGCAGCGGCCGCGAGGATTCCGACAGCGCCGGAATATGCGGGCCGCAGCCGAGCGAATCAGGCCCCATGCGCTGGCTGTTCCGAGTGTCGCCTTCGGTCATTAATTAGTGCGCCTAACTAAAAATAGCCAAACCAGCGGAGCTTCGGCCAGATTCATGGCAATTTTGCGGCTGGATTGGCAGCTTTGTTTCACATACTCACCCTGTCGGAGTTGTTTTAATTTGACAAGCGAATTTATTAGCGGCAGCCTTGAGGAAGTTCGGCGCAACCGCCGATCCGGGCGTGAGGCCCGTCCAAGGGAGGAAAAAATGACGAAAACCTTTCTCGCGGCCGTCGTCCTGACGGCCGGCTTTGCCACATCCGGCTGGGCACAGACCGTCGGTGTCAGCTGGTCGAACTTCCAGGAAGAGCGCTGGAAGACCGACGAGGCGGCGATGAAGGCCGCGCTCGAGGCGGCCGGCGCCACCTACGTCTCGGCCGACGCGCAATCGTCCTCGGCCAAGCAGCTTTCGGATATCGAGGCGCTGATCGCCCAAGGGGTCGACGCGCTGATCATCCTCGGCCAGGACACCCAGGCCGTGGTGCCCGCGGTTCAGGCCGCCGCAGACGAGGGCATCCCGGTCGTCGCATATGATCGGCTGATCGAGGATCCGCGCGCCTTCTACCTGACCTTCGACAATATAGAGGTCGGCCGGATGCAGGCGCGCGCGGTCTTCGATAAGATGCCGAAGGGCCGCTACGTGATGATCAAGGGCTCGCCCACCGATCCCAATGCCGACTTCCTCAGGGGCGGCCAGCAGGAAGTGCTGCAGGCGGCGATCGACAGCGGCGACATCACCATCGTCGGCGAGGCCTATACCGATGGCTGGCTGCCGGCGAACGCCCAGAAGAACATGGAGCAGATCCTCACCGAGACTTCGAACGGAGTCGATGCGGTCGTCGCCTCGAACGACGGCACGGCGGGCGGCGTCGTGTCGGCGCTGACCGCGCAGGGTATGGCCGGAATCCCGGTCTCGGGCCAGGACGGCGATCATGCGGCGCTGAACCGGGTCGCGGCCGGGACCCAGACCGTGTCTGTCTGGAAAGACGCGCGCGAACTTGGCAAGGCGGCGGGCGAGATCGCCGTCGCGCTCGCCGGTGGCACCGCGATGGAGGCGATCCCGAATGCGGTTAAGTTCACCACGCCTGGCGGCAACGAGATGAATGCCGTCTTCCTCGCGCCGATCCCGGTGACGCAGGAGAATCTTTCGGTCGTGGTCGATGCCGGATGGATCAGCAAGGACGCGCTTTGCCAGGGCGTGAGCGCCGGCCCGGCGCCCTGCAACTGATCGCTTGATGCGAAGGCGCGCTCCGGCCCGAGGGCCGGGGCCCGCCCCCTCGGGCCCATCTTCAGAAGGAACGGAAATGTCCGACGTGGCCAAGCACGCCCCCCATGAGATTCGCCAGCGCAGCCTTCTCGAAACGCTGGAGATCGACACACGACTTCTCGGCATGATCGGCGCCTTCGTGGTGATCTGCCTCGGCTTCCAGGGCTGGACCGGGTTCCGGCTGCAGCCAGAGTTCACGGCGAACCCGGTCGCCTGGCTCTCGGACGGCGCCTTCCTGTCGGCGCGCAACATCTTCAACCTGACGATCCAGACCGTCTCGGTCGCGATCATGGCAACCGGCATGGTCTTCGTCATCGTCACCCGCCACATCGACCTTTCGGTCGGCGCGCTTCTCGCGCTCTGTTCGGCGGTGATGGGGCTGATGCAGGTCTGGCTGGTGCCAACGGTGATGGGACTCGGCTTCGGCCATCCGATGGTGGCGCCGATGGCGATGGTCGCGGGGCTCGCCACAGGCACGCTGGTCGGCGCCTTCAATGGCTGGCTGATCGGCTACCAGCGCATCCCGGCCTTCATCGTGACGCTCGGCGGCCTTCTCATCTGGCGCAATGTCGGCTGGTACATGACCTCCGGCCAGACGCTCGGGCCGCTCGACAAGAACTTCCTGCTGTTCGGCGGCTCCGAGGGCACGCTCGGCGCGACCGCCTCCTGGATCGTCGCCGGCATCGCCGCGGCGCTCGCGATCTGGGCGCAGTTCCAGGGCCGCAAGGCCAAGCTCGCGCACGACTTCCGCGTCAAGCCGATCTGGGCCGAGGTGATGATGTCGGCGATCTATGCCGGCGCGATCTTCGGCTTCGTCGCGATCCTGAATTCCTACGAGGTCCCGGCCGGCCGTCTGCGCCGCATCTTCGCGGCCCGTGGCGAGACCATGCCGGAAGGCTACAGCGAGGTCTTCGGCCTGCCGATCTCAGTCCTGATCCTGATCGTGCTCGCCATCGCGATGACCATGATCGCGCGCCGCACCCGGTTCGGGCGCTACATCTTCGCAACCGGCGGCAATCCCGACGCGGCGGAGCTTTCGGGCATCAACACCCGACTCCTGACGGTCAAGGTCTTCGCGCTGATGGGCTTTCTCTGCGCGCTCTCGGCCATCGTCGCGCAGGCCCGACTGCAGAACCACACCAACGACATCGGCACGCTCGACGAGCTGCGCGTCATCGCCGCGGCGGTGATCGGCGGTACCGCACTTTCGGGCGGGATAGGCACGATCTACGGCGCCATTCTGGGTGCGCTGATCATGCAGTCGCTGCAATCGGGCATGGCGATGGTGGGCGTCGACTCGCCGTTCCAGAACATCGTCGTCGGCCTTGTCCTCGTCATCGCCGTCTGGATCGACATCCAGTACCGCAAGCGCACGGGAGCCCTGAAATGAGCGAAACTCGCGGAACCCCCCTTGTCGAGCTGCGCGACATCTCGATCGCCTTCGGCGGCATCAAGGCCGTGGATCACGTCACGGTCGATCTCCATCCCGGTGAGGTCGTCGGCCTCCTTGGCCACAACGGTGCCGGCAAGTCGACGCTGATCAAATGCCTCTCCGGCGCCTACCAGGCGGATTCGGGCGAGATCTTCATCAACGGCCAGAAGGCCACCATCCAGAATCCGCGCGACGCCCGCGGCTACAACATCGAGACGATCTACCAGACGCTCGCGCTCGCCGACAATCTCGACGCCGCCTCGAACCTCTTCCTCGGACGCGAACTGGTGACGCCGATGGGCTTCGTCGACGAGGCGCGGATGGAGGCCGAGACGCGCAAGATCATGGCCCGGCTCAACCCGAACTTCCGCAAGTTCAATGTGCCGGTCTCGGCGCTGTCTGGTGGTCAACGCCAGTCGGTCGCGATCGCCCGCGCGGTCTATTTCAACGCCCGCATCCTGATCATGGACGAGCCGACGGCGGCACTCGGCCCGCACGAGACGCAGATGGTCGCCGAACTGATCGAGGAACTGAAGCGCCAGGGGCTCGGCATCTTCCTGATCGAGCACGACATCCACAACGTGATGAAGCTCTGCGACCGGGCAAGCGTGATGAAGAACGGTCAGCTCGTCGGCACGGTGAACGTGGACGAGGTCACCGACGACGACATCCTCGGCATGATCATCCTCGGCAAGAAGCCCGAAAAGGCCGCGTGATGTTCCTCGGGCTCGATCTCGGGACGTCGGGCCTGAAAGGCGTTCTGATTGACGCCGACCAGCGCATAGTGGCTGAAGCGACGGCGCCGCTTACGGTTTCGCGACCGCGCGACGGCTGGTCCGAGCAATCGCCCGCCGACTGGATCGCCGCTGCCGAAGCGGTGCTGCGTGCGCTGCCCGAGGCGGCGCGCGCGGCTGTCGACGGGATCGGGCTCTCCGGGCAGATGCACGGAGCGGTGCTTCTCGACCGGGCCGACAATGTGCTGAGACCCTGCATCCTCTGGAACGATACGCGGGCTCATCGCGAGGCGGCCGAACTTGACGCCGACCCGGCGTTCCGGCGGATCAGCGGCAATATCGTCTTTCCCGGCTTCACCGCGCCCAAGCTTCTTTGGCTCCGCCGCAACGAGCCGGCGCTTTTCGCGCAGGTGGCGCGGGTGCTCCTACCCAAGGACTACCTCAGGCTCTGGCTGACCGGTGAGCGTGTCGCCGAAATGTCCGACGCATCGGGCACGAGCTGGCTCGACACCGGGGCGCGCGACTGGTCGGAGGCGCTTCTGGCCGCGACCGGGCTTGACCGCACCGCGATGCCGCGGCTGGTCGAGGGCGCCGCGGCATCCGGCCGGCTCCGGCCCGAACTCGCGGGTCGGTTCGGGCTGAGGCCCGGCGCGGTTGTCGCCGGGGGGGCGGGCGACAATGCGGCGGCGGCGGTCGGGCTCGGCGTCGTTAAGGCCGGGCTGGGTTTCGTGTCGCTCGGCACATCGGGCGTGCTTTTCGCGGCGAACGACCGGTACCGGCCCGACGCCGCGACGGCGGTCCATACCTTCTGCCACGCGCTTCCCGGCAAGTGGCACCAGATGGGGGTGATCCTTGCCGCCACCGATGCCTTGAACTGGTTCGCGCGGCTCGCCGGCAGCGAACCGGCCGCTTTGGCCGAGGCGCTCGGCCCGCTGAAGGCGCCCGGCAAGACGCGGTTCCTGCCCTATCTCGGCGGCGAGCGCACGCCCTTGAACGACGCCGCGATCCGTGGCGCCTTCGTCGGCCTCGACCACGCCACCGACCGCGACGCCGCGACACGCGCGGTACTCGAAGGCGTGACCTTCGCGATCCGCGACTGCCGCGACGCGGTGGCCGCAACCGGAACGAGGATCGACCGGCTTCTCGCGACCGGCGGCGGCGCGAAGTCGGACTACTGGCTTTCGGCGCTGGCCACGGCGCTTGGCACGCCGATCGCCCGGCCCGCGGCGGGGGACTACGGCGCCGCCTTCGGGGCGGCGCGGCTCGCACTCATGGCCGTGACCGGCGCCGGAGCCGAGGCCGCATCGCCGCCCGCCATTTCCCGGACCTTCGAACCCGTCGCGACGCTCATGGACGCCTTCGACGCGGGCCATGCCCGCTACCGCGCCGCGGCAACAGCAATCAGGGGGCTGACATGACCGATTTCTTCAATGGCATCCCGAAGATCCGCTTCGAGGGGCCCGACAGCACCAATGACTTCGCCTATCGCCATTACGATCCGGACGCGGTGGTTTTCGGCAAGCGGCTCGAGGATCAGCTGCGCTTCGCGGTCGCCTGGTGGCACAGCTTCGCCTGGCCCGGCGGCGATCCCTTCGGGGGTGCGACCTTCGAGCGGGCCTGGTTCGGCGACACGATTGGCCACGCGAAGCTCAAGGCGGATGTGGCTTTCGAGATGTTCGACCTGCTCAGCGTACCGTTCTTCTGCTTCCACGATGCCGACGTTCGGCCCGAGGGCGCGAGCTTTGCCGAGAGCCTGCGCAATCTGGACGAGATCGTCGATTACATTGGGCAAAAAATGTCGGACCAGGGCACGCGACTTCTCTGGGGAACCGCGAACCTCTTTTCGCATCGCCGATTCATGGCCGGCGCCGCGACCAACCCGGACCCCGAGGTTTTCGCCTTCGCTGCCGCGACGGTAAAGTCCTGCATGGATGCAACCCACCGCCTCGGTGGTGAGAACTATGTCCTCTGGGGCGGGCGCGAGGGCTACGAGACGCTTCTGAACACCGACCTGACGCGCGAGGCCGAACAGGCCGGCCGGTTCCTGCAGATGGTCGTCGACTACAAGCACAGGATCGGTTTCAAGGGCACGATCCTCGTGGAGCCGAAACCGCAGGAGCCATCAAAGCATCAGTACGACTACGACGTGGCGACGGTCTACGGCTTCCTCAAGCGGTTCGGGCTCGAGGGCGAGGTCAAGGTCAACATCGAGCAGGGCCACGCGGTCCTGGCCGGACATTCCTTCGAGCACGAGATCGCGCTTGCCGCCTCGCTCGGCCTCTTCGGCTCGATCGACATGAACCGCAACGATTACCAGTCGGGCTGGGACACCGACCAGTTCCCCGACTCCGCTCCTGAAATGGCCCGCGCCTATTACGAGATCTTGCGGGCGGGCGGATTCACCACCGGCGGCACGAATTTCGACGCGAAACTGCGGCGCCAGTCGCTCGACCCGGAGGACCTTATCCTCGCCCATGTCGGCGCAATGGATGTCTGCGCCCGCGCCTTCAAGGCGGCGGCGGCGCTTTTCGAGGATGGCGCACTCGAAGCGGCGCGGTCGGCCCGCTATGCCGGCTGGGACGACCCCGCGAACCGGACCATGCTGCAAGGCGCGACGCTCGAGCAGATTTCGGACCGGGTCGTTGGAGAGGGGATCGACCCGAAACCGCGCTCTGGACGGCAGGAGCGGCTGGAAAACCTCTGGAACCGATTCGTCTGACCTGCGCGGTGGCATTCGGTCACTTAAAGGCCCCGACGGAAGGCATGCCCTCCGGCGCTTTCAGCGGCTTTGGTGGGATGTTGTCTTAAACTATTGATAAAAAACAATAAATATCGAATTTAAAGCATGCTCCGGTAGCTCCCGGCAGGGCCGGCATTGCGTGGTTCACACGCGATTAAGCTTAACGAATCCGTAAGAATTCAGCCCTTAGTTTTGCGGCATGTCCGGGCGATGGGCTCCGGAACTGTTCGCGAGGGAGTTACCAGTATGGCCGCCCCGTATTTCGAGTTTCAGAGCGCAGCTCCCTCAAAAAGAAATCCGGACTTTTATTCCGCCGTCGGAAAGCGCGCGCTGGATGTGGTGCTGGTGATACTCGCGCTGCCGATCGTGCTTCCGGTCGTTGCGCTGGCCCTGTGCCTCACGGCTTTGTCCGGCGGACGTCCGCTTTATGCGCAGACGCGGATCGGCCGCGATGGCGCGCCGTTCCGCTGCTGGAAGGTCCGGACCATGATCCCGGACGCCGAGGCCGAACTGGCGCGGATCCTTCGCTCCAGTCCCGACCTTGCCGCGGAATGGGGCCGCAATCAGAAACTGGCCCGAGACCCCCGCATTACCCGGCTCGGCGCAGTGCTTCGCCGGACCAGCCTCGACGAACTGCCGCAGCTGTGGAACGTGCTCACCGGCTCGATGAGCCTTGTCGGCCCGCGGCCGTTCCTGCCCGAGCAGCGGGCGCTCTACCTCGATGGCCGTCAGGACGCGGCCTATTACCGGATGCGGCCGGGGATCACCGGTTTTTGGCAGATCGGCTGCCGCAATCGCGGTTCGTTTGCGGAGCGCGCGGGTTACGATACCGCCTATGGTCATGCCCTCGGCCTCGGCACCGATCTCGCGGTGCTGGTCCAGACCCTGGGTGTCGTGCTGCGCGCGACGGGCGCCTAGCCGAACCGCTTCCAGATCGCGGTCGCGCCCAGCCCCTCGACAAAGACGCGATGCGCCTCGGCCTCTTCGGCGGTAAGCCGTGGCGCAAGCGGCGCGGGTCGCGCGGTCGGGCGCCAGGTTCCGGCGGCAGCGACGCCGGACGTGGCGGCCGCGGCCGTCAGGCCGAAATCCGGCTGCCGCCCGCCGATCAGCTCCAGATAGACCTCGGCCAGAAGCTCGCTGTCGAGCAGTGCGCCGTGCTTTTCGCGCGACGAGTTGTCGATGCCGAAGCGGCGGCAGAGCGCGTCGAGCGAGGCGGGCGATCCGGGGAACTTGCGCCGCGCCATCGCGACCGTGTCGAGAGCGCGGTCCATCGGCAGGAGCGGCAGGCTGGCCCAGCCAAGCTCGGCGTTGAGAAACTTCATGTCGAAGGCGGCATTGTGGATCACGAGCCGCGAATCCGTTCCGACGAAATCCAGGAACGCCCCGGCGATCTCGGCGAAGCGCGGCTTGTCGCGCAGGAAGTCGTCGCCAAGGCCATGAACCTCGAAGGCCGTAGCCGGCATCGCGCGTTCGGGATTGATGTACTGGTGATAGTTGCGCCCGGTCGGGACGTGGTTGAAAAGCTCTACCGCGCCGATTTCGACGATGCGGTCGCCTTCGGCGGGCTCAAAGCCGGTGGTTTCGGTGTCGAGTACGATCTCACGCATGGCTTTCCCGGAGTTCTGCGATCAGGTTTCGCACGGCGGCACGCGTCTGATCAAGGCTGCGGGTTTCGATGACATGGGTCGCGCGGGCGCGTTTCTCAGCATCCGGCATCTGTCGCGCGAGGATCGTCGCAAGCTGGGCCTCGGTCATTCCGGGCCGGGCGAGGACGCGCGCGCGCTGGATCTCGGCCGGTGCGGTGACGACGAGTGTGGCGTCGAGCCAGGTCTCGGCGCCTGTCTCGAAGAGGAGCGGAATATCGAGCACGACGAGCCTCGCACTCCCGGCGGCGGCGATGAAGGCGGCGCGATCGGCGGCGACGAGCGGGTGCACCGCGGCTTCGATCCGCGCAAGCGCGTTAGGTTCGGTGGCGATCCAGGCCTTAAGCCGGGTGCGGTCGACCACGCCATCGACGACGGCTTCGGGGCAAATCGCGGTGATCGCCGGCACGGCCGCGCCGCCTTTCGCATAGAGTCGGTGCACAGCGGCGTCGGCGTCCCAGACCGGCACGCCCTCGGCCGCGAACATCGCGGCCGTGGTGGACTTGCCCATGCCGATCGACCCGGTCAGACCCAGCAGGAAGGGCCGCGTCATGAGGCCAGAACCACGTCCCTCGTCGCCTGATCGACTTCGGGACGGGCGCCGAACCAGCGCTCAAACGCCGGCGCGGCCTGGTGCAGAAGCATGCCGAGTCCGTCCACTGTCACGCAGCCGATGGCCTCGGCCTCTTCGAGAAGCCGCGTGCGCAGTGGCGTATAGACAAGATCGGTCACCACGGCGGATTTCGAAAGTGCGTCGAGCGGCACGCGGAAGTCGGGCTTGCCCACCATTCCGAGCGAAGAGGTGTTCACGACGGTGGCGGCGCCATCCATCATGGAGCCGGCATGGACCCAGTCATGGACGATGACCTTGGCGCCGAACTCTTGCCTGAGCGCCTCGGCCCTTGCGCGGGTGCGGTTGGCGAGGCGGATCTCCGGCACGCCGACCTCGATCAGAGAGGCGATGACCGCGCGGGCGGCACCGCCCGCGCCGATAACGGCGGCGGGTCCCGATTGCGGCGCCCAGTTCGGCGCATTCTGTCTCAGATTGGCAATGAAGCCGTAACCGTCAGTATTGTCTGCGTGAATCCGTCCGTCCTTGCGGAAGATCAGCGTGTTCGCCGCGCCGATCAGCGCGGCACGATCCGTCACGACATCGGCGAGCGCGAGCACCGTTTCCTTGTGCGGGATCGTGACGTTGACGCCGACGAAACCCGCCTTCGGCAGCATTGCGATCACCTCGCGCAAATCGGACTGCGCCACATCCATCGGGATGTAAAAGCCACGAATGCCATAGGTCTTCAGCCAGTGGCCGTGAAGCTGCGGCGACCTCGAATGCGCGATCGGCGAACCGATGACGCCGGCGAGCGGAATTCGGGGATGATCGGTCATGTGGCGATGTCGCCCCGAATGCCGAGCCAGGTCAAGAGTTCGATGAGCGGCAGACCGAGAACGGTGAAATAGTCGCCCTCTATGCGGGAAAAAAGCCGCACTCCTTCCTCCTCGAGCTTGTAGCATCCGACGCTGTGACGAATGCTGTCCCAGTTCCGAGCAAGATAGGCGTCGAGGTAGGTATCGGAGATGTCGCGCATCGTCAGGCGCACGGTACCGACATGGCGCCAGAGCGGACGGCCGGCCTGGCAGACGACAGCCGCGGAATAAAGGCGGTGGGTCCGCCCCGCGAGCGCGCGGAGGTGGCGGCGCGCTTCGTCGATATCGCAGGGCTTGGCGAAAACCTGTCCTTCGCAGTCGAGGATCTGGTCGCAGCCGATCACCAGGGCCGCCGGATCCTTCTCGGAGATCTTGCGCGCCTTCATCTCGGCCAGTGCGTCGGCGAGATCCCGGCCGCCAGCGCCGTCGGCCTCGAGCGCAGCGCGGATCGCGTCCTCGTCGATACGGGCGGGGCGGATGTCCGGTGCGAGACCAGCGGCGGCAAGCAATCCGGCACGGATCTTCGAGCCGGAGGCGAGGACGATTTTCGGGCGGCCGGTTTCGGGCATTGGGGATCGTTCTGTGGACAAGACGAGACGCAGGGCAGGGATCAAACCGGGGATAAACCGGGTTCCGGCCGTTGCTCGCGTAATCCGCGCGGTTCTGTCAAGCGCAAAGACGGATTATCCACCTGTGTGCCGCGCTTACCCCAGTCTGGGGAAAACCTCTCCGCTGAGGCGCTTCGGCCGAAAAAAGTTATCCCCAGGTCGGTGCGCGTGCAGTTCAGTCTAATATTTTGAAATTAAATGATAATAAACTTCAAACTCTTGATGATGCACGAGTTATGCACCGCTATTTCCTCAGGGTTATCGGGTTGTGGAAGTTCGATGTATTCGGAGTGTAATCCCCGTCATCCACAGGCCCTAGATCTACTACATCTCTTTTCTTTCTATATTCATTGTTTAGGAAGAAACGCGAGCGGATTTGAGGGAGCGAACCTGTGACGGACCTTCTGGTGTCGGTCTATCCATGGACCAAGGCGTTGCACGTGATCTCTGTGATCGCCTGGATGGCGGGGTTGTTCTATCTGCCAAGGCTCTTCGTCTATCATGTCGAATCCGTTGAAACCGGGAGCGAAACCGACCGCCTGTTTCAGGTAATGGAGCGCAAGCTTCTGAGGCTGATCATGAACCCGGCGATGACCGCGACCTGGGTGTTCGGGCTGTGCCTTGTGTTCACGCCGGGAATTGTCGACTGGAGCGCGATGTGGCCCTGGGCAAAGGCTGGAGCGGTGATCGCGATGACCTGGTTCCACCACTGGCTGGGTTACCGGCGCAAGGATTTCGCGGCCAGTCGAAACACCCGGACCGGTCGGCGCTACCGGCTGATGAATGAAGTTCCGACGGTGCTTTTGGTCATCATCGTTATCTCGGTCATCGTCCGATTCTGAGTGGCGATTGACTCCGGGGCCTATGCGCGTGTAAGGATCGGCCAAGCCTCGCCGTCCGGCGAATGGCATTTCCCCTGATGACTCTTCGCACCGCCCCGATGGCCGTGCCTGACACGATCGGTTTCCCAATGACCCAAGAGCGATTGAACCTTGCCGAGCTGAAGGCAAAAAGCCCGGCTGATCTGCTAGCTATGGCGGAGGAACTTGAGGTCGAAAATGCCTCGACGATGCGCAAGGGCGAGATGATGTTCTCGATCCTGAAGGAGCACGCCGAGGAAGGCTGGGAGATCGGCGGAGATGGCGTCCTGGAAGTGCTGCAGGACGGTTTCGGCTTCCTGCGTTCGCCCGAGGCGAACTATCTGCCGGGTCCGGACGACATCTATGTCAGCCCGGACATGCTGCGCCAGTACTCGCTTCGGACCGGTGACACCGTCGAGGGAGTAATCCGTGCGCCGGGCGAGAACGAGCGCTATTTCGCGCTGACCAAGGTCACGTCGATCAATTTCGAGAACCCGGAAAAGGCGCGCCACAAGGTCGCGTTCGACAACCTGACGCCGCTCTATCCGGATGAACGGCTCAAGATGGAAATCGAGGATCCGACGATCAAGGATCGGTCCGCGCGGATCATCGACCTCGTGGCGCCGATCGGGAAGGGGCAGCGCGCGCTGATCGTGGCACCGCCGCGGACCGGCAAGACCGTTCTGCTTCAGAACATCGCGCATTCGATCGAGACCAACCACCCGGAATGCTATCTCATCGTGCTTCTGATCGACGAACGTCCGGAAGAAGTGACCGACATGCAGCGCAGCGTGAAGGGCGAGGTGATCTCCTCGACCTTCGACGAGCCGGCGACGCGCCATGTCGCGGTGAGCGACATGGTGATCGAGAAGGCGAAGCGGCTTGTCGAACACAAGCGCGACGTGGTGATCCTGCTCGACTCGATCACCCGTCTTGGGCGGGCATTCAACACCGTTGTGCCGTCGTCGGGCAAGGTGCTGACCGGCGGTGTGGACGCGAATGCGCTGCAGCGTCCGAAGCGGTTCTTCGGCGCCGCGCGGAACATCGAGGAGGGCGGCTCGCTCACGATCATCGCGACCGCGCTGATCGATACCGGGAGCCGGATGGACGAGGTTATCTTCGAAGAATTCAAGGGTACCGGCAACTCGGAGATCGTGCTCGACCGCAAGGTTGCAGACAAGCGGGTCTACCCGGCGATGGATATTCTCAAGTCCGGAACCCGGAAGGAGGATCTTCTGGTCGACAAGAACGATCTTCAGAAGACCTATGTTCTGCGCCGTATCCTCAACCCGATGGGCACGACGGATGCGATCGAGTTCCTGATTTCCAAGCTCAAGCAGACAAAGACGAACTCGGAGTTCTTCGACTCGATGAACGCCTGATTTGTTTAAGTAAAACAATAGGTTATGACCATGGACACGATCTACGCCCTGGCTTCGGCGCGGGGTAAGGCGGGTATTGCGGTCATCCGGATCTCGGGTCCGGACGCCTGGTCCGCGGTCAGATTTCTCGCCGGGAGGTTGCCGTCCCCGCGTCAGGCCGGTCTTCGTAAGCTGAGGCTCGACGGAGAGGTAATCGATGAGGCGATGGTCATGACCTTCTCGGCGGGGGCGAGTTTCACCGGAGAAGAAACGGCAGAGCTCCAGGTACATGGCGCGACCGCGACTGTCGCGGCGGTGCTGAAGGCGTTGTCTGAGCGACCGGGCCTTCGTCCCGCGGAAGCGGGTGAGTTCACGCGGCGGGCGCTCGAGAACGGTCGGCTCGACCTTGCGCAGGTCGAGGGGCTCGCGGACTTGATCGAGGCTGAGACGGAGGCGCAGCGCAAACAGGCGCTACGTGTGCTGTCCGGAGCAGTCGGGACTCGCGCCGAGGGTTGGCGAAGAGATCTGGTGCGGGCCGCAGCACTTTTGGAGGCGACGATCGACTTCGCGGACGAGGACGTGCCGGTCGATGTGACGCCCGAGGTACTGGCGCTGATTGATGGGGCATTGGAAGACCTTCGGCGCGAGATGAAGGGTTTCGGTGCGGCTGAGCGGATCCGGGAAGGGTTCGAGGTAGCGATCGTTGGCCGCCCGAATGCCGGAAAATCGACGCTGTTGAACGCGATGGCTGGGCGTGAGGCGGCGATCACCTCGGAAGTTGCGGGGACGACGCGGGACGTGATCGAGGTGCGAATGGATCTCGACGGGCTGGCGGTGACCTTGCTCGATACCGCCGGGCTGCGCGAGACCGACGATCATGTGGAAGGTATCGGTGTTGAGCGTGCCTTGGCTCGTGCGCGACTTGCGGACCTTCGGGTCTTTCTGGTGGAAGGTGAGTCCGTGCCGATGATTGAGCCCGGCCCGGAGGATATCGTCGTTGAGGCGAAGGCTGACCTCGAATTAGGAGCCGGGACGCAATTGCGTGTTTCGGGCAAGACCGGGCAGGGGTTGTCGGAACTGATCAAGGTGATTTCGGAGAGACTTGGCAAGCGCGCCGGATCTGCAGGGCTGATCACGCGCGAGCGGCATCGACTGGCGATCGCACGTGCGGTGGGGGCTATGGAATCGGCGCGCGATGAGGTAAGGAACGGTCCGGATCGAGCGGAGCTTGCCGCCGAGAATCTCAGGCAGGCGGTAAGGGCGCTCGATTCACTGGTCGGTCGTGTCGATGTCGAAGATCTGTTGGACGAGATTTTCTCGAGCTTCTGCATCGGCAAATGAGGAGTGTTTCACGTGAAACATTTTGACGTCGTGGTGGTCGGTGGCGGGCACGCCGGGGTCGAGGCGGCACATGCGGCAGCGCGACTCGGCGCCTCGACGGCGCTCGTGACGCTGCGACGTGACGCAATTGGTGTCATGTCATGTAATCCGGCCATCGGCGGGCTCGGCAAGGGCCATCTCGTGCGCGAGATCGATGCTCTGGATGGCGTTATGGGGCGGGTGGCGGATATCGCGGGCATCCAGTTCCGGCTTCTTAACAGACGAAAGGGGCCGGCGGTGCAGGGGCCGCGCGCCCAGGCCGACCGCAAGCTCTATCGGGAGGCCATGCTCGAGGAGACGGAAGCGCGGCCGGGTCTGGCGGCGATCGAGGGCGAGGTCGTCGATTTTCGTACGGATAATCATAGGGTTGCCGGTGTGGTTCTGGCCGGTGGTGAAGTCATTGCGGCCCGCGCCGTTGTCTTGACCTCGGGTACGTTCCTTCGCGGAATGATCCATATTGGCGATCAGCGACAGGCGGGAGGCCGAATTGGCGATAAGCCCTCGCTCCGTTTGGCAGAGCGGATCGAGGGCTTGGGGCTGCCCGTGGGCCGGCTTAAGACCGGAACGCCGCCGCGGCTCGATGGCCGCACGATCAACTGGGATGGTCTGGAGCGTCAGGACGGCGATGCCGAGCCGGTTCTTTTTTCTTTCATGAACCGGCGTCCATTCGCGCGTCAGATCAGTTGTGCGATCACCCATACAAATGAACGAACCCACGCGTTGATTCGTGACAACCTGGCGCGCTCGGCCATGTATGGCGGACATATTGAAGGCGTGGGCCCGCGCTATTGCCCATCGATCGAGGACAAGGTTGTTCGTTTTGCGGACAAGACGTCTCACCAGGTTTTTCTGGAGCCGGAAGGGCTGGATGATCCGACCGTCTATCCCAACGGTATTTCGACATCGCTACCGGTGGATGTTCAGGAATCTTATGTGCGCTCGATTGCCGGACTCGAGGCTGTAGAGATCATGCAGCCGGGTTATGCGATCGAGTATGACTACGTAGACCCGCGCGCGTTGACGTCGACCTTGGCAGTCAAGCAAGCTCCTGGACTATATCTCGCGGGACAAATCAACGGAACCACAGGATATGAGGAGGCCGCCGCGCAAGGTCTCGTCGCTGGCCTCAACGCCGGCCTTACCGCGCTGGACCGGCCGGCGGTGACATTCAGCCGCACGAAAAGCTACATCGGCGTCATGATCGACGATCTGGTGACGCGCGGTGTGACGGAGCCTTACCGCATGTTCACGTCGCGGGCCGAATTTAGGCTGTCCCTTCGTGCCGACAATGCGGACCAGCGGCTCACAGGATTTGGTATCGATCTTGGTTGCGTGGGAGAAAACCGGCGCGAACGCTTTTTGGAAAAGATGGAGCGCCTCGACGCGGGCCGGTCGGCGCTGGAGTCGGTCCAGATCACGCCGCGAGAGGCTGCCGAGAAGGGGATCAGCATCAGCCAGGACGGTCAGCGGCGGTCAGCGTTCACCTTGTTATCCTTCCCTGATGTGGATTTCGCGGTGATCGAGCGAATCGAACCGTCGTTGGCGGATATTGACGACGACACCAAGGAGCAGCTCACACGTGATGCGCTTTACGCGAAATATATTGACCGGCAGAAGTCAGATGTTGCGGCAATGCAGCGCGACGAACACCATGAAATCCCGAGAGATTTCGATTATCCCGCGCTTCGGGGCCTGTCGCATGAGTTGCGCGAGAAGTTGATGCGGGCGCAGCCCCTTACACTCGGACAGGCCGGTCGCGTTGATGGGATGACGCCGGCGGCCCTCACGCTCATCCTGGCCGCGCTGCGTCGCGCCGAGAAACAGAGCGCGGCGGGGTAGGCGTGAGCGAATCCTTCGATCTCGGGCGGAATGTTTCACGTGAAACATCTGAACGTTTTTATCACTATGTCCACCTCCTTCGGAAATGGAATCCGGCGATCAATCTTGTCGCGCGCTCGACGATTGACGATGTCGGGCGCCGGCATCTCGCTGATTCGGCGCAGATCTTCGACTTGGCGCCGGCCGACGCCCAGATCTGGGCCGATCTTGGAAGCGGCGGCGGCTTCCCGGGACTCGTGGCCGCGATTCTGGCGGCGGACGAACGTCCGCACCTAAGGCTGACACTGGTCGAAAGCGATCAGCGCAAAGCCGCGTTCCTTGCGACCGTGAGCAGTGAGCTCGGCCTTAAGACCAAGATCCGGGCGGAGCGGATCGAGTCGCTAGGCCCGCTTAATGCTGAGATCCTTTCGGCTCGTGCGCTTGCGCCATTGGCATCACTCTTGTCCTTCTCTGAACGACACCTTGCGTCGGGCGGTGTCGCGCTCTTTCCCAAAGGAGCGAATCATCAGGTTGAGATCGATCAAGCGCTTGAAGATTGGAAGTTTTCCTATCAAAAGACACCGAGCAGGACGGATCCCGACGCCGTCATCCTGACCATCGGAGGTATCACGCGTGTCTGATCCGACTCGTCCGCCGGGCCCGCGAATCATCGCCGTCGCAAACCAGAAGGGCGGGGTGGGCAAAACCACGACCGCGATCAACCTTTCGGCGGCGCTCGCCGAAGAGGGTTTGAGCGTGCTTCTCGTGGACATCGACCCCCAGGGTAACGCGTCGACCGGCCTCGGCGTTGAGCCTGCGCAGCGGGAAAAGACCTCCTACGACCTGTTGATCGAGGATGCCTCGCTCATGGACGTGATTCGTCCCACGAAGGTCGAAGGACTTTGGATCTGTCCAGCGACGACGGACCTCTCGTCGGCCGACATCGAGCTTGTCGCGAATGAAAAGCGTAGTTTTCTCCTGCACGATGCCCTCCGTCAGCCCGCGATCGACATCTTCGGCTTCGATTACATCCTGATCGATTGCCCACCATCCCTCAGCCTGCTGACCGTCAACGCCATGGTCGCCGCGCATTCGGTCCTGGTCCCGCTGCAGGCGGAGTTCTACGCGCTTGAAGGGCTGTCCCAGTTGATGTTGTCAATCCGACAGGTTCGGCAAACTGCCAATGCGGATCTGCGGATCGAGGGTGTTGTCCTCACGATGTATGATAGCCGGAACAATCTATCACAACAGGTAGAGGCTGACGCGCGAGATAATCTCGGTGCGCTGGTCTATGAGACGGTGGTACCACGCAATGTCCGTCTGAGCGAAGCGCCGTCTTACGCGGTGCCTGTTCTCGCTTACGACACGATGTCGAAGGGCAGCCTTGCCTATCGTGCACTTGCGCAGGAAATGTTGTCGCGGCACCGGAAGAACTAGGAAAGGGCAGACCATGTCGGACAGAAAGAGCGAGCGGCGCGGCCTCGGGCGCGGGCTTTCGGCCCTTATGGCGGACGTCAATCTTGACCCGGGCGAGGATTCACTGCCGGATCGCCCGCGACGCTCTGACGCCCGCTTGCCGGTCGAGAAGCTCGAGCCAAATCCCGACCAGCCCCGCCGGGATTTTCCGCGCGAGCAGCTCGAGGAGCTTGCGGCATCAATCCGCGCCAAGGGCATCATTCAGCCGCTTATTGTCCGACAAAATCCTAGAAAATCAAATAGTTACGAGATCGTCGCGGGAGAGCGGCGGTGGCGTGCCGCGCAGATGGCGCAGCTGCACGACGTTCCCGTGGTTATCCGAGACTTCACCGATACCGAGGTTCTCGAGGTTGCGATCATCGAAAACATCCAGCGCGCCGACCTGAACCCGGTCGAGGAGGCGATGGGTTACCGCCAGCTTATGGACCGGTTCGGTCACACTCAGGAGAAGCTTGCCGAGGGGCTTTCGAAGAGCCGCAGTCACATTGCCAATCTTCTGCGTCTGCTGACCCTGCCGGACGAGGTCCAAGTCTGGTTGCGCGAAGGCCAGCTCACAGCGGGTCATGCCCGTGCGCTGGTGACCACGGAAGATCCCGTCGCGCTGGCCAGGCAGGTCATGGCGAAGGGCCTTTCGGTGCGCGAGACCGAGCGGCTGGCCAAGGCCCCGGCCAAAACGGCGGCACCGCGACAGGCTGCGCGCCACGAGAAGGACGCGGACACTCGCGTTCTCGAGCAGGATCTTTCCGCCAATCTGAAAATGAAGGTGGTGATCGACCACAGAGGCCAAGACGGCGGCAACCTGATGATCACCTACAGAACGCTCGACGAACTCGACGAACTCTGCCAGATCCTGAGCTCGACCCGCTAGGCTTCAGGCCGCGTCCAGAGAAACAGCAAGACTGCACAGAGCACCACCGCCTGCGCGGCCAGCAGTTTTGCGGGCAGGCCGACGGCCGCAGCGAGACACATCGCGACCGCAATCGACCCGCTCGCAATCCACTTCACGCGCCGCGAGACCGCACCACGTTCTTGCCAGTCCCGAATTGGCGGTCCGAACTGATGATGCGTCACGAGCCAGCCATGCATCCGTGCCGATCCCCTCGCGAAGCAGTAAGCTGCCAGGAGCAGGAAGGGGACCGTCGGCAAGAGCGGCAAAACCGCCCCGGCCACTCCGAGCGCAAGTGCCACACCGCCTGCGAGCGCCCAGACCGGACGGATCATGGCATCAGCTCCCGGATCACAGCGTTAAGAACCGCTCGCCCGGCCGCCGTCGCGGCAACCCGCGCGCCATCGCGACGCAACATCCCGATCTCTTCAAGCCGCACGAGGGCTCCTTCATCCAGCCCGGTTCCGCCCAGACGCGCGAACCGCTCAGCATCCATGCCTTCCGCCAGCCTCAGCGCCATCATCAGGTACTCTCCTGCCTGATCGGCGGCCAAAACTTGCTCCCGGGTGGCCTCTCCATGCCCCGCAACTTCGACCTGCCGCAGCCATTGGGACGGTGCGAGCGGCGTCTCCGTCGCAAACCGCTGACCATCAAGTGTCAGTCGGCCATGCGCGCCAGGTCCGATTCCGGCATAATCGCCATAACGCCAGTAGATCAGGTTATGCCGGCTCTCCGCGCCATCTCGGGCGTGGTTCGATACCTCATAGGCAGGCATTCCGGAGCGGCCAAGAATATCCTGTGTTATCATATACATATCGGCTGATAGATCGTCTTCCGGCAAGCCCTTCAGTCCGCCGGCCGCGTGGCGAGCACCGAATGCGGTCCCATCCTCGATCGTCAGCTGATAAAGTGAAAGGTGGTCCACGGCCATCGCCACTGCTTCGCCAAGCTCGGCCTCCCAGGCGCGCAGTTCCTGGTCCTGCCGCGCATAGATCAGATCGAAGCTCACCCGCGCGAACGCTTCGCGCGCCACATCGAACGCCGCGCGCGCCTCCGCAACGGAATGCAGTCTCCCGAGCCTCTTCAGATCGGTGTCGTTCAATGCCTGAAGGCCCATCGAAATCCGGTTGACCCCGGCCTCGGCGTAGCCGCGGAACCGCCCGGCCTCGACGCTTCCGGGATTGGCCTCGAGCGTCACCTCCAGATCGTTCGCCATCCTCCAGGTCGCGTGCACCTTGTCGAGAATAGCCGCCACCAGATCCGGCGCCATCAGCGACGGCGTGCCGCCACCGAAGAAGACCGTGTTGAGAATGCGGCCTTCGGTCTCACGTCCGACCCGTTCGATTTCCCACAGATAGGCCCGTTTCCACCGCTCCTGGTCGATTTCGGCCGCGACGTGGGAATTGAAATCGCAATAGGGGCATTTCGAGGCGCAGAACGGCCAGTGCAGATAAAGCCCGAATCCACCGTGCCGCCAGTCTTCCATCCACGCCTCTCCAGCCGGAGCCGCTTTCAACCCTTGAAGGCGGTGACCTCGATCTCGAGCTTCATCTCCGGCCGGATCAGGCCCGCGATCACCATGGTCGCCGCCGGGCGGATCCCGCCCAACGCCTCGCCGAGCGCCGGCACCACTTCCTCGACCAGCGACGCATCGGTGACCGTATACTGCACCCGCACCACGTCCTCGAGTGTGAATCCGGCCTCATCCAGGACACTCCGGATCGTCGAGAAGCAGTTCCGCGCCTGGTCTGCGATCGGCTCCGGCATCGTCATCGTCGCGTAATCATAGCCGGTCACACCCGAGACGAAACACCAGCCACCCTTCACTACCGCGCGGCTGTAGCCCATGGTTGCCTCGAAGGGCGATCCGGTCGATATCCGCTTCATGCGTCGCGTTCCTCGAAACAGGCCACCAGTTTCAAGAACGCATCGGCACGGTGGCTGATCCGGTTCTTTTCCGCCGGATCCATCTCCGCGAAGGTCAATTCATAGCCGTCGGGCTGGAACATAGGGTCGTAGCCATGTCCCTCGGCTCCGCGCATCGGCCAGACGACCTGACCCTCGACCTTGCCCTCGAAAACCTCGTCGTGCCCGTCCGGCCAGGCCAACACCATCGTGGCCCTAAACCGCGCAGTGCGGGGGTAGGGGGCGCTCACACGCTCCAGTTCGTGCCAGGTCCGGGTCATGGCCTTCACGAAATCCCGCCCCGAGGGCGTCATCGCCCAATCGGCGGTATAGACTCCAGGCGCGCCGCCAAGTCCGTCGACCTCGATGCCGCTGTCATCGGAGAGCGCGGGGAGCCCAGCCGCCTTCGCGGCGGCATGGGCCTTGATGCGGGCATTGCCGACGAAGGTCGTCTCGGTCTCCTCGGGCTCCGGCAGCCCCATCTCGCCGCCACTGACGCAGGCGATACCGTAGGGTGCCAGAAGGGCTGCGATCTCGGCCAGCTTGCCCTTGTTGTGGGTCGCCACCAAAAGCTGCTTGCCCGAGAATTTCCGCATCAGATCGCCGCCTTCTGCGCCTCGACCAGCCGCACAATCCCGGCTTCAGCGAGATCGAGGAGCCTGCCCATCTCGTCGCGCGAGAAGGTCGCGCCCTCGGCCGACATCTGCACCTCAATGAGCCGCCCGCGACCGGTGAGGATGAAATTGCCGTCGGTTCCCGCCTCGCTGTCCTCGGCGTAATCTAGATCGGCGATCGGCTGGCCGGCATAGATGCCACAAGAGACCGCGGCGACGTGATCGACGATCGGATCGGAGGTCACGACACCGGCCTTGAGCAGTTTGTTGACCGCCAGCCTGAGCGCGACCCAACCGCCGGTGATCGCCGCGCAGCGGGTTCCGCCATCCGCCTGAATCACGTCGCAATCCACAACGATCTGGCGCTCGCCAAGCGCGACACGGTCCACGCCAGCCCGCAGGGCGCGACCTATAAGCCTTTGAATTTCTTGTGTTCTTCCAGACTGCTTGCCGGCGGCGGCCTCTCGGCGGTTGCGGGTGTTGGTGGCGCGCGGCAGCATCCCGTACTCCGCCGTCACCCAACCGAGCCCGGTGCCCTTCAGGAACGAGGGCGCCTTGTCCTCGATCGTCGCGGTGCACAGAACATGAGTGTCGCCACAGCGGATCAGACAGGATCCCTCGGCGTGTTTGGTGACGCCCGTTTCGATCGAGATCGTCCGCATCTCGTCGAGTTTCCGGCCAGAGGGTCGCATGGATCGTCCTTTCCTCTCTCTTTCGGCCAGATACAGGCCGCTTGGCAGCCGATGCAACCCCGATTGACGGTTGGGGCCTTGGCTCTTTAACTGTCCCGCACCCATATGGGGAAGGCGATGAGTGACCGAGCGAAGATCCTGGCCGAGATGAACGACCGCTCGCGGGAGGTGTTCCGGCGCGTGGTCGAGGGCTATCTCGACAGCGGTGATCCGGTCGGCTCGCGCACGCTGACCCGCGCCATGAGCGAGAAGGTCTCGGCCGCGACGATCCGCAACGTGATGCAGGATCTCGAGCATCTCGGACTTCTCGACAGCCCCCATACATCGGCCGGTCGGATCCCGACCCAGCTCGGACTCAGGATGTTCGTCGACGGGTTGATGGAAGTCTCGACGCTCTCGCTCCAGGACCGCGAGGCGATCGATGCCACGACGGGCGGCAAGGAACCGGGGGTCGCCTCGCTTCTCGACCGCGTCGGCCAGGCTCTGTCCGGCATCACACATGGCGCGAGCCTCGTGCTCACGCCGAAGCACGAGGCGCCGATCCGCCATATCGAGTTCGTGAACCTCGGCCCTGACCGCGCGCTGGTTGTGCTGGTCTTTGCCGATGGCCAGGTCGAGAACCGCGTCTTCACCCCGCCACCCGGCCAGACGCCGTCCTCGATGCGCGAGGCGGCCAACTTCCTCAACGTGCTGGCCGAGGGCCGGACACTTTCCGAACTTCGTGTCCATATGCGGACCGAGATTGCCCGACGCCGCCAGGAGCTCGACGCCGCAGCGCACGCGCTCGTGGAAAGTGGCCTCGCCGTGTGGGAGAATCCTGGCGAGTCCCAGGAGCGCCTGATCGTGCGCGGCCGCGCCCATCTGCTGGACCAGGCCGACGAGACCGATCTCGACCGGATTCGAACGCTCTTCGACGATCTCGAACGCAAGCGCGACATCGCCGAATTCCTCGAACTGGCCGAAACGGGCGAGGGGGTGCGCATTTTTATCGGCTCGGAGAACAAGTTGTTCTCACTTTCGGGTTCCTCTCTTGTGGTCTCTTCCTATATGAACGCTGACCGAAAGATCATCGGTGCCATCGGCGTGATCGGGCCGACGCGGCTCAACTATGGCCGTATCGTTCCGATCGTCGATTACACGGCGCAACTCGTCGGACGGCTCTTGTCCGGGGAGCGCAAGGGATAAGACCATGAGTGACATGAAGAAAGACGAGATTGCCGAAGACCAGGCGCTGATCGGCGACGAGGGATTCGAGACCGACGTGATGGCAGGAGAGCTTGAGGCGCTCCGCGCCGAGCGTGACGAGATGCGCGACCGGTTCATGCGCGCGCTCGCGGACGCCGAGAACATCCGCAAGCGCGGCGAGCGCGACCGCCGCGAGGCCGAGCAATACGGCGGCTCAAGGCTCGCCCGCGACCTCCTGCCGGTCTATGACAATCTCAAGCGCGCGCTCGATGCGGCCAGCGAGGAAAGCCGCGCTGCCGCCAAGGGTCTGATCGAAGGCGTCGAGCTGACCATGCGCGAACTGATCAGCGTCCTTGGAAAGCATGGTGTGCAGCCGGTCGTACCGGCAGTCGGCGAGACCTTCGATCCGCAGCTTCACCAGGCGATGTTTGAAGCACCTGTGCCCGGCACCAAGGCGGGGGACATCATCCAGGTGATGACCGAGGGATTCATGCTCCATGAGCGTTTGCTGCGGCCCGCGCAGGTCGGCGTGTCCTCGACGCCGAAGTCCTGACGTCCGGCGTCGCAGGGGGGGGGGGGACAACCCCCCCCC
>NZ_JAWQFN010000003.1:206196-338223 GCF_033436765.1 Defluviimonas sp. D31
GTCGCAGGCGGGGGTTTCACACCCCCGCACCCCCGTGGGGTATTTTGGCAATGAAGAAAGGCAGGCCGGGCGCGTCAGTCGCCGGCCAAGGTCTTGAGCTCATAGAGCGCCGATAGCGCTTCGAGCGGTGTCATCTCGTCGGGATGAAGGGCGGCGACCCGGTCTTTCAGCCTCGAGTCCTGTTTCGCCGGCTTCGGCGGGGAGACGGGCGCGGCGCTGAACAGGGGCAGGTCGTCGATCAGCGTGTGTTTGCGCGTCCCGCCCTCGCGCTCGCCCTTCTCGAGCGCCTCGAGCACGACCTTCGCCCGTTCAACGACCGCTGCGGGCAGGCCGGCAAGCCGTGCCACCTGCACGCCGTAGGAGCGGTCGGCCGCGCCCTTCCTGACCTCGTGCAGAAAGATCACCTCGCCTTCCCATTCCTTCACCGCAACGGTGGCGTTTTCCACGCCGTCGAGCTTGTGCGCGAGCGCGGTCATCTCGTGGTAATGGGTGGCAAAGAGCGCCCTTGCCCGGTTCACGTCGTGGAGGTGTTCGAGCGTCGCCCAGGCGATTGACAGGCCGTCATAGGTTGCGGTGCCGCGGCCAATCTCGTCGAGGATGACGAGTGCCCGGTCGTCGGCCTGGTTGAGGATCGCCGCCGTCTCGACCATCTCGACCATGAAGGTGGATCGCCCGCGGGCGAGGTCGTCGGCGGCGCCGACGCGGCTAAAAAGCTGGCTGACGAGCCCGATATGGGCGCGGCGCGCCGGGACGAAGCTGCCGGCCTGCGCGAGGAGCGCGAGGAGCGCGTTCTGGCGCAGGAATGTCGACTTGCCGGCCATGTTGGGGCCGGTCAAGAGCCAGATCGAGGGGGTATCGCAAGCAGTCAGCAGGCAGTCATTGGCGATGAAGGGCTCGCCTGTGCGTTTCAGGGCGCGCTCCACGACTGGGTGCCGCCCGCCCTCGATCTCGAAGGCGCGGCTGTCGTCGACCTGCGGTTCGCACCAGTCCTCGCCCCGCGCGAGGTCGGCGAAGGCGGCGGTGAGGTCGATCTCGGAGAGAGCGCGCGCGGCCTGCGAGACGAGCGCCGAGGCGTCGAGGACCATCGCTTTCAGGCCGTCATAGAGCCTTTTTTCGATCTCGAGCGCGAGGTTTCCGGCGTTGAGGATCCGGGTTTCCATCTCCGACAGCGGTACCGTGGTGAAGCGCACCTGGTTGGCGGTGGTCTGGCGGTGGATGAAGGTCTCGTTCAGGGGCGCCGAGAGCATCTTCTCGGCATGGGTCGCGGTCGTCTCGATGAAATAGCCGAGCACGTTGTTGTGCTTGATCTTGAGGCTCTGGATGCCCGTCTCGGCGATGTAGTCGGCCTGCATCCGGGCGATCACGCCGCGACCCTCGTCGCGCAGTTGCCGCGCCTCGTCGAGGTCGGGGTTGTGGCCGGCCGCGATGAAGCCACCGTCGCGGGCGAGAAGGGGCGGCTCCGCCACCAGGGCCGCCTCGAGATAGGCCACGAGATCGTCGAAACCGACGAGATCCTTCGCGGCACCCGCGAGCCGTGCCGGCGCGTCTCCGTCAAGCCGCCGGGCAATGGACCCGGCCTCGGCGAGACCCACGCGGATTGCGGCGAGGTCGCGCGGGCCGCCCCGGTCGAGGGCGAGCCGCGACAGCGCCCGGCCCATGTCGGGCGTTTTCCTGAGGTCGGCGCGCAACGCCTCTGCGAGCCGGGCTTCTCCGGTGAGGAACCGAACCGCTTCTAGTCGCGCGCGGATCTCGGTGAGATCACGCGAGGGGGCGGAGAGCCGCCGTTCGAGAAGCCGCGCGCCGCCCGCGGTCACAGTGCGGTCGATCGCGGCGATCAGCGAGCCATCGCGCCCGCCGGAGAGCGATTGGGTGATTTCCAGATTGCGCCGCGTCGAGGCGTCGATCTGTACCGACCCGCCGGGCACTTCCTTCAGGGGCGGGCGCAGAAGCGGCAGCTTTCCGCGCTGGGTGAGGTCGAGATAGTCGACGATCGCGCCCATCGCCGAGGCCTCGGCCCGGTCGAAGCTGCCGAAGGCGTCGAGCGTGGCGACGTCGAAAAGCTCGCAAAGGCGTTTTTCAGCCCCGGTACTGTCGAAGGATCCCCGCGAGAGCGGCGTCATCGCGGCCCCGGAATCAGAGACTATTCCGGCCAGATCAGCCTCTTTCGCCTCGCTGACGATGACCTCGCGCGGTGCGAGCCGGGCCAGTTCCGGCGAAAGCCGGGAGGCCGGGCAGGGGATCACCCGGAACTCGCCTGTGGAGATATCGACCCAGGCGAGAGCGGCCGCATCGCGCACCTCGGCCCAGGCGGCGAGGAAGTTGTGGCGCCGCGCCTCCAGAAGCGACTCCTCTGTCAGCGTTCCGGGCGTCACGAGCCGCACCACGTCGCGCGCCACGACCGATTTAGAGCCGCGCTTCTTCGCCTCGGCCGGGTCCTCCATCTGCTCGGCGATGGCGACGCGGAAGCCCTTGCGGATGAGCGTCAGGAGATAGCCCTCGGCGGAATGCACCGGGACGCCGCACATCGGGATGTCCTGCCCGAGATGTTGGCCGCGCTTGGTCAGCGCGATGTCGAGCGCCGAAGCCGCCGCCTCGGCGTCGTCGAAGAACATCTCGTAGAAATCGCCCATCCGGTAGAAGAGGAGCGCGTCCGGGTAGCGCCCCTTGATCTCCAGAAACTGTGCCATCATCGGCGTCACATTGCCGTCCTGAGCGTTCACGCGCACCCCCTCGATCCTCGCCGAGACCCTACAAAACCGTGCCCCCGGGGAAAAGCCGCTAATCGGTGCATTGTGACCCGAGGGAAGCGGCGCTATGACGGCGGAAACGATCAAGGAAACGTCGCTTATGGCTCCGAAGAACCGCGTCACGCCTGAAGAGGCGCTTGCCTATCACCTCAACCCCACGCCCGGGAAGTACGAGATCAACGCCTCGAAGCCGATGGCGACGCAGCGCGACCTCAGCCTGGCCTATTCGCCCGGCGTCGCGGTGCCGGTGGAGGCGATCGCTGCCGATCCCGGCACCGCCTATGACTACACGGTCAAGGGGAACATGGTCGCGGTCGTGTCGAATGGCACCGCGATCCTCGGGCTCGGCAATCTCGGGGCCCTGGCCTCGAAGCCGGTGATGGAAGGCAAGGCGGTCCTCTTCAAGCGCTTCGCCGACGTGAACGCGATCGACATCGAGCTTGATACCGAGGATGCCGACGAGATCATCAAGGCCGTCAGCCTGATGGGCCCGACCTTCGGCGGCATCAACCTTGAGGACATCAAGGCACCGGAATGCTTCATCATCGAAAGCCGCCTGAAGGAGATCATGGACATCCCGGTGTTCCATGACGACCAGCACGGCACCGCCGTCATCTGTGCCGCCGGGCTCATCAACGCGCTGGAACTGTCGGGCAAGCGGCTCGAGGATTGCCGGATCGTGCTGAACGGCGCCGGGGCGGCGGGCATCGCGTGCCTTGAACTGATCAAGACGATGGGCGCGCGGCCGGAAAACTGCATCATGTGCGACACCAAGGGGGTGATCTACCAGGGCCGCCAGGAAGGCATGAACCAGTGGAAATCGGCCCATGCGATCAAGACCGACGCGCGGACGCTCGAGGACGCGATGCGTGGCGCCGACGTTTTCCTTGGCGTGTCGGCCAAGGGCGCGGTGACGCAGGACATGGTCGCTTCGATGGCGCCGAACCCGGTCATCTTCGCGATGGCCAACCCCGATCCGGAGATCACGCCGGAAGAGGCGCACGAGGTGCGCGAGGATGCGATCGTCGCCACCGGCCGGTCGGACTACCCGAACCAGGTCAACAACGTCCTCGGCTTTCCCTATCTCTTCCGCGGGGCGCTCGACATCCATGCCCGCGCGATCAATGACGAGATGAAGATCGCCTGCGCCGAGGCACTGGCGAAGCTCGCCCGACAGCCGGTGCCGGAAGAGGTGGCGATGGCCTATGGCCGCAAGCTTTCGTTCGGGCGCGACTACATCATCCCGACGCCGTTCGACCCGCGCCTGATCCACGTCATCCCGCCGGCGGTCGCAAAGGCCGGGATGCATACCGGCGTCGCCCGTCGGCCGATCATCGACATGGAGGCCTACGAGCTTCACCTCAAGAGCCGGATGGATCCGACGGCCTCGATCCTGCAGGGCATCCATGCCCGTGCTCGCGCCGCCCAGGCGCGGATGATCTTCGCCGAGGGCGACGACCCGCGCGTGCTGCGCGCCGCCGTCGCCTATCAGCGCGCGGGGCTCGGCAAGGCGCTGGTCGTGGGCCGTGAGCACGACGTGGCCGAGAAGCTCAACGCCGAGGGGCTCGCCGATGCAGTCGGCGAAATCGAGGTCGTGAACGCCGCCAACACCAAGCATCTCAATACCTACAAGGAGTTCCTCTACGAGCGGCTGCAGCGCAAGGGCTTCGACTGGCACGACGTTCATCGCCTTGCCGCGCGTGACCGCCATGTCTTCTCGGCGCTGATGCTGGCGCACGGCCACGGCGACGGCCTCGTTTCCGGGGCCACGCGCAAGTCGGCCCATGTGCTCGGCCTCATCAACCATGTCTTTGACGTGAGGGCCGAGGATGGCGCCGTCGGCATCACCGCGATCGTGCATCGCGGCCGGATCATCTTCCTGGGCGACACGCTGGTGCATGAATGGCCCGATGAGAACGACCTCGCCGATATCGCCGAGCGCGGCGCGCTCGTGGCCCGTGGCCTCGGGATCGAGCCGCGCGTCGCGTTCCTGTCGTTCTCGACCTTCGGCTACCCGGTCTCGGAGCGCGCAACCAAGATGCACCAGGCGCCGCGCGTGCTCGACGAGCGCGGGGTCGATTTCGAGTACGACGGCGAGATGACCGTGGACGTGGCGCTCAATCCCGAGCAGTTGGCGCACTATCCTTTCTGCCGACTCACCGGGCCCGCCAACGTGCTCGTCGTGCCGGCACGGCATTCGGCCTCGATCTCGGTGAAGCTCCTGCAGGAGATGGCGGGCGCGACCGTGATCGGACCGATCCTGACCGGCGTCGACAAGCCGATCCAGATCTGCTCGATGGGCTCCACGGTCAACGATATCCTCAACATGGCGGTGATCGCCGCCTGCCGGCTGGGACAGGGATGACGATCTACAATCTCGGCTCGATCAACATCGACCACTTCTACCGGGTGCCGCATCTGCCGGCGCCCGGCGAGACGCTGGCGGCCGAGAGCTACACGGTGGGACTTGGCGGCAAGGGCGCGAACCAGTCCGCCGCCGCCGCCAAGGCCGGGGCGAGGGTCGTCCATATCGGCGCGGTCGGGCCCGATGGTGCCTGGGCGGTGGACCGGCTGGCTGGCTGGGGGGTCGATACAAGCCATGTCGCCCGGCTCGACACGCCGTCGGGCCATGCGATCATCAACGTCGATGCGGGCGGCGAAAATGCCATCGTGCTCTTTCCCGGCGCCAACTGGGCTCTGCCATTCTCGCTGATCGAAGCCGCGCTGGCCGGTGCCGGGCCAAGCGACACGCTGCTCTTGCAGAACGAGACGGCGCATCAGGCCGAAGCGGCCGCACTGGCGCGTGAGCGTGGCATGCGGGTGATCTATTCCGCCGCCCCCTTCGATATCGGCGCGGTGCAGGCGGTTCTGGAAAACGTCTCCGTTCTGGCCCTTAACGCGGTCGAGGCCGATCAGCTCGCCGCGGCGATGGGGATCGGGCTCGACCTGATCGACGTGCCCGAACTTCTGGTGACGCGCGGCGCCGAAGGCGCCGAATGGCGCTCGCGCGAGGGTGACCGTGCCTTAGCCGCGCCCGTGAAGGTGCGCCCGGTCGACACGACCGGCGCCGGCGACACCTTTGCGGGCTATTTCGCCGCCGCCCGCGATGCCGCCCGGACGCCGGCCGAGGCGCTGTCGCTTGCCGGCGCGGCGGCGAGCCTCAAGGTCACGCGCCACGGCACCGCCGATGCGATCCCGACGCTGAACGAGGTCGAGGCCTTCCGGGCCTAGTGGGCGAAGGGCGCCGCGCTGCCCCAGAGCGCCTCAATCCGAGCGTCGCGGCCGCAGGCCTTGCGGTAGAACTTGTAGGCCTCCGCCTGCCGCTTCGGGCCGCGCCGGGTCAGCACCAGGTCGGTGCCCTTGTAGTAATCCTGGTGGTAGGCCTCGGCCTCGTAGAACGGCTTCGCCTTCAGGATCGGCGTTACGATCTTCCGGCCGAGCGCCAGTTCCGCCGCGGCCTTCGCAGCTTCGGCCGCGTTGCGCTGACCCTGATCCTTCACGAAGATCGCTGTGCGATAGCTTTCGCCCCGGTCGCAGAACTGGCCTCCGGCATCGGTCGGGTCGATCGAGCGGAAGAACATCTCGAGGATCTTCGGGTAGCTGATCTTGTCCGGGTCGTAGCGGATCTCTACGGCCTCGTAATGGCCGGTGCCGCCGCCGCTGACCTGCTTGTAGGTCGGATTGGCAGTCTTGCCGCCGGTATAGCCCGAGACGACCTCTTTCACCCCTGGCACACTTTCGAAATCCGCCTCCACGCACCAGAAGCAACCGCCCGCGACGATCGCGGTTTCGGTCGCGGCCAGGGTCGGACTGGCGAGGAAAGTCAGGGCAAGGGCAAGTCTCAGCATGGCGGCCTCCGGTTTGCCGAAGCATGGAGGAACTCGGCCCGACGGCAAGTCATCTTCCCGTGAAGCGTCGTGAGCAACCGCTCGTCCGGCGCGATTTCAGCCAGAAAAGAGACTGTTTCAGCCCAGAAGCTTCGCAAGCCCCATCGCCACGCCGAGGTCGCCCGAGACCTTCAGCTTGCCGAGCACCACCCCGGTCATCGGGTTGAGCTTGCCGGTCAGGAGCTTCACGAGATTGTCCTCTGAGATCGTCAGCGTGCAGTCGGTCTCGCGGTCCGACGTCGAGGCGGTGCCGTCGGCCAGCACGATCACCCCGGCCTCGCCGCAGTCGAACTTGAGCGACCCGGAGAAGTTCCGGGTCTCGAGCGTCCTGGCAATGTCGGCGGCGATGGCGTCTAGCGGCATGAGATCCTCCCGGTTGTCCGGAAGGATCTAGGATCGGCGGCCTTCGAGGCGCAACCGGAGCGTTACGTCACGAAGGCTTCAGTCCTTCACCCGCGCATTGCGTGTGGCGATCAGCTTCAGGCGCAGCGCGTTGAGGCGGATGAAACCCTCGGCATCCTTCTGGTCGTAGGCGCCGGCGTCCTCCTCGAAGGTGACGTGTTTCTCGCTGTAAAGCGAGTGATCCGACCAGCGCGCGACGGTCCGGACCGAGCCCTTGTAGAGCTTCACGCGGACGGTGCCGGAGACATGCTCCTGGCTCTTGTCGATCAGCGCCTGCAGCATCTCGCGCTCGGGCGAGAACCAGAAGCCGTTGTAAATGAGCTCGGCATAGCGCGGCATGATCGAGTCCTTGAGATGCCCCGCGCCGCTATCGAGCGTGATCTGCTCGATGCCGCGATGGGCCTCCAGAAGCACCGTGCCGCCCGGCGTCTCGTAGACCCCGCGCGACTTCATGCCGACGAAACGGTTTTCCACGAGGTCGAGCCGGCCGACGCCATGCTTGCCGCCGAGTTCGTTGAGTTTCGTGAGGATCGCAGCCGGGCTCATCGCCTCGCCGTTGATCGCGACCGCGTCGCCCTTCTCGAAGGTGATCTCCACCATCTCGGGCGCATCGGGCGCTTCCTCGGGATGCACGGTGCGCTGGTAGACATAGTCCGGCGCCTCGTCGCCCGGGTTCTCCAGCACCTTGCCCTCGGAGGAGGTGTGCAGAAGGTTCGCATCGACCGAGAACGGCGCCTCGCCGCGCTTGTCCTTGGCGATCGGGATCTGGTTCGCCTCGGCGAACTCCAGCAACTTGGTGCGCGAGGTCAGATCCCACTCGCGCCACGGCGCGATGACCTTGATGTGGGGGTTGAGCGCATAGGCCGAAAGCTCGAACCGCACCTGGTCGTTGCCCTTGCCGGTCGCGCCATGCGCCACAGCGTCGGCTCCGGTCTCGGCGGCGATCTCAACGAGCCGCTTGGAAATCAGCGGCCGGGCAATCGAGGTGCCGAGGAGGTAGAGCCCCTCGTAAAGCGCATTCGCGCGGAACATCGGGAAGACGAAGTCGCGCACGAATTCCTCGCGGACGTCCTCGATATAGATGTTCTCGGGCTTGATCCCCAGAAGCTCCGCCTTCCGGCGCGCGGGGTCCAGCTCCTCGCCCTGGCCGAGATCGGCGGTGAAGGTCACGACCTCGCAGCCGTATTCGGTCTGCAGCCATTTCAGGATGATCGAGGTGTCGAGACCGCCGGAATAGGCAAGGACGACTTTCTTGGGCGCGGACATGGGGCACTCCGTCGGCGAGGGGCAATCGCGCCGCGATTAACGGAGTTTCGACGCAAGGGCAAGCAACGGGTGCCGCAAGCAGGCATCGCTTCCTTGACAGTCGCGCCGGTTCATGGCCGAAGAGCCGGATCACGAGCGGAGGCACGATCATGGACGGTTTTGCAAAGGCGGCACGGCAGGCGACCGAGGCGCTGCGGAGCCTGTTCCCGCCGACGCCGCTGCAGCGCAACGACCACCTCTCGGCCCGGTACGGTGCCGAGATCTGGCTCAAGCGCGAGGATCTGACCCCGGTGCGCAGCTACAAACTGCGCGGCGCCTTCACCGCGATGCGCAAGACGCTGGCCGCCGACCCCGCGCACGGCCATTTCGTCTGTGCCAGTGCTGGCAACCACGCCCAGGGCGTCGCCTATGCCTGCCGCCATTTCGGGGTCCGCGGCACGATCTTCATGCCGGTGACGACGCCGCAGCAGAAAATCGACAAGACCAAGGTTTTCGGGCAGGATAGTGTCGAAATCAAACTGGTCGGCGACTATTTCGACCAGACGCTCGCGGCCGCGCAACGGTACTGCGTCGAGGCCGACGCCCATTTCCTGTCGCCATTCGACGACCCCGACGTGATCGAGGGTCAGGCAAGCGTGGCGGTCGAGATTCTTGATCAGCTCGGTTCGGCGCCGGATCTGGTGATCCTGCCGGTCGGCGGCGGCGGCCTCGCCTCGGGCGTGATCGGCTATCTCGGCGTGGTTGCGCCGGGGACCGACTATCGCTTCGTCGAGCCCGCGGGCGGCGCGAGCCTGGCAGCCGCCGTCGTGGCCGGGGAACCGGTGACGCTGAAACGGCTCAACAGTTTCGTTGATGGAGCCGCGGTGGCCCGGATCGGCGCCGAGCCGTTTGACCGCCTGAGCTGGGCGCGGGCCGAGCAGATCCTTGCCGCGCCGGAGGACCGGATCTGCGTGACGATGCTCGAGATGCTGAACGTCGAGGGCATCGTGCTGGAGCCTGCCGGCGCGCTGTCGGTCGACGTTCTTCCGGTGCTGGCCGAGGCGATCCGCGGCAAGCGGGTGGTTTGCATCACCTCCGGCGGCAATTTCGATTTCGAACGCCTGCCCGAGGTCAAGGAACGCGCCCAGCGGTACTCCGGGCTGAAGAAGTACTTCATCCTGCGCATGCCGCAGCGTCCCGGTGCGTTGCGCGAATTCCTGACCATGCTCGGCCCGGACGACGATATCGCCCGGTTCGAATACCTGAAGAAGTCGGCCCGGAACTTCGGCTCGGTCTTGATTGGTATCGAAACCAAGCGCGCAGACAATTTCGTCGCCCTGTTCTCAAAGCTCGACGACGCGGCCTTTACGTACCGCGATATCACTGAGGACGAGGCACTGGCCGAGTTCCTGATCTAAACAGGGCGGTCAGGCTGCGGACATGCCTGCGCCAGCGCCGGTCGCGAGTCGGGCCATGAATTCGTCCTTGGATGCAAAATAGCTTGCGACGATGCGGTCGATGTCGATTTCGTCCGCGCGGCCAGCCGCGGCGCGGCGTTCTCCGTCCTGGCACAGGGCGCCGAATTCGGCAAAGCCGAGATTCCAGGCGCCGCCTTTCATGAAATGTAAATCGGCCTCGAAGCGCGCCGGGTCCGGGGCCTTTCCGAGCCGCATCACGATCCCCTCAACCTCGTCGAGAAACAACTCCACGATTTCGCCAAGCCCGTCGGCGCCGACCTCGGCCCGCAAATCGTTCACCCGCTGCCAATCTATCATCGTGCCCATCCCGGAAGAAATGTCTTGTGCCGGAACTCTAGGCCCGGAGTCTTGCGGGCAGGTTAACCGGCGGAAAGTCACGGCTGCGCCAGCCTGTTGAGATGATCTTAACCCGGCCGGCGCTAGCGTTCGGCGGCGACCGGATTGCCCGGGCGAAGGATCATTTGAGTGCAGGCAAGCCCGACGATAGAGACCGGCATGGCGGGTGCCGCGGCCGCGGTGCGTCGTGTGATGGTAGTCGATGACAGCCGGATGCAGCGGCGGATTCTCAGCTCCCAGCTCGCGCGCTCGGGATATGAGGTTCTCGAAGCCGGAAGCGCCGAGGAGGCATTGGATCTATCGGCGGCCGCCGCGCCCGATCTGGTGATTTCGGACTGGATGATGCCCGGCATGACCGGGATCGAATTCTGCCAGGCCCTCCGCGACCGGCTTCAAAGCGGCTACACCTACTTCATTCTCCTGACGTCCAAGACAGAATCCGCCGAGATCGCCCGCGGCCTCGAAGGCGGCGCAGACGACTTCCTCACAAAGCCGGTCAGCGGTGACGAGCTGCGGGCCCGAATCGCTGCAGGCGAGCGGATTCTCAGGATGGAGCGAGAACTCACTGAAAAGAACCGGCTGCTGTCCTCCACCCTGGAAGAGCTTCAGGCGATCTACGATTCGGTCGACCGCGACCTCGTGGAGGCGAGAAAGCTCCAGCAAAGCCTGGTGCGCGAACGGCACCGCGATTTTGGCAATGCCGAGGTCAGCCTGCTCCTTCGGCCCTCTGGCCATGTCGGTGGCGACCTCGTCGGGTTTTTCCCGATCAACGCCCGCCGGGTCGGGTTGTTCTCAATCGACGTTTCCGGTCACGGCATCACCTCTGCGCTGATGACCGCGCGTCTGGCAGGCTACCTGTCGGGCAATTCACCCGAGCAGAACGTGGCGCTGGTGCTGACCGAGTTCGGGATCTACGACGCGCGCGACCCGGCTGACCTTGCCGCGCAGCTGAACCGGCTGGTGTTCCGCGAGTTGCAGACCGAGAACTACTTCACCCTGGCCTATGCCGATGTCGATCTCGTGACCGGCCGCGTGGTCATGGTGCAGGCCGGCCATCCCTATCCGGCGATCCTGCGTGCCGATGGCCGGGTGGAGTATATCGGGCGGGGCGGCCTGCCGATCGGCCTGGTCGAGGAGGCCGGCTACGAACCTTTCGAGGCGCAGCTCCTGGCCGGAGACCGGCTGTTCCTGATGTCGGACGGTATCACCGAGGCCGAAAACCAAGCCGGTGTGCAACTTGGCGAAGACGAACTCGCGCGGCTGATGACCCTGCGGTCGGGTGTGTCGGGCGCCGCGTTCCTCGACGCACTGATGCAGGACCTGGCCGGTTTCGCGGGCGCGGAATTCGGCGACGACATCTCGGGCGTCTTCTTTGAGTTTCACGGTGCGAAGGCGAACCGGGACTAGATGGCGCGCAGGGCCAGTGAAAGGAAATGCCGATCGCCGCTATTGGCCAGGATCGGCACCGCCGCTTCGGCGGGCATCCAGATCGCACTGTGGCCGGGCTCGGTCGGCGGGCCGTAGCGGCGACCGGGACGGGCGAGGTAGATCGTGCAGAGTTTCTCGGCCCATTTGTCGTATTCGGGCATGTAGACGAACCGCCGGAACGCGCCGATTCGGCGCGGCGCGGTGATCGACCAGCCGGTTTCCTCGCGCACCTCACGGTGCAGCGCCCAGAGCGGCGACTCCCCCGGGTCGATGCCGCCGCCGGGAAGCTGGAACTCCGGATCGGGCTCCGCCTGATACGTGAGCAGGATATCCCGGCCCTGCAAGAGGACGGCATAGACGCCATGCCTGAGCCCGTAACGCTGGCCCCGCACCAGAGGTTCCCCGAATCGCCTGATCATGCTCCGCCCTTGGCCGCGAGGTTGTCGTCCCCATATAGTCGCGGTATGGCAGGGCGCAGGCCACAAGGAAACCCCATGACCAACCTGACCAAGATCGCCTGGGACGATACCGTTCTGCCGTTCCAGCTCGACCGGTCCGACATTCGCGGGCGTGTGGCGCGTCTCGACGGCGTTCTCGACCGGATCCTGACCCAGCACCGCTATCCCGCCGCGGTCGAGGCGCTGGTGGCCGAGGCGGCACTTCTGACTGCACTGATCGGCCAGACGATCAAGCTGCGCTGGAGGCTTTCGCTGCAGATCCGCGGTGACGGTCCGGTCCGGATCATCGCCACGGACTATTACGCTCCGTCCGCCGATGGCGGCTCCGCGCGGATCCGCGGCTGGGCGTCCTATGACGAGGAGCGGGTGCATCCCGCGGCACCGGGCTTCGCCCAGATCGGCGAGGGCTACTTTGCGATCCTGATCGACCAGGGCTCGGGCAACGTCCCCTACCAAGGCATCACGCCCTTGTCGGGTAGCTCGCTTTCGGCCTGTGCAGAGACCTATTTCGCCCAGTCCGAGCAGCTTCCGACGCGGTTCGCGCTGTCCTTTGGCCGCTCGACCTTGCCGGGCGAGGCCGAGCATTGGCGTGCCGGCGGAGTGATGTTGCAGCACATGCCCAAGGCCTCGACCCCGACGGCCACCGATGGCGGAAGCGGCGAGGGCGGGCTGCTCGCGGCAGAGGATATACTCGACGGCGAGGAGGGCGAGAACTGGACGCGCGCCAACGTCCTGCTCGACACCGTCGAGGAGCTGGAGCTGATCGGCCCGCAGGTCGCACCAACCGATCTCCTGGTGCGGCTCTTCCACGAGGAGGCGCCGCGGGTCTTTGACGCGCAGTCGGTACAGTTCGGCTGTTCCTGTTCCTCGGACAAGGTGCGCGACAGCCTGTCGATCTATTCGGCCAAGGACATCATCCACATGACCACCGATGACGGCATCGTCACCGCCGATTGCCAGTTCTGCGGCGCGCATTACGAATTCGATCCGGCGACGCTCGGTTTCGAGGCGACCAAGGCGCCCGATGACGGTGAGTGACCCGCTGGCCGCGGTGCTGCGGGCGCTGCAGCGGCCCGGCCGCGACACGTCTGATTACGATCTCAACCCCGGTACGGTGCTGCCCGAGGGCCGTGAACTCAGGCCGGCGGCGGTGCTGGTGCCGTTCCTATGCGGCCCGGCGGGGGTCGAGGTGGTTCTGACCAAACGCTCATCGCGGCTGAAGCACCATCCCGGCCAGATCGCCTTTCCCGGCGGCAAGGTCGACGCGACCGATGCCGGTCCGGTCGAGGCGGCGCTGCGCGAGGCGCGCGAGGAGATCGGCCTGCCCGAGGGCGCGGTCGAGGTTCTCGGTACCTGGGCGGCGCATGAGACCGTGACGGGCTTCAACGTCACTCCCGTTTTTGGCCGGATCAGACACGCTTTTGAGCCTGTGCCGGAGGCCGGAGAAGTCGACGAGGTGTTCTCTGTGCCGCTTGCCCATGTCTCTGACCCGGCGCGGTTCCGCGTCGAGGGCCGGCGCTGGCGCGGCGAAATGCGGCGCTACTACGTCGTGCCCTACGGCCCCTATTACATCTGGGGCGCAACCGCGCGGATCCTCAGGGCGCTGGCGGACCGGATGGCGGCATGAGGATCAGCGGCGAATGGCTCGCGGAGGAGGGGGTGCAGCGGGTGCTGCATCTTCTGACCGATGCCGGTTATCAGGCCTATCTCGTCGGCGGCTGCGTGCGCAATGCGCTGTTCGGCAGGCCGGTCGCGGATATCGACATCGCCACCGACGCCGAACCCGCCAGCGTGGTCGAGCTTGGCCGCAAGGCTCGGCTCAAGGTCGTGCCGACCGGGATCGAGCACGGCACGGTGACGGTCATCGTCAGGGGCGAGCCGCACGAGGTCACCACCTTCCGCCGCGACGTCGAGACCGACGGCCGGCGCGCCAGGGTCGCCTATTCGCGCCGGATCGAGGAAGACGCGGCGCGGCGCGACTTCACCATGAACGCGCTCTACGCCGATGCCGAGGGCCGGATCGTCGATCCGATCGGCGGGCTTCCCGACCTTCAGGCCCGCCGGGTGCGCTTTGTCGGCGATGCCGATGCGCGGATCCGCGAGGACTATCTCAGGATTCTCCGCTTCTTCCGCTTCCATGCGCTCTACGGCGACGCCGAGGCCGGGATGGATGCCGAGGCGATCGCCGCCTGCGCTGCCAATTCGGCTGGAATAGACACGCTTTCGCGCGAACGGATCGGCCACGAGATGCGCCGGCTGCTCGCCGCACCCGATCCCGCCCCGGCGGTCGCGGCGATGCAGGCGACCGGCGTTCTCGCCCGCATCCTGCCGGGTGCCGATCCGCGCGCGCTGGGCCCGCTCGTGCATGTCGAGCCGCCCTATGCGCCCGACTGGCTGAGGCGCCTCGCGGTGCTCGGCGGCGAGGATCGCGTTAATACGCTGCGCCTGTCCCGCGACGAGGCGCGGCGGCTGGAAATCCTGACCGAGGGAGTCGGCGGCGTGATGGCTCCGGCGGAGCTGGCCTACCGCCACGATGCGGGGCTTGCCCGCGACATCGTGCTCTTGCGCGCCGCCCTGCTTGAGGCGTCGCTGCCCGAGGGGTGGGAGGCCGAGGTTGCGAAGGGCGCCGCCGCCGAGTTTCCGATCCGCGCCGCCGACCTGATGCCGGCGCTGTCCGGGCTGGCGCTCGGCGCGCGGTTGAAGGAGCTCGAGGCGCGCTGGATCGCGTCGGACTTCAAATTGTCACGGGAACAATTGCTGGGTTGAAATCCGCCGGCCGCTTCGGTCAGGATGCGCGGCATTCCACATCCGAGGGTTCCAATGCTGCCCGAAGCCTTCCCGGCGCTTGTCGCGCTGGCCATCGCCACGCTGTTCACGCCGGGCCCCAACAACGCGATGCTCGCCGCGTCGGGCGCGAACTTCGGCTTCCGCCGGACGATCCCGCATTGGCTGGGCGTGGCGACCGGCTTCCCGCTGATGCTGCTCGTGGTCGGCCTCGCGCTCGGCGGGCTCTTTCAGGCGAGCGCGATCCTCCGCGAGACGCTGCGCTGGGGCGGCGCGGCGCTGCTCCTCTGGATCGCCTGGAAAGTCGCGACTTCGGGCGGAATAGGGTCTAAATCGGCCGATGCGCGGCCGATGACCTACATCGAGGCGCTGGGCTTCCAATGGGTCAATCCCAAGGCCTGGTCGATGGCTGTCGCGGCGACCTCGCAGTTCATCCTGCCGGCGGCGCCGATCACCACGGCGGCGATCGTCACCGCGGTGTTCCTGACGCTCGGCCTCGGTTCGGGCGCGACCTGGTGTTACGCCGGGCAGGCGATTGCGCGCTGGTTGACCACGGCGAAGCGGCTCAAGGTCTTCAACCTCGTTATGGCCGCGCTGATCGTGCTGTCGATCGTGGAACTCGTGCGGCACTGAGTTTGCCTTTCCCGCGCGCGGCGCTATATCCGTTCGGCAACCCGAAAGGCCCCGCCGATGTTCCGGTTCTTCGAGAACCTCGTCGATCCCTATGCGTCCTATGAAGAAAAGGACGCGCCGCCGCAGCAGGTCCTGCGCTTCCTGATGGATTATGCCCGGCCGTTCCAAACAGTCTTCGCGGTAACGGGGGCGCTGAAGATGGTGGTGGCGGCACTGGAGGTCGGGCTGATCTGGTATGTCGGGCGGCTCGTGGACCTGCTCGCCGCGGGCTCGCCGGCCGAGGTCATGCGCGCGCACGGGCTAGAATTCGCCGTTGCCGCGGTCACGGTCCTCGTGCTGCGGCCGATCGTTTCCGGGATCGACGTGGCGCTTCTGCACAATGCGATCCTGCCGAACTTCGCCACGCTGATTCGCTGGCGGTCGCACCGCCACGTCCTGCGTCAGCCGGTCGGCTGGTTCGAGAACGACTTCGCCGGCCGCATCGCCAACCGGATCGTGCAGACGCCGCCCGCCGCCGGAGATGCGGTGTTCCAGACCTTCGATGCGGTCGCTTTCGCGGTGGCGACGCTGATCGGGTCTGCCGCGCTCCTGTCGAGCGCCGATCCGCGGCTGGTCGTGCCGCTTCTGGTCTGGATCGCGCTTTATGTCGCGCTCCTGCGCTGGACGGTGATGCATGTCGGACCGGCCTCCACGGCGGCGTCGGATGCGCGCTCGCTCGTCACGGGGCGGATCGTCGACAGCTACACCAATATCCATTCGGTCAAGATGTTCGCGCATCACGACCGGGAGATCGCCTATACTGGCGAGGCGATCGAGATCGCCCGCGAGAAGCTCCAGGCGGAAATGCGGATCCTCACAAGGATGGATGTCGCCCTGACTGCGCTGAACGGCTTCCTGATCGTCTCGGTCACCGGGCTCGCCTTGATGCTCTGGTATTCCGGGCAGGCGACCGTCGGGCTTGTCGCGGCGGCCACCGCGCTCGTCCTCAGGCTCAACAACATGACCTACTGGATCATGTGGGCGACCTCGAACCTCGTCCAGGCTCTGGGCGTCGTCGCGGAAGGGATGGAGACCATCGCCCAACCGATCACGCTCACCGACCGCGCCGGGGCGAAGCCGCTCGCTTTCCGTGAAGGCAAGATCGAAATCCAGTCGCTGGCCCACCATTACGGCCGCGGGTTCGGCGGGCTCGCCAGCGTCGATCTGACGATCAATCCGGGCGAGAAGATCGGGCTCGTCGGCCGCTCCGGTTCAGGCAAGTCGACGCTCGTGAAGCTTCTGCTGCGGTTCTACGATGCCGAAGGCGGTCGGATCCTGATCGACGGGCAGGACATCGCCGCGGTGACGCAAGACAGCCTGCGCCACAGCATCGGCGTGGTACAGCAGGATAGTTCGCTCCTGCACCGCTCGGTGCGCGACAACATCCTCTACGGCCGGCCCGAGGCGACCGAGGCGGAGATGATCGAGGCCGCGACACGGGCCGAGGCGCACGACTTCATCAGCGACCTGACCGATCCCGGAGGCCGTACCGGCTATGACGCGCAGGTCGGGGAACGCGGGGTGAAGCTGTCTGGCGGCCAGCGGCAGAGGGTGGCGCTCGCGCGCGTGATCCTGAAGAACGCGCCGATCCTTGTCCTGGACGAGGCGACCTCGGCGCTCGACAGCGAGGTCGAAGCCGCGATCCAGGAGACGCTTTACAGCGTCATGGAGGGAAAGACCGTGATCGCCATCGCCCACCGGCTTTCGACCATCGCCCGGATGGACCGGATCGTGGTGCTCGACGATGGTCGCATCGCCGAAGCGGGAACTCACGCCGAGCTTATTTCGAAAGGCGGCCTTTACGCCCGTTTCTGGGAAAGGCAGTCTGGCGGCTTCATTGGAACGGACGAGGAGCAGGAGGCCGCGGAATGAAGATGGGCGACATGATCGACGCCTTCCGCCCCGCCGAAGGCCCGCCGCCGAGGACGCTCGGCGCCTTTATGCTCTGGTGCCTTTCCGGCGCCTGGGGGCCGCTCGTGCTGGCGGCGATCCTTTCGGCCACGGCCGGCACGATGGAGGTCGTCACTGCCTGGTATCTCGGCGCGGTCGTCGATCTCGCGACCTCTGCCAGCGCCGCGACGATCTTCACCGACCACTGGCCGCTGCTTCTGGGCTTCGTCCTCTTCCTCGTCGTGCTGCGCCCCGTTGCCTTCGGGCTTTCGGCGGCGTCGAACTCGATCGTGGTGCAGCCGAACGTGCTGCCGCTCGTGCTGTCGCGCCTGCATCGCTGGACGATGGGGCAGGCGGTCACCTTCTTCGACAACGACTTTGCCGGGCGGATCGCGCAGAAGCAGATGCAGGCCGCGCGCGCGGTGACCGATGTCGCGAGCGAGTCGATCAACACGATCGCTTTCGCGCTGGCCTCCATGATCGGGTCGGTGCTGTTCCTCCTGACCATCAATCCTTGGATGGCCGCGGCGCTGGGCGTCTGGATCATTGCCTATCTCGCCCTAATTCGCGCCTTCTTGCCCCGCGTGCGCGGCAAGTCGGCGGCGCGGGCCGGGGCGCGGGCGATGGTGACCGGGCAGGTCGTCGACACGATCACCAACATCAAGACCGTGAAGCTCTTCGCCCATGCCGATCACGAGGACAAGGCGGCTTTGCGCGCCATGTCGGGCTTTCGCGAGACCGCGCTCGACTTCGGGGTGCTCTCGGCCTGGTTCCGGCTGGCGCTGATGACCATTGCCGGGGTGCTGCCGGTGATCCTGATCGGCGGCACGCTCTGGCTCTGGTCGCACGGCCACGCAACGGCGGGGGACATTGCCGCTGCGGGGGCCGTCTCCATCCGCATCGCGCAGATGACGGGCTGGGTCAGCTTTACCCTCATGTCGATCTATGCCTCGATCGGCGAGGTGGAGGATGGCATCCGCACCCTGACCCCGCCGCATACGTTGACCGATGCGCCCGATGCCGGCCGGCTTCACCAGATCGCGGGCGAGGTTCGCTTCGACGATGTGAGCTTCGCCTATGGCCGCAAGAAGGGCGGGCTCGACGGGGTCAACTTGACGGTGCGGCCGGGCGAGAAGATCGGGATCGTCGGCGCCTCCGGTGCCGGAAAATCGACACTGGTGGCGCTGCTTCTCAGGCTCTATGACGCCGAAAAGGGGCGGATTCTGGTGGACG
This sequence comes from Defluviimonas sp. D31, assembly GCF_033436765.1. NCBI lineage: Bacteria > Pseudomonadati > Pseudomonadota > Alphaproteobacteria > Rhodobacterales > Paracoccaceae > Albidovulum > Defluviimonas sp. D31. The sequence continues at coordinate 224,757 of NZ_JAWQFN010000003.1, forward strand.
GGCGGGACGTTAGAGAGGTCACTCAGGAAAGCTTGCGCCGCCAGATCGGCATGGTCACGCAGGAAACCGCGATGTTCAACCGATCGGCGCGGGACAACATCCTCTACGGCCGCCCCGACGCGACCGAGGAGGAGATGATCGCCGCCGCCAAGGCCGCCGAGGCGGACGAGTTCATCAAGACATTGCAAGACCACAAGGGCCGCACGGGATACGAGGCTCACCTCGGTGAACGCGGTGTGAAACTGTCGGGCGGCCAACGCCAGCGCATCGCGCTTGCCCGCGCCTTCCTGAAGGACGCGCCGATCCTCGTGCTGGACGAGGCGACATCGGCGCTCGACAGCGAGGTCGAGGCGCAGGTGCAGGGCGCGTTGCACCGGGTGATGGAGGGCAAGACCGTGCTCGCGATTGCCCACCGGCTCTCGACCATCGCCGAGATGGACCGGATCGTGGTGCTCGATCAGGGCCGGATCGTCGAGGAGGGCAGCCATGCCGAGCTGCTGGCGCTCGGCGGTCTTTACGCGCGCTACTGGGATCGGCAGTCGGGCGGCTTCATCTGCGTCGAGGAGGCGGCGGAGTGAAGCTGACAATCGAGCGTCTCGGCCATCTCGGCGACGGGATCGCCGAAGGTCCGGTCTTCGTGCCGATGGTACTGCCCGGCGAGGTCGTCGAGGGCGAGGTCGAGGCCGGCCGCATGGCGAGCCCGAAGATCGTCTCGCCGTCGCCCGAACGGGTCAAACCCGCCTGTGCGCATTACCGCGCCTGCGGCGGCTGCGCGCTGATGCATGCCTCGGACGATTTCGTCGCGGACTGGAAGGCCGACGTGGTGCGTACAGCACTCGCCGCGCAGGGGCTGGAGGCGGAGTTCCGACCGGTCATCACCTCAGCCGCGCGCTCCCGACGCCGGGCGACGCTGGCCGGGCGGCGGACGAAGAAGGGCGCGCTCGTCGGCTTTCACGGCCGCGCCTCGGACACGCTCGTCGAGATACCGGGCTGCCTGCTTCTGCATCCCGATCTGATCGACGTGATGCCGGTCCTCAGCGAAATCACCATGCTCGGCGCCTCGCGGAAGGGCGAGCTCGCGCTTACCGTCACGCGCAGCGACGGTGGCGTCGATCTGGCGGTTTCGGGTGGAAAACCGCTGGAACAGAGCCTGTTTTCGGAACTTGCGCAGCTCGCCGATACCGCCGGTCTCGCCCGGTTGACCTGGGACGGAGAGCCGGTCGCCAATCGCCGTCCGCCGGCGCAGCGTTTCGGTGCCGCAAGCGTCGCGCCGCCGGCCGGCGCCTTCCTTCAGGCGACCGAAGACGGCGAGGCGGCGCTGGTCTGGGCGGTGCGGGACGCTGTCGGTGGCGCGCGGCGGATCGCCGATCTCTTTTCCGGCTGTGGCACCTTCGCGCTGCCCCTGGCCGAGACCGCCGAAATCCATGCGGTCGAGGGCGAGGCCACGATGCTCGCCGTGCTCGACGCGGGGTGGCGGCGCGCCGAGGGGCTGCACCGGGTCACGACCGAAGCGCGCGATCTGTTCCGGCGGCCGCTGCTGCCGGACGAGCTGAAACGATTCGACGCCGTGGTGATCGATCCGCCCCGCGCGGGGGCCGAGGCGCAGGCGCGCGAACTCGCGGGTTCGGGGGTTCCCGTCATTGCTGCGGTCTCGTGCAACCCAGTGACATTTGCGCGTGATTCGCGAATCATCACGGCCGCCGGCTACCGCCTCGACTGGGTGCAGGTCGTTGACCAGTTCCGCTGGTCACCGCACGTCGAGTTGGTGGCGCGGTTCGTACGCTGACCGGATCTCGCATCGGCGGAAATCTGCCTGCTTCCGAAACGATCCGGTTGCGTGTAAAATCGAAAAAAACAAAGTACGCAGGCAAGGGCAGTGATCATGTTGAACCGCAGATCATTCATGTGGATGGCGGCGCTGGGCGTGCTGGCCGGGTGCGGGTCGAAGTTCCGCACCTACAACGGGCCGGAGGTCACCCGCATCGTCATCTACAAGGGCGAGCGCAAGATGCATCTCGTTCACGGTACTAGGGCGCTCAAGAGCTACAAGATCGCGTTGGGCGGGAATCCGATCGGGGACAAGCAATATGAAGGCGACCAGCGCACGCCAGAGGGCGCGTACCTGATCGACCGGCGCAACCCGAACAGCGGCTATCACCTGTCGCTCGGCATCTCCTATCCGAACGAACAGGACGTCGCCCAAGCGAAAGCGTTGGGAAAGTCGCCGGGGGGCGACATCTTTATCCACGGCAGGGCGCGCAAGAACCGTGGTCGGGGCAAGGACTGGACGGCGGGCTGCATCGCCGTCAAGGACCGCGAGATGGAAGAGGTCTACTCCATGGTCCGGGAGGGAACGCCCATCTACATCCTGCCATAAGAAAAGGCGGCCCGATGGCCGCCTTTTTCACTTGGTAAGAAAAGTTTAACCGCCAGTCACCAGCGTCCACCAGATCTTTCCGCCGGGCTCCTGATACCAGGAGAAGCCGACATCGCGCGCGTTCGGATCGAGGATCACCGCACGCGTGTCCGGCAGGTCCATCCAGGCCGAGAGCGTCTCGAGCTCGGTCTCGTAGGTCTCCGATATGTTCTCGCCGAGCATCATGCCGGGATAGCCCGCGCGCTGCACCCGCAGAAGCGGCGAGGAGCCGTCAGACCCGAAATGCCAAGGCCGGTTCTGGACGGCCATGTCGCGCGAATGGGTCGCGGCGGCGGCGGTGAGCTGGGAATTCAGGGTCAGCGGCGCGGCGCCCGCGGCGCTGCGCAGCGTGTTGACCGAATCCACCATCGAATAGGTGACGCGGCCCTCGTCGCCCGGCTTGATCACATAGGCCTTGGGCAGCGGACGTCCGTCCGGACCGACGGCCGGCGGTGTCGTGGCACAGCCCGCGACGGTCAGCGCGGCGACAAGAAACAGGCCGAGAAGTCTTATCATGGAATGGCTACCTTCGTTTCTGCAATCCCGTCCTTTACAGGCTCGGCCAACAGTGTTCAAACGCGTTCTTGCGCGATCGGCATGTTCTGACGGCAGCGTGAATTGAGAATTCCTGCCGGTGCCGATAATCTGCGCCGCGTCACGGGCAACGGCCCGCCTAATAACATCGGAATAAGGTGACCTGAGGATGAGCTCCAATCCCACCCGCACATTCAGCCGCCGCGCGGTCCTGGGAACCGCGGCCGCGTTCGGCGCGACGCTCGCGGCGCCCGCGCTGGCGCAGACCGGCCCCGAGACATACGAGGTCGAGGGCGATATCGGCTCCAACACCCGCCGCAACGTCTCGAGTTTCCGCTCGTTGCAGTGGCAGCCGTATTTCAGCAACACGCGGAACGGCGCGGTCCTCGTCGACACGACCTCGCGGGCGCTGCATTTCTGGTCAGAAGATCAGACAATCTACCGGCTCTATCCGACCAGCGTGCCGCTGACCGAGGATCTGACCCGTCGTGGCCGGACCGAGATCGTGCGCAAGATCGTGGGACCGGAATGGCGCCCGACGCCGGAAATGAAGAAGCGCAACCCGGAGTGGCCGGATTACGTCGGGCCGGGACCCGACAATCCGCTCGGCACCCACGCGCTGTACCTGTCGTGGCAGTATTACCGGATCCACGGCACGCATGACACGCGCAAGATCGGTCGGCGCTCGTCCAACGGGTGCGTCGGCCTGTATAACGAACACATCGCCGAATTGTATTCGCTCACGCAGGTTGGCACACAGGTGTTGCTAATTTGACTACAAGCATGAAACCTTTGGTATTACCCGCTAACTGCCGGTTGCAATGCTGGAATCTTGTGCGCTAGTGGGTAATACGAGGTGAAGAATGAAACTGTGGCGGACCTCATCGCAAATTTCGCCACGGCTTAAATGGAGAGAATACATGAAAAAGCTCGCGCTCGCCGCTGCACTTTCGATTTCCGCCACCACCGCTTTCGCCGGCGGCATGGCTGAGCCGGTCATGGAGCCGGAGCCGATCGTCGAAGAGCAGTCCAGCAGCTCGTCGGCCGGTATCGTTGTCGGTATCCTCGCGCTCATCCTGATCGCGGCCGCGGCGGCCAACTGATCGGACGCACGTTCTTCGAGGAAAAGGCGGTGGCTTTGTCCACCGCCTTTTTCTTTGCCTGAAATCCGGAACCGATCAGGCAATCCAGCCCGCCAGATTGTCGGTGATGACCGAAATCAGTGCCGCGATATGCGCGTCGTCGTCGTTGAGGCAGGGAATGTAGGTGAAGCTTTCGCCGCCTGCATGTTCGAACGCCTCGCGGATCTCGCCCTGGATCTCTTCCAGCGTCTCGATGCAATCGGCCGAAAAGGCCGGCGATATCACCGCGATTCGCTTCTTGCCCGCCTTCGCGAGTTCGACAACATGCTCCACAGTATAGGGGCGCAGCCATTCCTCGGGGCCGAAGACCGACTGGAACGTGGTGTCGATCGCGCCCTCGCCCCAGCCGAGCCGTTCGCGCAGGAGCCGTGAGGTCTTCTGGCACTGGCAGTGATAGGGGTCGCCCTCCATCAGGTAGCGCTTCGGCATCCCGTGGTAGGACGCGACGAGCACATCGGGCCTCTGGTCGAGCGTTGCATAGGTGCGCTCCACCGACTGTGCCAGCGCCTCTATATAGAGCGGATGGTCGAAGTACTCGGGCGTGGTGCGGGCCGCAGGCTGGCGTTTCTCTTCCATCAGGGCGCGGAAGAACTGGTCGTTCGCGGTGGCCGAGGTCGCGCCGGCATATTGCGGGTAGAGCGGCAGGAACAGGATCTTCTCGCAGCCCGCGGCCACCATCCGGCGCACGACGCTCGCTGTCGAGGGGTTGCCGTAGCGCATGCAGAACTCGACCATCACGCCGTCACCGAACTGCGCCGCCGCGGCTTCGCGCAGCTTCGCGACCTGCGCTTTCGTGATTGTCATCAGCGGGCTTTCGCCCTCCTCGTGGTTCCAGATCGACTTGTAGTTCGCGCCAGAGGTGAAGGGCCGTTTCGACAGGATGATGAGCTGCAGGAGCGGCTGCCACTTCCACGACGGATAGTCGATGACTCGCTTGTCGGAGAGGAACTCGCTCAGGTAGCGCCGCATCGGCCAATAATCGTAGCCGTCCGGCGTGCCGAGATTTGCGACGAGGATGCCGATGCGCGACCGCGCCACCGGCGGGTGGTCGGCCGGTGCATGGACGAGGCGCCCGTCGCCGGGTCGGTCGATCTTGTCCTTCATGTCCGCTCCCTTGCTGTCCGGGTTCCGAGATAGCCGGATTGGCGCCCGCGTCAATGATCGCCCGACTTCGAGAAGGGCCCGAGCGGCGTCTCAGTCGCGCCAAGCGCATCCGCGAGCCGCGATGCGGCTGAGCCGGGACGGAGCGGCTGCTGCTGGCTCGGATCCGGCGCCCAGCCGGTGAGGAAGATCATTTCGAAGGTCGCGGCGATGCGGTGATCGACAGCGGGATAACTCTCGGCATAGATACGCGCCGCCTCGGGGAAGAGCGCGCGCGGAGCCGCCCGCCGGGGACGGGAACTGAGCGCGTTGCCTTCGCCCATCGCCCTCAGGTCGGAGATCAGGTGAAAGGCGGTGCGGTAGGTCACGGTCTTCCTCGCCGCGTCCGCGACCGGCAGCGCGAAGCCCGCGCGCTGTAAAAGCGCGCCGAGATCGCGGATCTCGCCCATCGGCAGGACGCGCGCCGACAGCCCACCGGTGAGCCGGCTTTCGGCCTCGGCGAGCGCGGCGCGGAGCTCGGCGAGCGTTCGCCCGCCGAACATCGCGCCGAGAAACAGCCCGTCCGGTTTCAGCGCCCGCCGGCATTGCACGAGCTGGCCGACCGGATCGTTCGCCCAATGCAGCGCGAGGCCGTGAATCACCAGGTCATGTGCGCCGGGTTCCAGATCGAGTGTTTCGGTGTCCTCGACAATCCGCGCTCCAGGCAGAATTGTCGACCACGCCTCAGGAAAACCGGTGACGATCGCCGGTGCGGTAAACCGTTTGTTAACCTCGCCCAGCCTTTCCTCGATCTCGGCGGCGGCCTCGTCATGCAGGAAGGTCTCGGCACCCTGCCTAACGGCACGGGCGCGGTTGCGGCGAAGTGCTGCGCGGTCGGTGAGGGGCGTAGGCTGGGTCATGATGGGCGAAACTAGAAGCCTTCGGGGCGGAATGCAAAGCGCGCTTTCACTCCTCTTTCCGCCCCAATGCATCAGCTGCGGCGAGCCGACCGATGCCGATTTTGGCCTCTGCGGCCCATGCTGGCGCACGACACCCTTCATCACGGGCCTCGTATGCGACCGCTGCGGCGCACCGCTGCCCGGCGAGGACGAGGGCCGGGCGGAGTATTGCGACGACTGCCTGACGCTCGCGCGTCCCTGGCAGCGCGGGCGCGCGGCGATGCTCTACACCGACAACGGCCGCAAGCTGGTGCTTGCGCTGAAACACGGCGACCGGCTCGACCTCGCGCGACCGGCCTCCGACTGGCTCCTGCGCGCGGCGCGGCCGATTGTCACGCCGGGCATGCTCGTGGTGCCGGTGCCGCTCCACTGGACGCGGCTCCTGCGGCGGCGTTTCAATCAGTCGGCGGAGCTGTCTAAAGCGCTCGCGCGCAAGGCCGGGCTCGACCATTGCCCGGATTTGCTGCAGCGCGCGCGGCGGACCGCAAGCCAGGACGGCCGCGACCGCGACGGGCGTTTCCGCAATGTCGCGGGCGCGATCCGGCTCCATCCCCGTCGTGGCAATATGGCCCGGGACCGGGACATCCTGCTCGTCGACGACGTGATGACCTCGGGCGCGACTCTCGCGGCGGCGGCCGATGCCTGCCTTGGCGCGGGTGCCGCCTCGGTCTCGGTCCTGGTTCTGGCACGCGTTGCGAAGGATGCCTAAATCCCTATAGTCGCCCCGACCAAAGGATCAGGACCTTCATGCCCCGCGTCGAGATCTACACCACCCCCTGGTGCCCCTATTGCCTTGCCGCCAAGCGGCTGCTGCTTGCCAAGGGCGTCGCCTTCGAGGAGATCGACGTCTCGGGCGACCCCGAGCTTCGCGCCGCGATGATGGAGCGCGCGCATGGCCGCTACACGGTGCCGCAGATTTTCATCGACGGGGAACATATCGGCGGATCGGACGACCTCCACGCGCTCGACCGGATCGGCAAGCTCGATCCCATGCTGGCGGCTTGAGAGATGAAGGCGGCGCTTCTGCAACTCTCGTCCAGCGACGACCCGGCGGAAAACCTGCCGGTTGTCCGGGCGATGGTGCGGGAGGCCGCCGCTACGGGGGCCGGCTTCGTGCTGACGCCCGAGGTCACCAACTGCGTGTCCTCGGACCGCGGGCATCAGAACGCGGTGCTGCGCCACGAGGAGGATGATTCGACACTTGCCGCCCTTCGGGCCGAGGCGACGGAGCTTCGCCTCTGGCTGCTGATCGGCTCGCTCGCGCTCAAGACCCATGACTCGGACGGGCGTTTCGCCAACCGCTCGTTCCTGATCGGACCCGATGGCGCGATCGCCGCGCGCTACGACAAGATCCACATGTTCGACGTCACGGTGTCGGAGACCGAGCAGTACCGGGAATCGGCCGGCTACCGACCCGGTGCCCGCGCGGTGCTGGCGGAGGCGCCCTTTGCCCGGATCGGCATGACGGTCTGCTACGATGTCCGCTTCCCGCATCTCTACCGCCGCCTTGCCAAGGCCGGGGCCGAGGTGCTGACGGTGCCCGCCGCCTTCAACGACACCACGGGTGCGGCGCATTGGGAGTCTCTCCTGCGCGCCCGCGCGATCGAGAACGGCGCCTATGTGCTCGCCCCGGCCCAGACCGGCAGTCACGCCGCACATGGCGGCCGGCCGCGTCGGACCCATGGCCATTCGCTTGCCATAGCACCCTGGGGCGAGGTCATTTGCGACGGTGGGACCGGGGTCGGCATCAGCTATGTGGACCTCGACTTGGCCGAGGTGGCGAAGGCGCGCGGGCGGGTGCCCTCGCTCATCCATGACCGCGACTACGAGGGGCCGTGAGCGATGGCAGAGACCCACGATCCTTTGGCCATCGCGCTCTTCTCCGAGGTCTTCATGGCCGACCAGCTTGCGCGCAACCTCGTGAGCCGGGCGCTGCCGAAAGGGATGGAGCTCAGCCATTTCTCGGTGCTGAACCACCTTGCCCATGTGAACGACGAACGCTCGCCGGCGCAGCTCGCTGATGCCTTTCACGTCACCCGTGGGGCAATGACCAACACGTTGAGCAAGCTCGAATGGGCGGGCCACATCCATATACGGCCCGATTGGGACGACGCGCGGCGCAAGTTTGTCTCGATCAGCCCGGCCGGCCGCGCCGCGCGCGATGCCGCACTTGCCTCCGTTGCGCCGATCATCGGCGATGTCGTCAAGGCGATCGGGTCCGACAAGGTGCGCGCGGTCCTGCCGATCCTGCGCGAACTCAGGCTACGGCTCGACAAGGCGTAAGGGTCAGCGCCGAAGGCCCGCCGCGACGTAGTTGACAGAAAGGTCGCGGTCCGAGATCGACCATCGCCAGCTCACCGGATTGAAGACGAAGCCCTTGCGGTCGATCGGGTCGAGTTCCGCCGCGCGCATCAAGCCAAAGAGCTCGTCCGGTGTGATGAACTTCGCCCAGTCATGGGTGCCCTTCGGCAACCAGCGCATCACCCATTCGGCGCCGATGATCGCGGCGAGAAAGCTCTTGGTGTTGCGGTTGATGGTCGAGGCAATCATCAGCCCGCCGGGCTTCAGAAGCTCGCGGCAGGTGGTCACGAAGGCTTGCGGGTCGGCGACATGCTCGACGATCTCCATCGCGAGGACAATGTCGAAAACCTCGCCCGCCGCCGCGAGCGCTTCGGCGGTGGTGTGACGGTAGTCGATATCGAGTCCCTGCGCTTGGGCATGAAGCCGGGCGACGGGAATGTTGCGCGCCGCCGCGTCGGCGCCGACGACGGTGGCGCCGAGCCGCGTCATCGGTTCGCTGAGAAGCCCGCCGCCGCAGCCGATATCAAGCAGCCGCAAGCCGTCGAAGGGGCGTTCCGCCGCCAGGTCGCGGCCGAATTCGGCGGCGATCTGGCGGGTGATGTAATCGAGCCGGACGGGGTTCATCATGTGCAAAGGCTTGAACTTGCCATGCGGATCCCACCATTCGGCGGCCATCGCCTCGAACTTCGCCACTTCGGCGGGATCGACCGTGTTGGTCTCGCGGTGCATCATCGTCTCCGGCATTTCCTGTCGGACCCCATAGCGGGCCGCTTCGATTGCGTTATATAATTCAATCATGGACCGGGACGCAGGGCAAAAGCGCGCAGGCGCCTTTCTTTATCCGCAGATCGAACCGTTCGATCAGCGCATGATGAATGTCGGCGACGGCCACCAGATCTACGTCGAACAGTGCGGCCATCCCTCGGGCCTGCCGGTTGTGATCCTGCATGGCGGGCCGGGCGGCGGCTGCTCGCCCGCGATGCGGCGCTATTTCGACCCCTCGGTCTACCGGGTGATCCTCTTCGACCAGCGCGGTTGCGGCCGCTCGCGGCCCCATGCCAGCGTCGAGTCGAACACGACCTGGCACCTCGTCGCCGATATCGAGCGGATCCGCGAAGCGCTTGGCATCCGCAACTGGATCGTCTTCGGTGGCAGCTGGGGCGCGACGCTCGCTTTGATCTACGCGCAGACCCATCCCGACCGCGCCCGCCACCTCGTGCTGCGCGGCGTGTTCCTGATGACCGAGGGCGAGCTCGGCTGGTTCTATGGCGGCGGCGCCGGGGCGTTCTGGCCCGACCGCTGGGCCGATTTCACCCGGCCGATCCCGCAGGATGAACACGACGACATGATCGCCGCCTACCATCGCCGCCTGTTCTCCGGCGACCGCGCCGAGGAGACCCGCTACGCCCGCAGCTGGGCGGCCTGGGAGAACGCGCTCGCCAGTGTCGAGCATGACGGGATCGTCGGCGAGGCGCCGGCCGACTATGCCCGCGCGTTTTCCCGGCTCGAGAACCACTATTTCCTCAACAAGGGTTTCCTTGAGGCCGACGGCCAGATCCTTCGCGACCTTGCGAAGCTGCGCGATGTTCCCGCGACGATCGTGCAGGGCCGCTACGACATGATCTGTCCGCCGGTCTCTGCCTGGACGCTGGCGCAGAACTGGGCGCGCGCCGATCTGCGGATGGTCGCGAAAGCCGGTCACGCGCTTTCCGAAGCCGGGATCAGCGCCGAACTGGTGCGGATCATGGACGGGCTTCGGGCCTGAGCCTCACGCCATCGGGATTTGACGCCTGCCGGTTGCGCGCCGACACTGCCCGTTGAGCCTAAGGGAGAAGCGCATGACCGATGACACCAAAGTTACCATCGAGGCGCGCGAGAACGGGCCCTTCGTGGTCAAGCGGTTGACCCGCCTGAAGGGCGAGGACGGGGCGATGCTGGAAACGAAGCCCGTCACCACGCTTTGCCGGTGCGGCCACAGCGCCAAAAAGCCCTTCTGCGACGGCAGCCACAAGCGCGTGGGCTTCGAGTCGGACGCGGAGATCCCGGCCGCCGGGCGCGACCGGCTGATCGCCTATGAGGGCGAGGAGGTCACCGTGACCTACAACCCTCGGCTATGCTCCCACGCCGCCGAATGCGGCCGCATCGCCGGGAATGTCTTCAACCCGGCGGAAAAGCCCTGGGTCCAGCCAGACAAGGGCAGCCGCAACGAGATCGAGTCAGTCATCGCCGCCTGTCCCTCCGGCGCGCTTGCGCTCGCGGGGCCCGAGCACCTGATGCCGTCCGGCCGCGCCGAGATCGAGGTGCAAAAGAACGGACCCTACTGGGTGCTCGGTCCCGAGCTTGTCGGCGCGTCGCCATCGGGCGAGGGGGCGAGCCGCGAGAAGTACGTCCTTTGTCGCTGCGGGCTCTCGGGCAACAAGCCCTTTTGCGACGGCAGCCACCGCGACAAGGGCTGGAAGAGCGGGACGTAGGACCGCCCCGCATCTGCGCTTGCAGACTCGCCCCCTTTCACCTATATCCCCCTCAACAGCGCGGCTACGGGGTCCAAACTCGCAGCCCACCGGGAAAGATCGACGGGCCGCTGGGCCCGTTTTTTATTGCCCGAAGCCAGGACAGAACGAGACAGATGACCGAACTGATCGCCAAGACCGCCATCGACCGGCGCCTCGCCGAGATCGTGACCCCGACCATCGAAGGTCTCGGGTTCGAACTCGTGCGGATCCGGCTCATGGGCGGCAATACAAAGACGCTGCAGATCATGGCCGACCGGCCCGAGGGTGGCATCGACGTCGACGACTGCGGGAAGATTTCCGTCGCGGTCTCGGCTGTCCTCGATGTCGAGGACCCGATCGACGAAGCCTATCACCTCGAGGTCTCCTCGCCCGGCATCGACCGGCCGCTGACCCGGCTCAAGGATTTCGACGCCTGGAAGGGCTACGAGGCCAAGATCGAGACCTCCGAGCTCATCGACGGGCGCAAGCGGTTCAAGGGCCAGATTGCCGGGACCGAGGGCGACGAGGTGCTGATCGAGATCGAGGAAGGCACGATCGGGCTCAAGTTCGACTGGCTCTCGGACGCCAAGCTGGTGCTGACCGACGAGCTGATCACCGAAATGCTGCGGCAGAAGAAGGCCACCCAGGCCGTCGACGAATCCGCGTTTGACGACATCGAAGAAGAGACTTCCGAGGAGGAGTGAATGGCGATTACCTCTGCCAACCAGCTGGAGCTGCTGCAAACCGCCGAAGCGGTCGCGCGCGAGAAGATGATCGACCCCGGCCTCGTGATCGAGGCGATGGAGGAAAGCCTCGCCCGCGCCGCGAAGTCTCGCTACGGGGCCGAGATGGACATTCGCGTCGCGATCGACCGCAAGACCGGGCGCGCCACCTTCACCCGCGTCCGCACCGTCGTCGAGGATGACGCGGTGGAGAACTACCAGGCCGAGATGACGGTCAAGCAGGCCAAGCAGTACTTGGCCGATCCCCAGATCGGCGACGTCTTCGTCGAGGAAGTGCCGCCGGTCGATCTTGGCCGGATCGCGGCGCAGTCGGCCAAGCAGGTCATCCTCCAGAAGGTGCGCGAGGCAGAGCGCGACCGCCAGTTCGAGGAATTCAAGGACCGCAAGGGCACGATCATCAACGGCGTGGTCAAGCGCGAGGAATACGGCAACATCATCGTCGATATCGGCCGTGGCGAGGCGATCCTGCGCCGCAACGAGAAGATCGGCCGCGAGAGCTACCGCCCGAACGACCGCATCCGCTGCTACATCAAGGACGTGCGCCGCGAGCCGCGCGGGCCGCAGGTGTTCCTTTCCCGCACCGATCCGCAGTTCATGGCCGAGCTCTTCAAGATGGAAGTGCCGGAGATCTACGACGGCATCATCGAGATCAAGGCCGTGGCCCGCGATCCCGGTTCGCGCGCGAAGATCGGCGTCATCTCCTATGACAACTCGATCGACCCGGTCGGCGCCTGCGTCGGCATGCGCGGCTCGCGCGTGCAGGCGGTGGTGAACGAGCTTCAGGGCGAGAAGATCGACATCATCCCGTGGAACGAGGACCAGGCGACGTTCCTCGTCAACGCGCTGCAGCCCGCCGAGGTCGCGAAGGTCGTGATCGATGAGGAGGCCGGCAAGATCGAGGTCGTGGTGCCGGACGAGCAGCTCTCGCTCGCCATCGGCCGCCGTGGCCAGAACGTGCGGCTCGCCTCGCAGCTCACCGGTCTCGACATCGATATCCTCACCGAGGAAGAGGAAAGCCGCCGGCGTCAGGCGGAATTCGCCGAGCGCACCAAGCTCTTCGTCGAGGCGCTCGATCTCGACGAGTTCTTCGCCCAGCTTCTGGTCGCGGAAGGCTTCACCAGCCTCGAGGAGGTTGCGTATATCGAGATCGACGAGCTTCTGTCGATCGAGGGCGTCGACGAGTCGACCGCCGAGGAGCTTCAGGCGCGCGCCCGCGACGTGATCGAGGAGCAGAACCGCAAGGCGCTCGAGAACGCCCGCGCGCTGGGCGTCGAGGACAGCCTGATCTCGTTCGAGGGGCTGACGCCGCAGATGGTCGAGGCGCTGGCGAAGGACGACGTCAAGACGCTCGAGGACTTCGCGACCTGCGCAGACTGGGAACTGGCCGGCGGCTGGACCACCGTGAACGGCGAGCGGGTCAAGGACGAGGGCATCCTCGAGAAGTTCGACATGAGCCTCGAAGAGGCGCAGCACCTCGTGATGACCGCGCGAATCCAGCTCGGCTGGGTCGATCCGGCCGAGCTTGAGGCCGAGGCCGAAGAGGGCGAGGAAGAAGAGGAGGCCGAGGCCTGACAGGGGCCTCGGGAGTTACGGCGATGACCCGCGGGGGAAGCGACAAGGTGAGGGACGAGCCGGAACGGCGCTGCATCGTCACGGGCGATGTGCAGCCGAAGGCCGGACTGATCCGTTTCGTCGTCAGCCCCGACGGGCAGGTTGTCGCCGATCTTGCCGGCAAGCTGCCGGGCCGCGGCATCTGGGTCACCGCCGACAGGGCGGCGATCCAGAAAGCGGCGGCGAAGGGGCTCTTCTCGCGAGCCGCGAAGGCGCCGGTCACGGTGCCCGCGGACCTCGCCGATCTGGTCGAGGCGGCCGTCGCGCGGCGGGTCGTCGACCTTGTGTCGCTCGCGCGCAAGGCGGGCCGCGCGGTCGCGGGTTTCGAGAAGGTGAAGGGCTGGCTCGCCGAGGGCAGGGCCAAGGTGCTGCTCCAGGCCTCCGACGGATCGGAGCGTGGAAAGGGCAAGCTCTGGACCCCGGAGGGCGGGCGCTGGTTCGGCTGCCTGACCTCCTCGGAACTCGGTCTGGCATTTGGCCGCGATAGTGTGATACATGGCGCGCTTGCCGCTGGCGGACTCTCTGCGCGTGTAGTAGAGGAAGCGGCAAAGCTTTCGGGTTTGCGAAAAGATGACGGCGGAAGGTCCGCCGGGAAGGATACGAAGTCGGCATGAGCGAAACAGACGGTAAGAAACCTCTCGGCCTCGGTGGCGGGCGTTCCGGCCAGGTGAAGCAGAGCTTCTCGCATGGCCGTACCAAGAGCGTCGTCGTCGAGACGAAACGCAAACGCGTCGTCGTGCCGAAGCCCGGTACCGCCCCGAGCTCGTCCGGTCCGGCCGGCGGTAAGGGCGCGGGCGATCCGTCGCGCCGCCCGGCAGGGATTTCCGATGCCGAGATGGAGCGCCGTCTGAAGGCGCTGCAGGCCGCCAAGGCGCGCGAGGTCGAAGAGGCCGCGCAGCGAGCCGCCGACGAGCGCCAGCGCGAGGAAGAGCGCGAGCGCCGCCGTGCCGAGATCGAGGCCAAGGAGCGCGAAGAGCGCGAGCGCGAAGAGGCGCTGAAGGCCAAGGCCGAGGAAGAGGCGCGCAAGGCCGAGGAAGCCGAGGCCCGCGCCGCGCGCAAGGACGAATTCAAGAAGCCCGCAGCCACGGCGCCGGCGCCGGTCGATCCGGCTGCCGCCGAGGCTGCCGCGAGCCGCGCAGAGACCAAGGGCGTCACCGTCGGCGGTCCGCGCAAGACCGACCGCGAGCGCGACACCCGCGGCGGCGCCGCCGACAAGGATTCCCGTGGCAAGGGTGCACGCGACGACAGCCGTCGCGCCGGCAAGCTGACGCTGTCCGAGGCGCTTTCGGGCGAAGGCGGGCGGCAGCGCTCGCTCGCCGCGATGAAGCGCAAGCAGGAACGCGCGCGGCAGAAGGCGATGGGGCAGTCGGTCCGTGCCGAGAAGCAGGTCCGCGACGTCCAGTTGCCGGAAACCATCGTGGTGCAGGAACTCGCCAACCGCATGGCCGAGCGCGCTGCCGATGTGGTTAAGTCGCTGATGAAGATGGGCATGATGGTCAACATGAACCAGCCCATCGACGCCGATACCGCCGAACTTATTATCGAGGAATTCGGCCACCGGGCCGTGCGCGTGTCGGATTCCGACGTCGAACAGGTCATCGACTCGGTCAAGGACAAGGCCGAGGATCTCCAGTCGCGCCCGCCGATCATCACGATCATGGGCCATGTCGACCACGGCAAGACCTCGCTTCTCGACGCGATCCGCCAGACAAACGTGGTCTCGGGCGAGGCGGGCGGAATCACCCAGCATATCGGCGCCTATCAGGTGACGACCGAGTCGGGGGCGGTGCTGACCTTCCTCGATACGCCGGGCCACGCTGCCTTCACGTCGATGCGCGCCCGTGGCGCGCAGGTGACGGATATCGTCGTTCTGGTCGTCGCCGCCGATGACGCGGTGATGCCGCAGACGATCGAGGCGATCAACCACGCCAAGGCCGCCAAGGTGCCGATGATCGTGGCCATCAACAAGTGCGACAAGCCCTCGGCCAATCCGCAGAAGGTGCGGACCGACCTTCTCCAGCACGAGGTCGTCGTCGAGGCGATGTCGGGCGAGGTGCAGGATGTCGAGGTTTCGGCCAAGACCGGCAAGGGGCTCGACAGCCTCCTCGAGGCGATCGCGCTTCAGGCCGAGATCCTCGAACTCAAGGCCAACCCGGAGCGCGCCGCGATGGGCGCGGTGATCGAGGCCAAGCTTGACGTCGGCCGAGGTCCGGTCGCCACGGTTCTCGTGCAGCACGGCACGCTGAAGCAGGGCGACATCTTCGTCGTCGGCGAGCAGTGGGGCAAGGTGCGCGCGCTGATCAACGACCAGGGCGAGCGGGTGAGCGAGGCCGGGCCGTCGGTGCCGGTCGAGGTGCTTGGCCTCAACGGCACACCGGAGGCGGGCGACGTCCTCAACGTCGTCGAGACCGAGGCGCAGGCCCGCGAGATCGCGAGCTACCGCGAGCAGGCCGCGAAGGACAAGCGCGCGGCGGCTGGTGCAGCGACGACGCTCGAACAGCTCATGGCCAAGGCCAAGGAAGACAAGAACATCTCCGAGCTGCCGATCGTGGTGAAGGCGGACGTGCAAGGCTCCGCAGAGGCGATCGTCCAGGCGATGGACAAGATCGGCAACGACGAGGTGCGCGTGCGCGTTCTGCACTACGGTGTCGGCGCGATCACCGAGTCCGATATCGGTCTCGCCGAGGCGTCGGGTTCGCCGGTCATCGGCTTCAACGTCCGCGCCAATGCGCCGGCGCGGGCCGCCGCGAACCAGAAGGGCGTGGAGATCCGCTACTATTCGGTGATCTACGACCTCGTGGACGACGTGAAGAAAGCAGCCTCGGGGCTTCTTTCGGCCGAGATCCGCGAGACGTTCATCGGCTATGCGTCGATCAAGGAAGTGTTCAAGGTGTCCGGCGTCGGCAAGGTCGCGGGCTGCCTTGTCACCGAGGGCGTGGCACGGCGGTCGGCCGGTGTCCGTCTCCTGCGCGACGACGTGGTGATCCACGAAGGCACGCTGAAGACGCTGAAGCGCTTCAAGGACGAGGTCAAGGAAGTGCAGTCCGGCCAGGAATGCGGCATGGCCTTCGAGAACTACGAGGACATCCGTCCGGGCGACGTGATCGAGATCTTCGAACGCGAGGAGGTCGAGCGCAAGCTCGCCTGATCACCGTCTCGACATCGGGAAAATCGGAAGGCCGCCCGAGTTCAGGCGGCCTTTTTCTTGGGCCGGTTACCGCGCGGCAGTCAAAGCCAGTCGCGCAGGATCGGGATGAGCGGGATGTCGGCGGGCGGCATCGGGTAGTTGCGCAGATCCTTCGGGCGGACCCAGGCCAGTTCCTGACCTTCGCGCGACTGCAGCATGCCCTTCCATTTCCGGCAGGCGAAGAGCGGCATCAGCAGGTGGAAGTCGTCGTAGGCGTGGCTCGCGAAGGTCAGCGGCGCGAGGCAGCTTGCCCAGGTGTCGATGCCGAGCTCCTCGTGCAGTTCGCGGATCAGGGCGGCCTCCGGCGTCTCTCCGGGTTCGACCTTGCCGCCGGGAAACTCCCACAGCCCCGCCATCGACTTGCCCTCCGGCCGGCGTGCCAGAAGCACCCGGCCGTCAGGGTCGATCAGCGCCACCGCCGAGACGAGGAGCGTCTTCACGATCGGTAGTCGGCGTTGATGTCGATGTAGCGATGCGTGAGATCGCAGGTCCAGACCGTGCGCGCGCCCTTGCCGAGGCCGAGGTCGACCGAGATCACGAGTTCGTCGCGCTTCATGTAGGCGGCCGCCTCCTCCTCGCTGTAGCCCGGGCTGCGCCAGCCCTTCTCGGCAAGGAGCAGGTCGCCGAGGCGGATCGACAGTGTGTCGCGGTCGGCTTTGGCGCCGGACTTGCCGACCGCCATGACGATGCGGCCCCAGTTCGGGTCCTGCCCGGCAATCGCGGTCTTGACCAGCGGCGAATTGGCGATCGCCATCGCAACGCGGTGAGCGTCGGCGGCATCGGCTGCGCCGGTGACGCGGATCTCGACGAATTTCGTCGCGCCCTCGCCGTCGCGCACCACCTGCTTCGCCAGATCCAGCATCACTGCGCCGAGCGCCTTCTCGAAGGCCTTCGAGGTCGCGGAACGCATGTCGCCGATCTCGGCTGCCGGGCTCTTGCCGGTCGCCGCGACGATCAGCGCGTCGGAGGTAGAGGTGTCGCTGTCCACCGTGATCGCATTGAACGAGGCGTCGACCTGGCGCGAGACCATCTTCTGCAGGTTGGCCGGCGCAATCTTCGCGTCGGTGAAGATGTAGACCAGCATCGTCGCCATGTCGGGCGCGATCATCCCCGAGCCCTTGGCGATGCCGGCGATGCGGATCGGCCCGCCGTCTCCCTCGATCTCGGCCGAGGCGCCCTTGGCGAAGGTGTCGGTGGTCATGATCGCCCGCGCCGCCAGTTCGATACCCCCGGCGTCGAGCGCCGACCGCAGGTCGCCGAGCTTCGCGATGATGCGGCCATGCGCCAGCGGTTCGCCGATCACGCCGGTCGACGAGGAGAAGACGCGCGATGCCGGGATCGAGAGCGCGCGGGCGACGCCGTCGGTGACCGCGTCGACCGATTCCTGCCCGGCCTTGCCGGTAAAGGCGTTGGCGTTGCCGGAGTTGACGACGATCGCCGCGCCTTCCTCGGAGGCGGGCTTCCCGGCGAGCTTGGCTTCGCAATCGAGCACGCAGGCCGAGCGGGTGGCCGATCGGGTGAATGCGCCGGCGATTGCGGTGCCGGGGGCGAGCCGCACCAGCATCACGTCGGTGCGGTTCTTGTAGCGCACCCCGGCCTCGACGGCGGCGAATTCCACGCCGTCGATCACCGGCAGCGCCGGAAAGCCGCCCATCGGCGCGAGTGGCGAGACCGGGCTCGGCTGCTTCACCCGAGAGCTGACCGCGTCAGCGCTGCTTGCGACCGCGTCGATTACGGCGTCGACGCCGGCCTCGACGGTCTCGCTCAGGGCAGGCAGCACGCGGTCCTCGATGGTCTTGCGCAGCCGCTTGACCTGATCCTTCAGCTTCTTCGCCTCGGCCTTCCAGTCGTCTTCCTTCTTGGCCATGTCGGTCCCCCGTTCCGGCTTTGTCAGTTGTCGATGAGCGCGGTGTTCTTGAGGATGGCGGGATCGATCCCCTCGACCATCTTCTCGACCTTAGCCGCCTCGGTCAGTTCCGTCACCTTGGCCTCGACAGCGTCGCCCTGCAACTCGCCTTCGAGCTCGGCGCGCACGTCTTCGATCGTCGGCGCGGTGGCGGCGCGGGTCTCGTTGAGCTTGATCAGGTGCCAGCCGAAATCGGACTGGACCGGATCGGAGACCGTGCCGGCCTCCATCGCCAGAACCGCGTCCTCGAAGGGCTTCACCATCATGCCGACGCCGAACCAGCCAAGGTCGCCACCCGCTTCCGCCGAACCACGATCGGTCGATTTCTCCTTGGCGATCACGGCGAAATCGGCGCCGCCGTCAAGCTCGGCCTTGATCGCCTTCGCCTCTTCCTCGGTCGAAACGAGGATATGGGCGGCGTTGTACTCGTTACCCGGATCGGTGTTGGCGTATTTCTCGTCGTAAAGCGACTGCACCGCCTCGTCGGTGACCGCCGAGGCGGCGGTTTTTTCGAGCGTGGTTCCGGCGAGGTAGCTGCGGCGCTGGTTGTCGAGGAAGAGCTCGTCGCGCTTGCCGGCCTCGGCGACCTCAGCGAGCGCGGCCTGCTGGATGATCTGGTCGAGGATACCGTTGAACAGCGTCTCGTCGTCGAGCTGGAGGTACTGCGGCGGCAGGCTCTCGCGCAAAGCGATCATGTGGCCAAGCTTGATGTCCACGCCGTTGACGGTGGCGACGACGGTCTCGGCGCTCGGCTCGGCGGCGAGGACGGGCGCCGACAGTACCAGTGACAGGGCGACAGCGCCAAGGCGGGAGGCCGGTTTCAGCATCGTTACAACTCCTCATCGGGCCGCGTAGGGGCGCGGCGTTGACTATCGGACGGCGGACCCTTACATCGCGATGGTCCCGTGAGGGCCGAGCCGCACCCGGTTTCGCAGCCGTTCTAGGCATAGCGCGAGGTAGCGGCAAGGCCGCGTTTCTTCACAGGTCAGTCAGTCGAACCCGAGCGGAGAAAAAATGCTGGGCCTCGGAACAATCGCGAAGAAGGTCTTCGGCACGCCGAACGACCGCATGGTCAAGTCGGTTCGCCCGCTGGTGGCGAAGATCAACGCGCTGGAACCGGAATTCCAGAACCTCTCCGACGAGGGGATCAAGCAGAAGACCGAAGAGCTGGCCAAACGGGTGCAGTCGGGCGAGAGCCTCGACTCGGTCCTGGTCGAGGCCTTCGCCAATTGCCGCGAAGCGGCGAAGCGGGCGCTCGGGCTCCGGGCCTTCGACGTGCAGCTGATGGGCGGGATCTTCCTGCACCAGGGCAACATCTCGGAGATGAAGACCGGCGAGGGCAAGACGCTGGTCGCAACGTTCCCGGCCTATCTCAATGCGCTCGCGGGCAAGGGCGTGCACATCGTCACTGTCAACGACTACCTCGCCAAGCGCGACGCGGACTGGATGAGCAAGGTCTATTCTCAGCTCGGGCTGACCACCGGTGTCGTCTACCCGTTCCAGTCGGCCGAGGAGAAGAAGGCCGCCTATCAGGCCGACATCACCTACGCCACGAACAACGAGCTCGGCTTCGACTACCTGCGCGACAACATGCGGGGCTCGATCGAAGAGATGATGCAGCGCGGGCATTTCTTCGCGATCGTCGACGAGGTCGATTCGATCCTGATCGACGAGGCGCGGACGCCTCTGATCATCTCCGGGCCGAGCCATGACCGCTCCGAGCTTTACAAGACACTCGACGCCTTCATCCCGGAGCTGACCGCGGAACATTACAAGCTCGACGAGAAGGCCCGCAACGCGACCTTCACCGAGGAAGGCAACGAATACCTCGAACAGCGACTGACCGAGGCCGGCGTGCTGCCCGAGGGCCAGACGCTCTACGACCCGGAATCGACGACGATCGTCCACCACGCCACCCAGGCGATGCGGGCGCACACGCTTTTCCACAAGGATCAGCACTACATCGTCAGGAACGGCGAGATCGTGCTGATCGACGAGTTCACCGGCCGTATGATGGCGGGGCGGCGGCTTTCGGACGGCCTTCACCAGGCGATCGAGGCCAAGGAAGGCGTGTCGATCCAGCCCGAGAACGTGACGCTCGCCTCGGTGACCTTCCAGAACTATTTCCGTCTCTACGAGAAGCTTGCAGGGATGACCGGCACGGCTTCGACCGAGGCCGAGGAGTTCATGGAAATCTACGGGCTCGGCGTTGTCGAGGTGCCGACCAACCGGCCGGTTGCGCGGAAGGACGACCACGATCAGGTCTACCGCACGGCGCGCGAGAAGTACGAGGCCATCATCAAGCGCATCCAGACCGCCAACGAGAAGGGCCAGCCGATCCTCGTCGGTACGACCTCGATCGAGAAGTCGGAGATGCTGTCGGAGATGCTGAAGAAGGAAGGCATCACGCACAACGTGCTCAACGCTCGCCAGCACGAGCAGGAGGCGAAGATCGTCGCTGATGCCGGGAAGGTCGGCGCGGTGACGATCGCCACCAACATGGCCGGCCGCGGCACCGACATCCAGCTCGGTGGCAATGTCGAGATGAAGGTGATGGAGGCGCTCGCCGCCGATCCCGAAGCCCATCCCGACGAGATCCGCGCCCGGATCGAGGCGGAGCACGCAGAAGAGAAGAAAAAGGTTCTCGAGGCGGGCGGGCTCTTCGTCCTCGCCTCCGAGCGGCACGAGAGCCGCCGGATCGACAACCAGCTCCGCGGCCGCTCGGGCCGGCAGGGCGATCCGGGGCGGTCGTCGTTCTACCTCTCGCTCGAGGACGACCTGATGCGGATCTTCGGGTCCGAGCGGCTCGACAAGGTGCTCTCGACGCTTGGCATGAAGGAAGGCGAGGCGATCGTCCATCCTTGGGTGAACAAGTCGCTCGAGCGAGCCCAGTCCAAGGTCGAGGGTCGCAACTTCGACATCCGAAAGCAGCTCCTGAAATTCGACGACGTTATGAACGACCAGCGCAAGGTGATCTTCGGCCAGCGGCTGGAGATCATGCAGGCCGAGGATCTCGAGGAGATCGTCGGCGACATGCGCCACCAGGTCATCGACGACGTGGTCGACCAGTTCCTGCCGCCGAAGAGCTATGCCGAGCAGTGGAACACTGCCGGTCTGGACGCGGCGGTGAAGGAGAAGCTCGGGCTCGCGCTTCCGGTCGCCGACTGGGCGGCCGAGGAGGGCGTCGATCAGGAAGAGATGCGCGAGCGGGTCTACAAGGCCTCCGACGAGCTGATGGCTGAGAAGGCTGAAGCGTTCGGGGACGAGACCATGCGCCAGATCGAGAAGCAATTCCTGTTGCAGACGATCGACACCAAGTGGCGCGAGCATCTGGTGACGCTGGAGCATTTGCGTTCGGTCGTGGGGTTCCGCGGCTATGCACAGCGCGATCCGCTGTCGGAATACAAGACCGAGGCTTTCACGCTCTTCGAGAACCTTCTCGACGGTCTGCGCGAGGACGTGACGCGCAAGCTCGCCCAGGTCCGGCCGATGACCGAAGAGGAGCAGCAGGCGATGCTGCGCCAGATCAACGAGCAGCAGGCGTCCCAGAACGCGGCCGCCGCGGCGCCCGCCCCGGTTGCCGCGATGGCGGAGGCGGCCGAGGGTTTCGATGAAATGGACCCGGCGAGCTGGGGCAATCCCGGCCGCAACGATCCCTGCCCCTGCGGCTCTGGTGACAAGTTCAAGCATTGCCACGGCCGTCTGGTCTGACGCGGCCCGCGATGACGGCTGGCCTTGGCGTGAATAGCGTGGCGGGCGCCCGGATCGGGGCCCGCCATTTTCGCGACCAGACCCTGCGCTGAGGCTCGCATCGATATCTGCGGGCGGAGCCGCTGCGCCAAGAGCGCGAGCGCTTGATGCCGCAAATCGGATCTGCTTGTGCCCGGCGCGAGGATGACTCCCGGAGCCACATTCCCGGATGCGGAGGACCGGTCAAGACATGCAGCAGGGTGCCGGCCCTGTCGATCAGAAATAACCCTCGGCCCGGAAGCTGAGCTCTCGGGACTTGCCGACAATCAGATGGTCGTGGACGACGATCCCCATGACGCGCGCGGCGTCCTGGATCTGCCCGGTGACAACGATGTCCTGCTCCGACGGGGTCGGGTCGCCTGACGGGTGGTTGTGGACGAGGATAAGCGCGCTGGCATTGAGTTCGAGCGCCCGCTTGACCACTTCGCGGGGATAGACCGGAACATGGTCGACCGTGCCGCGGGCCTGCTCCTCGTCGGCGATCAGCACGTTCTTGCGGTCGAGATAGAGCACGCGAAATTGTTCCGTCTCCCGATGCGCCATCGCGGTGCGGCAATAGTCGAGAAGCTGGTCCCACGACGACAGGACTGCGCGGTGCATGACTTTCGCCCGCGCCAGCCGGTGCGCAGCCGCTTCGACGATCTTCAACTCCTGCACCACGGCGTCGCCGACGCCCTGCACCTCGGTCAGACGGTGGGCGGGCGCGGAGAGCACGCGGTTGAAATCGCCGAAGAGGTCAAGCAGCCGCCGGGCGAGCGGCTTCACGTCCTGGCGCGGAATCGCACGGAAGAGCACGAGCTCAAGAAGTTCGTAATCAGGCATCGCCGCCGCACCGCCGTCCATGAAGCGGGCACGCAACCGCTGGCGATGATCCCGGATATAGGAGGGCAGCCGGCCCTCCGGCAGCGGGGCCGCGAGAGCCTCGTCGCCCGGAAAGAGCGGCATCGGAGCTTCGTGAAAGGCGCGAGTCGGTCCCATGCGGCCAGATTCCTGCGTCGTGGTGAAGGATCGGTTAACAAGCGCACGTTTAGGGGCCGGATCCGCCAAAAGCAGAACGGCGCGGCCTTGGGACCGCGCCGTCATCGTTTTTCCGGCGTGTAATCGCGCCTCAGCCCTTCATCCCGTCCCAGAAGTTCTTGACCTTGGAGAAGAACGACGAGCCTTCGGGGTTGTTGTCCTCGCTCAGGCGTTCGAACTCTCGCAGAAGTTCGCGCTGCTGCGCGGTGAGGTTCACCGGCGTCTCGACCGCGATCTCGATCAGCATGTCGCCGATCCCGCCCCCGCGGAGCGCCGGCATGCCCTTGCCGCGCAGCCGGAGCTGCTTGCCGGTCTGCGACCCGGCGGGGATCTTCACGCGGCTGCGGCCGCCCTCGATCGTCGGAACCTCAACCTCGCCGCCGAGCGCGGCGGTCGTCATCCAGATCGGCACCCGGCAAAAGAGATTGACGCCGTCACGCTGGAAGAGCGCGTGTTCGCGGACCTCGATGAAGATGTAGAGATCGCCTGCCGGACCGCCGCGCATCCCGGCCTCTCCCTCGCCGGCGAGACGAATCCTCGTGCCCGTCTCGACTCCCGCGGGGATGTTGACGGAAAGCTGGCGCTCCTTCTCGGTGCGTCCGGCGCCGTGGCACGCCTTGCACGGGTTCTTGATCGTCTGGCCGAGCCCGCCGCAGGTCGGGCACGTGCGCTCGACCGTGAAGAAGCCCTGCTGGGCGCGGACCTTGCCCATGCCCGAGCAGGTCGGACACGTCTGCGGTTCGGCCCCGCCTTCCGCGCCGGTGCCGTTGCATATGCCGCAGGCAACCGAGGTCGGCACGGTGATCGACTTCTGCGCACCCCGGTAAGCCTCTTCGAGCGTGACCCGGAGGTTGTAGCGCAGGTCCGAGCCGCGCTGGGCCCGATTGCGGCCGCCGGGGCCGCCGCGGCCGCCCATGAAGTCGCCGAAGAGATCCTCGAACACGTCGGAGAACGCGCTGGCGAAATCGCCCTGCTGGCCAGGTCCACCGCGACCGCCGCCGCGTGGGCCGCCGCCCATCCCGCCCTCGAAGGCGGCATGGCCGAAGCGGTCATAGGCCGCCTTGCGGGTGTCGTCCTTGAGGATGTCGTAGGCCTCGTTCACTTCCTTGAACTGGGCCTCGGCTTCCGGCTTGTCCTTGTTGCGGTCAGGGTGAAGCTCCTTGGCCTTTGCCCTGTAGGCTTTCTTGATCTCGTCGGCCGATGCGCCGCGGGAGACACCGAGAACCTCGTAGAAGTCGCGTTTCGCCATTCTTCGCCCTCTCGGGGAACGCGCGGGCCGGCCCGACATCAGTCAGGCCGGCCCCGGGGTTCCGGTCGCGTCAGTTGCGCTTCTTGTCTTCGCCAAGATCCTCGAAGTCGGCATCCACGATGTCGTCATCGACGCCGCGCGGGCCTTCCTCGTCGCCTTCCGGCGCTGCACCCTCGGCCTGGCTCGCCTTGTAGATCGCCTCGCCAAGCTTCATCGCTGCGTCGGTGACGTTCTGGATGCCGCCCTTGATCTTGCCGGCATCCTCGGACTTCAGCGTTTCCTCGAGCGCGCCGATGGCCAGCTCGATCGCCTCGACGGTGGAGGCGTCGACCTTGTCGCCGTGCTCTTCGAGCGCCTTGCGGGTCGAGTGGATCAGGCTTTCCGCCTGGTTCTTGGCCTCGACCAGCTCCTTGCGCTTCTTGTCGCCCTCGGCATTGGCCTCGGCGTCCTTGACCATCTTCTCGATCTCGTCGTCGGACAGACCGCCCGAGGCCTGGATGGTGATCTGCTGCGCCTTGCCGGTGCCCTTGTCCTTGGCGTTGACCGAGACGATGCCATTCGCGTCGATGTCGAAGGTGACCTCGATCTGCGGCAGGCCGCGCGGCGCGGGCGGGATTTCCTCGAGGTTGAACTGGCCGAGGAGCTTGTTGTCCGCCGCCATCTCGCGCTCGCCCTGGAAGACCCGGATCGTCACTGCGTTCTGGTTGTCTTCGGCGGTGGAGAAGATCTGGCTCTTCTTCGTGGGGATCGTGGTGTTGCGGTCGATGAGGCGGGTGAAGACACCGCCGAGCGTCTCGATGCCGAGCGAGAGCGGGGTCACGTCGAGCAGGACCACGTCCTTCACGTCGCCCTGAAGCACACCGGCCTGGATCGCGGCACCAAGCGCCACGACCTCGTCGGGGTTCACGCCCTTGTGTGGCTCCTTGCCGAAGAAGTTCGTCACTTCCTCGATCACCTTCGGCATCCGGGTCATGCCGCCGACGAGCACGACCTCGTCGATGTCGCCCTTCGAGAGACCGGCATCCTTCAGCGCGTCGGCGCAGGGCTTCATCGACTTCTTGATAAGGTCCGCGACGAGCGATTCCAGCTTCGCACGGGTCAGCTTCATGACCATGTGCAGCGGCGTGCCGGTGTTCTTGTCCATCGAGATGAACGGCTGGTTGATCTCGGTCTGCTGGCTGGAAGAAAGTTCGATCTTCGCCTTCTCGGCCGCTTCCTTGAGACGCTGCAGCGCCATCTTGTCGCCGGTCAGGTCGACGCCATGCTCCTTTTTGAACTCCTCGGCGAGGTAGTTCACGATGCGCATGTCGAAGTCCTCGCCGCCGAGGAACGTGTCGCCGTTGGTCGACTTCACCTCGAAAAGGCCGTCGTCGATCTCGAGGATGGTGATGTCGAAGGTGCCGCCGCCGAGGTCATAGACCGCGATGGTTCGGGTTTCCTTCTTGTCGAGACCGTAGGCGAGCGCGGCCGCCGTCGGCTCGTTGATGATCCGCAGGACTTCGAGACCGGCGATCTTGCCGGCGTCCTTGGTGGCCTGACGCTGGGCGTCGTTGAAATAGGCCGGGACGGTGATGACCGCCTGGGTGACCGACTCGCCGAGATAGCTCTCGGCGGTTTCCTTCATCTTCTGTAGGATGACCGCGGAGATCTGCGCGGGGGAGTATTTCTCACCCTTCACCTCGACCCAGGCGTCGCCGTTGCCGCCGTCCACGATGTGGTAGGGGACGAGCTTCTTGTCCTTCTCGACCTCGGCGTCGCCGATGCGGCGGCCGATCAGGCGCTTGACGGCATAGACCGTGTTGGTGGGGTTGGTGACCGCCTGGCGCTTGGCCGGCTGGCCGACGAGACGCTCGCTGTCGGTGAAACCGACGACCGAGGGCGTGGTGCGCGCGCCTTCCGAGTTCTCGATGACGCGCGGTTGCGCCCCGTCCATGATGGCGACGCAGGAGTTCGTGGTCCCGAGGTCGATCCCGATGACTTTGGCCATGTATGTACCTTTCCTTCGGCGATGATGTGGCGCCAGATCCGATCGCGGCCCCTGACACCGATCCCAAGATTTCGGCCGGGTGATCCCGACCGGCTTCGTGGGGTATATAAGGAGGGGAAATTGACGCTGCAAGCGCCGTGACGGCGGGAAAAACAGGGAAAATCCGTGGAAAACAGCGACCAGCCTCCGGCATCGCCCGAACCGCCCGATCGCACCGCCCTGATTGCGGGGGCGGCGCTGTATTCCGGGTATCTCGATGCCGTGGAACAGGCCGCGTTGGTCGGAGACATCCGCGCCGTCGTCGCGGCTGCGCCCTTGTTCTCGCCGCTGACGCCCTGGGGAAAGCCGATGTCGGTGCGGATGACCTCGGCCGGTAAATACGGCTGGTATTCGGACCGCAAGGGCTACCGGTATGCCCCCCGCCATCCCGACGGTATCGACTGGCCGCCGATTCCGGGGCGGGTGCTGGCGATCTGGCGCCACCTGGTAAGCGCCGAGCGCGATCCCGATTGCTGCCTGGTGAACTTCTACGGCGCGAAGGCTCGGATGGGTTTGCATCAGGACCGTGACGAGGCCGATTTCCGCTGGCCGGTCCTGTCGATCAGCCTCGGTGACGACGCCCGGTTCCGGATCGGCGGCACGACACGCGGCGGGTCGACCGAGAGCGTCTGGCTGCGGTCGGGCGACGTCCTGGTGCTGGGCGGGGAGGCGCGGCTCGCCTATCACGGCGTCGACCGGATCGCGCCCGGGACATCGACGCTCCTGCCGAATGGCGGGCGCATCAACCTCACGCTTCGGGTCGTGGATTGAACGGCGGAACTCCGTCCGGACCAAGATTACATCAAGAAGCCGGATCCATTCTCGAGGGCTGATGCCGGCCCGGCAGGCGCCACGAGGCACCGGGCGCCCGGATCAGCGCGCCGCGTTCCAGCTCGCCGAGGCGTGTTTGCGCGCCTGGAACTCGCCCATCAGTCCGATGACGATCAGCGCGAGCGCGAAATAGACCGGGTAGGTCAGCGACGAGTTGTGAGGGTTGTAGTTTATGAACACATAGCCGCGCATCTGGTCGATGATATGGAAGAGCGGATTCCAGTCGAACATGCTCAACATCGAAAAGCTGAGCGTGTTTCCGACAAACATCTTGCCCGAGGCAAATATGTTGACGCGGCCGTAGATCGTTTGCGCGACCCTGGCGAAGGCCGGCCACCACGGCTTGATCGCGAGCACGACCATGCCGACCCCGACCCCGTACAGCCAGGACAGGATGAGCATCCCAATGGCGCCGATGGGATCGTCGATCTGCACCGGCGCGTAGGCCATGTGATAGACCCCGAGTATGACCACGATCGACAGGATTTGCGTGTAGAGCGCGGCGAGTGCGGCCGAGCCGATCGCGATGGCAGTATTCATCGGCGCGTGCAGCATCATCCCCGAGGTCGGGCCTTCCGAGCCGATCACCGCGCCCGACGTCTTGACGTTGCACATGAAGGTGAAGATGCCCGTCATGATGTATACGGTGAAATCGCCGCGAATCGCACTGCCGCGCATTCCGAGCAGATTGAAAGTCACGATGAAGGCACCGATGAAGATCAATGTCTGCAAGATGTTGGTCAGAAGCCCGACCAGAGCATTCTTATGGTCGCGCCGGATCGCGCGCACCGTGCTGTGATAGATGAGTTCGAGGATCGCCAGCGACGAGTTCAGCCGGGTTCTCCGCCTCTCCACTCCGAACATGTCGCCTTGCCCGATTCCGCTGATGATGCCTGAGACTGGTGTTTTTTCGCCCGGAAATCTTGCCGATCCTTTAGCGGGCGATCATAAGGTGAACCGCTCTGCCGATCAACTCGCACCGAATGAGGAGATGCCGCCTTGGATTTCGACCGCCTGACGATGGTGATGCGGCGCCTCGCGCTCGAGGCCGGGGACCGGATCATGGAGATTTACAATTCCCCTGATTTCGAGGTGCGGTCCAAGTCCGACGCAAGCCCAGTGACCGAGGCCGACGAGGCCGCCGACGCGCTGATCTCCGAAGGTCTCGCCGAGGCGTTTCCCGCCGTGGCCCTCGTCACCGAGGAGCAGGCTGCGAGCCATGCACAGGAGGTCTCGACCTTCCTCATCGTCGATCCCCTGGACGGAACCAAGGAATTCGTCCAGCGGCGCGGCGACTTCACCGTCAATATCGCCTATGTCGAGGACGGCGTTCCGCTGCGCGGCGTCGTCTTTGCGCCGGCCAAGGGGCGGCTCTTCTATACGCTCGGCGATGGACGCGCGGTGGAGGAAAAGGGCGCCTTCGACAAGGAGACGCCCGGCGAACAGGTGCCGATCACCGTGTCGGTGCCCGACAACCGGGGGCTGATGGTGGTGGCCTCGAAGTCGCATCGCGACCAGGCGACCGACAACTACATCGCCGCCTATGCGGTGCGCGACATGACGAGCGCGGGATCGAGCCTCAAGTTCTGCCTCGTCGCGACCGGCGAGGCCGATCTCTATCCCCGGCTCGGGCGGACGATGGAATGGGACACCGCCGCGGGCGACGCGGTGCTGCGCGGCGCGGGCGGCGAGGTGGTTCGCTTCGACGACCACGGCCCGCTCACCTACGGCAAGCCGGGCTTCGAGAATCCGTTCTTCATCGCCTATGCGCCGGGCGTTCTTCTGGTGAAACAGTGACCGTTCTCGTCGTCATTCCTGCCCGCTATGCCTCGACACGCTATCCGGGCAAGCCGCTCGTCGCGCTGAGGGGCGCGGATGGCGAGGCGCGCACGCTGATCCGGCGCAGCTGGGAGGCCGCAGTGCAGGTCGCGGGCGTCGACCGCGTCGTCGTTGCGACCGATGATGACCGTATCCGCACCGAGGCCGAGGGGTTCGGCGCCGAGGTAGTGATGACTTCTGAAACCTGCCGCAACGGCACCGAACGCTGTGCCGAGGCGCATGCGGCGCTGGGCGGCGGCTACGATATCGTCGTCAACCTTCAGGGTGACGCGCCCCTGACGCCGCACTGGTTCGTCGAGGCGCTGGTTGCCGGTCTGCACGCCGATCCGGGCGCCGACATCGCGACGCCGGTCCTGCGCTGCGACGGGCGGGCGCTGAACGGGTTCCTCGACGACCGCCGCGCAGGACGCGTCGGCGGCACGACCGCGGTCTTCGGCACCGGCCGCCGGGCGCTCTACTTCTCTAAGGAAGTGATTCCCTATACCGGCCGGCATTACGCCGACGACGAGGCGACGCCGGTCTTCCATCATGTCGGCGTCTATGCCTACCGTCCCGCCGCGCTCGCCGCCTATCCGGGTTGGGAAACCGGCGCGCTCGAGAACCTTGAGGGGCTCGAGCAACTCCGCTTCCTCGAACATGGCCGCGCGGTTCTCTGCGTCGAGGTCGAGGCGCGTGGACGGCAGTTCTGGGAGTTGAACAACCCCGAGGACGTTCCGAGAATCGAAGCGATGATGGCCGAGATGGGCATGTCGTAAGCGCGGCCGGTGTTCGGGCGCGCGGTTCTGATTCGGCACACTATCCGGCGAAACAGAATACTGTCCGGCGAAAGGCCGCTCCGGGCAGGCGTTTTCGAACTTTTTTCGTAAAAAAGCGGAAAAACATCGTATGGTTGTTGTTCGGGATTAGAACCGAGTATCAGTCGACGCAAAGCATACGATCGCCGGGCACCACGCCCGCGGGTAATGAAATGACGGTGGTTTAAATGAACGCGAAAGTAACGAAAGCAATTTTTCCTGTTGCGGGCCTTGGAACGCGGTTTCTGCCAGCAACGAAGTCAATTCCGAAAGAGATCATGACACTCGTTGACCGGCCACTGATCCAGTACGCCATCGACGAGGCGCGCGCGGCGGGAATCACGGAGTTCATCTTCGTGACCTCTCGCGGAAAGAGTGCGCTCGAGGACTATTTCGACCATGCCAACGAGCTTGAGTCGACCCTGGAGGCAAGCGGCAAGACCGCGCTGCTCGATACGCTGCGGGCGACCAACATGGAATCGGGCGCGATCGCCTACATCCGCCAGCACAAGGCGCTGGGCCTTGGCCATGCGGTCTGGTGCGCGCGGCGGCTTCTGGGCGACGAACCCTTCGCGGTGATCCTGCCCGACGACGTCATCGCCGCCGAGAAGCCCTGCCTGCAGCAGATGGTCGAGGCCCATGCCGAGGTCGGCGGCAACATGGTCGCCGCGATGGAAGTGGCGCCGGAAAAGGCCTCGTCCTACGGCGTGCTCGACATCGGCGAGGACATGGGCTCGATCGTGTCGGTCAAGGGCATGGTGGAAAAGCCGAAGCCCGCGGATGCGCCGTCGAACCTCGCGGTGATCGGGCGCTATATCCTGACGCCCGAGATCATGACCAACCTCGACCGTAAAAAGGCCGGAGCGGGCGGCGAGATCCAGCTGACCGACGCGATCGCCGAAGAGATATCCAAGTCGAACAACGTCTACGGGTTCCGGTTCCGCGGCCAGCGTTTCGATTGCGGATCGAAGGCGGGGTATCTTCAGGCGACGGTCGCCTTCGGGCTGGCCCGCGAGGAACTGCGTGACGAGCTGCGCGACTTCCTCGTCGGCATCACCGCGATGCAGAAGGCGGCCGAGTAGCATCGATGGACCGCCACATCCTCGTCACCGGGGGCGCGGGGTATATCGGATCGCATGCCTGCAAGGCGCTCAAGGCGGCGGGCTACGTTCCGGTTACCTTCGACAACCTAGCCACCGGCTGGCGGGCGGCCGTTAAGTTCGGCCCGTTCGAAGAGGGCGACCTTTCCGACCGAGCCCGGCTTGACGAAGTCTTCGCGCGCTGGCGACCCGAGGCGGTGATGCATTTCGCCGCCTTGAGCCTCGTTGGCGACGCGATGCGCGATCCAGGATCCTATTGGCGGGTGAACGTGCTCGGTGCGCTCAACCTTGTCGAGGCGGCGCTGGCTGCGGATTGCCGGCGCTTCGTCTTTTCCTCGACCTGTGCAACCTATGGCGACCAGGACGGTGTGATCCTTGACGAGCAGACGCCGCAGGAACCGTTGAACGCCTATGGCAAGTCGAAGCTGGCGATCGAGCAGATGCTCGGCGATTTCGGCGCCAGCCACGGTCTCGAATCGGTGATCTTCCGCTACTTCAATGTCGCCGGCGCCGATCCCGAGGCCGAAGTTGGCGAATGCCACCGGCCCGAGACCCATCTCATCCCGCTGATGCTCGATGCGATCGAGGGCCGGCGCCAGGCTCTGACGGTTTTCGGCACCGACTATCCGACCCGTGACGGAACATGCATCCGCGATTACGTCCATGTGGCCGATCTCGTGGACGCACATGTGGCCGGGCTGGGATGGCTCGAGGCGGGGAAAGGCTCGCGCGTCTTCTGCCTGGGGACGGGGCGGGGCTTTTCGGTGCGCGAGGTGATCGACCAGTCGCGCGCGGTCACCAACCGCGAGGTTCCGGTGACCTTCGGCACCCGCCGCGCCGGCGATGCGGTGAGCCTGGTCTGCGGCAGCGAACGCGCGGCGCATGAGCTCGGCTGGCTGCCGGCGCGGTCCGACCTCGCGACGATGATCGCCGATGCCTGGCGCTGGCACCGCTCCGGCGGCTACGACGGGGCGTGACCGTGCTACCCCGGTGCCGTGCGGAGGCCGGTTTGATCGTCATTCCGCAGTTTACCTGAAGGGTCGTCGCCTGTATTGTCGGGCCCCAACAAGAAAGTTCTGTTGGGGCTGGAACTGACGGGCATGAATGGAAGCGGACATTTCGGCCGCGATCCGGACAGGCCATGCAACCTCGCCTTAACCAGAATGCGTCGAGGATGACGCGGCCGCCTGAGATTGCGGGGCGAGAGGATCGGGTTGGGACTCTGGAAGCGATACCGTTTGCGGCTCCTGCGCAAGAGGATGCGCTTCCGCGCGTTCCGCAAGCGCCGCGAGCTGTCGCTGGTGGCGAACCGGTTGGGGCGGGTTCGCCGCAATGACATTCTCGTTGCCGCCGTGCTTCGAAACGAAAGGATCAGGCTGCCCTATTTCCTGCGCTATTATCGCGATCTCGGGGTCAACCACTTCCTGTTCATCGACAATGGCTCTGATGATGGCTCGCGGGATTATCTCGCGGCGCAAGAGGATGTGACGCTCTGGACGGCGCGGGCGAGCTACCGCGAGGCGCGCTTCGGTGTCGACTGGCTCAACTGGATCCTGATGCGCCACGCGCGCGAGCACTGGGTGCTTGCGCTCGATGTCGACGAGTTCTTCGTCTACCCGTTCTGCGACACGCGGCCGATCCGCGCGCTGACCGACTGGCTCGATACGTACGAGATCCGCAGCTTTCCGGCGATGCTCGTCGACATGTACCCGAAGGGTGGGATCAGCGCGGTGCCCTATCGCGAAGGCATGAACCCTTTCACGATCGCGGATCATTTCGACAGCGGCAACTACACGATCTCGAAGAACGCCGAGTTCGGAAACCTGTGGATTCAGGGCGGGCCGCGCGCGCGAGTCATGTTCGCCGACACGCCGAAGGAGGCGCCGAGCCTGAACAAGATTCCACTTGTGAAGTGGCGCTGGGATTACTGCTTCGTGAGCTCGACCCACACGCTCTTGCCGAGGTCGCTGAACCTGACCTACGACGAAGTAGGAGGCGAAAAGGCTTCAGGATGCCTGCTGCATGCCAAATTCCTGTCGACATTCGAGGCCAAGGTCGCGGAGGAGTTGACGCGCCAGGAGCACTTCGCCACCGGCCGGGAATACGCCGCCTATGCCGAAGCCCTGAAAGAACAGCCCGACCTGTGGTGCAGATGGTCCGAGAAATACATCAACTGGCGCCAGCTCGAGATCCTTGGGCTGATGTCGAAGGGAAACTGGGCATGACGCTCGGCTTCATCATGATGTGCCACACCGCGCTCGACCGCGCCGCCCAGGTGGCACGGTTCTGGGCCGAGTCCGGCTGCCCTGTCGTCATCCATGTCGATCGACGGGTGAAGCCACGGGCCTTTCGCGCGATGGCCGACGCGCTCGCCGATCTCGGCAACGTAAGCTTTTGCGCGCGTTTCGCCTGCGAATGGGGAACCTGGTCTCTGGTGGCCGCGACACAGGCCGCCGCGACGCAGATGCTGACGCGCCACACAAACGTCCGGCACGTCTTCCTCGCCTCGGGTTCCTGCCTGCCTCTCCGGCCGGTCGAGGAACTGGTGGCTTATCTCGACACGCGCCCGGACACCGATTTCATCGAGAGCGTGACCACCGCCGATGTCGGCTGGACCGTGGGCGGCCTCGATGTCGAGCGGTTCATGTACCGGTTTCCGTTTTCCTGGCGGCGCCAGCGGCCCGTCTTCGACGCCTATGTGAACCTGCAGCGGCGGCTCAAGCTTTGCCGCAGGATCCCCGACGGGATCGTGCCGCATCTCGGCTCGCAATGGTGGTGCCTGACCCGCCAAACGCTGTCGGCAATTCTCGAAGCCCCCGACCGGCCCGCCGTCGACCGGTATTTCCGGCGGGTCTGGATCCCTGACGAGAGCTATTTCCAGACGCTGGCGCGGCGCTATTCGCGGCAGATCGAGAGCCGCTCACTGACGTTGTCGAAGTTTGACAACCAGGGCAAGCCGCACACGTTCTACGACGATCACCTGCAGCTTCTGCGCCGATCGGACTGTTTCGTCGCGCGCAAGATCTGGCCGCGCGCCGACCGCCTCTACCGCACGCTGCTTGCGCCCTCCGCCGCGCAGCCGGAGCGGGCCGAGCCGAATCCGGGCAAGATTGACAGGCTGTTCTCCAGCGCGGTCGAGCGGCGGGTGCGCGGCCGGCCCGGCCTTTACATGCAAAGCCGCTTTCCGAGGAATGACCGCGAGAACGGCAAGACCTGCGCGCCCTATTCGGTCTTCCACGGCTTCTCCGACCTTTTCGAGGATTTCGACGTCTGGCTGACGAAGACGGTCGGCGGCCGCGTGCACGGCCATCTTTTCAGCCCCGAAGGCGCGGAGTTCTCGGGCGGAGCGTCAGAGTTCAACGGCGCGCTCATCGCCAGCGCAGCCTTGCGCGACTACAATCCGAAATCGTTCCTCACCAACCTGATCTGGAACGCGCGCGGCGAGCGCCAAGTCTTCCAGTTCAGCCCCCGCGACAACCAGGCGTGCAACGCGTTCATGGCGGCCGACCGCAATGCGCAGATCTCGGTGATATCGGGCACCTGGGCCCTGCGGCTCTGGCGCTCCGGCGCCGACTTCACCGAAATCCGCCGCGAGGCAGCCAGGCTGCAAAAGCGCGAGGCCGAGCACCTGGCGATTCTGCGGTCGATGCAGGTCAAGGCGCGCGTGCGGACCTGGACCATGGCGGAGTTCATCGAGAGCCCGATGGAAGCTTTGCAGCCGATCATCGACGAGATCCGGCCGCGTGCGGCGCGCCCCTTGACCGAGGCGCCGCGGATGGTGGACCTGACCGGATTCCAGGGCTTTCTGCAAAGGCTCAAGAACGAAGGCATGCAGCCGACGCTGGTCGGCGACGTCTCTCTGGCCAGCGCGCAACGGCCGGTCGCGCAGGATTGCGCACGCCCCTACCTTGTCCGCTAGAGAGGACGCTGCGTGCAGAGCGATTTCGACTATTTCGTGATCTTTGCCGAGATGCGGACCGGCTCGAACCTGATCGAGTCGACGCTTTCGATGGTCCCGGGCATCGCGTGCCACGGCGAGGCGTTCAACCCCGCCCATATCGGCGGGCCGAACATCGACCAGATCCTCGGCATCACCATGGCCGAGCGTCAGAGCGATCCGATGGAATTGCTCGACCGGATCCGCAACGCCGAGGGTCTGAACGGCTTCCGATTCTTCTTCGACCACGAGCCAAGGGTGCTAGACGCGATCCTCGACGATCCGCGTTGCGCCAAGATCGTGCTGACGCGCAATCCGGTCGAGTCGTTTGTCAGCCTGAGGATCGCCAATGCGACCAGGCGCTGGAAGATGACCAATGTGAAGCACAGGACCACCTGGCAGCCGGTGTTCCGGTTCGAGGAGTTCGAGTCGTTTCTCGCCGAAAGGCAGGCGTTCCAGCTCCGCCTTCTCAACGCGCTTCAGGTCTCCGGCCAGAGCGCCTTCTATCTCGACTACGAAGATTCCCTGAGGATCGACGTGATCAACGGGCTCCTGCGCTTCCTCGGTGTCGATGCGGAAGTCGCGCGGATCTCCAACAAACTCGTGCGCCAGAATCCTGAGGATATGGAGCAGAAGGTCCGCAACTACCCCGAGATGGAGGCGGCGCTGCGGCGCATCGACTGGGCCAATCTCTCGCGCACCCCCAATTTCGAGCCGCGCCGCGGACCTGGCTCGCCGCAGGCCGTGGCGGCGGCGGGCGCGCCACTGCTCTACGTTCCGATCCGCCCGACGCCGGACGAGGAGCTGCGCGACTGGCTGTCGCGGCTCGGCTCGGGCGGTCTCGTCGAGGGGTTCAACAACATGACGCTGCGCGCCTGGAAGCGCGAACGGCCGGGCCACCGCAGTTTCACGCTCCTGCGCCATCCGCTCGCCCGCGCGAACGACGCGTTCAGCGAGGTTCTGACAAGCAGCGCCTACACCGAGATCCGAACCGCGCTGCGCAAACGCCACGAGGTGCCGATTCCGCTCGAGGACGAGATCGAGGCACTGAGCGACGAGGCCTACCGGGCCGCGCTCCTCGCGTTCCTGAAATTCGTGAAGGTCAACCTGAACGGCCAGACCTCTATCCGGCAGGACGCGCTCTGGGCGAGCCAGTGGTCCGTCATTCAGGGCTTCGCGCAGTTCGCGACGCCCGACCTCCTGGCCCGCGAGGAGCGCATTGGCGACGATCTCGCCTATCTCACGCGGGCAGCCGGGATCGACGATGCGCCTCCGCCTCCGGCCGCGGCCGGAACGGGGCCGGCCCTGGTGCCGCTGGCGCGAATCCATGACGTCGCGCTCGAAAACGCGGCGCGCGACGCGTATGGGCGCGACTACATATCTTACGGCTTCAGAAACTGGGGCGCGGCAGCCTGAGCGCCGCTCACGCCGCCTGGGAGGAGCGCGCCTCGGTCAGCACCGCGTGCAGTGCGGCGGGATCGTTGTTGGCGCGCAGCTTGGCGCAGGTACCCGAATCACGCATCCTGCGCGAAACCGAGGCAAGCGCCTTCAGATGCTCGACCCCGGAATCCTTCGGCGCGAAAAGCGCGAAGACCAGATCGACAGGCTGGCGGTCGACTGCGTCGAAATCGAGCGGCTTTTCCAGTCTCAGAAAGACGCCGACGACCTGGTCCAGACCATCGATTCGCGCATGCGGCAGCGCCACGCCGTGGCCGACGCCGGTCGGCCCGAGGCTTTCACGTTCCTGCAGTGCGTCGACGGCCTCGGACGCATCCAGTCCGCAGACCGAATGCGCCACTTCCGCAAGATCCTGAAACAGGCGTTTCTTGCTGGTTGCGTGACCGATAACCCGGACAGCCGCCGGCTTGAGAAGGCTCGAAAGGTCCATTTGCCTCTACTGTCTCACGCCGGCGGACCGGCGCTATCCTAGCCGGCCGACGTGTCGATCCAGCCCACGTTTCCATCGTCGCGGCGGTGGACAACACTGACCCCGCCGTTCTTCTCGTTGCGGAACACCAGAAGCGGTGAACCCGCCAGTTCCATCTGCATCACCGCCTCGCCGACCGAGAGCGAGGGGATCCTTGTCTCCATCTCGGCGATGATCATCGGCTGCAGGCTGTCCGGCTCCATGTCCGCCGTCTCGCCATTTGCGGCGAGCACATACATGGGCGCGCCCGCGAATTCAACAGGCTCCGTCCGATCGCGGTGATGGTCCTTCAGCCGGCGCTTGTAGCGGCGCAGCTGTTTTTCCATCTTCTCGCGGCAATTCTCGAATGCCGCATAGATGTCGGTGGCGTGGCCCTTGGCGGCCGCGGTCAGGCCGGTCGAGAGATGGACGGTGGTCTCGCAACTGTATTCGTAGGCGTCGCGGGCGAAGATGACGGTCGCGTCCGTCGGCCGCTGCGAGAACTTCTCTACGGTCTCGCCCAGTTCCGATTGGACATGGGTCTGCAGAGCGTCGCCCACATCGATCTGCTTGCCACTGATCCTGTATCGCATGACACCTCCTTCTTCTTGATGGGTCGGTTCCGGCCCGCCCTTTGCGGCGCCGGTCCGGCGAATGCCGTTTGCTTTGGTCAGGAAATCTTGCCGTTCTTGTGCACCGCCCGCGGCTGGCTCTGTGTTGAAACCTTCCGACGCTTTCGCCCGAACGATGAGGGTATGCGCATGCATTTGCGGTATTTGGCGACAGTTCGGCGGGCGATGTCAACGCCCTCTCTCTTCAACTGTGCACAAATAACCTCGTCCGCAAGGGGGGCATCGGCGGATTCCGCGGCAATCAGCTCACGCATCCGGCGCTGGACGTCGAAAGGCGAGATGTCTCCGTCGGGGCCGGTCAAGGCGCGCGAGAAGAAGTGCGAAAGCGGGTAGACACGGTTCCCGGCCATGAGCGCCTTGCCAGCCAATGCGCGGCCAAGAGTCGAGCCGTGCATGGACAAAGCTTCTGCAGCTTCGGCGCGCGTCACCGGCCGGATCGTGTCATGGGAGCCGAGGAAGAAGGCCGATTGCGTCGCCGCGATATAGCGGCCGATCCGCAGGAGCGTTTCGGTTCGCGCCGCGACTCCGGTCGTCATCAGGCTGGCGCGGTCGTAGAGCGCCCGGAGCGCGTCGGTGCCGAGCGCGTCGCGGCCGGTCTCCATGACGCGGAGCCGCGGCAGCGCCGCGCGCGCGGGCATGACCGAGATCTGCCCCTGCAATCCGGTCTCGACCAGGAGCTCCGGCACGATCGTTGCCACCATCTCCCGGTCGTCGCGCACCGGCGCAGAGGACAGTCCGCGCAGGAGGCCGAAGATCCGTTGCAGCTCGGCCGGCTCAAGGCCGAGGTCGTTGCCGAGTCGGGCCCAGCGTTCGACCGCGAAATCGTCAAGCCGGAGCGCGACAGCACGGGCCAGGCTGCGCTCCAGCCCGGCATCGACAAGCTGCAGTTCCAGGCACTCAACGAGTGTCCGCGCGCCGATCCCCGCGGGCTCGCAGCGTTGCAGGGCGGCAAGCCCGGCATCCAGGACGGCGTGGGGAAGACCGGTTGCGGCGGCCAGTTCCCCGAGCGGCTGGTCGAGATAACCGTCCTCCCTGAGCTCGCCGACCAGGTACAGCGCGGCCGCCTGTTCGGCCGGCCCGAGCCGCTGCAGCGCGATCTGGCGGTGCAGGCTTTCCATCAGTGATACCGGCGCGGCGGTGGTGGCAAGCGCATAGTCGTAGGCGCTTGAACCGGGGCCGCGATCCGCGACCAGCAGGAACGGATTCTCAGCCGCTTCACGGGCGATGTCCTCGGCGAGGGCGGCGGTTGACAGGCGCAGGATCGCGAGTGACTGGCGCAGCTGCGGCGACAGCCTGAGCCGTTGGCGCTGGGCAAGGTCAAGCCGGGCGTTCAGCGCCATCGGAGCCCCGATGGCTCAGGAGATCCGGAAACTCTGGCCGAGATAGACCCGGCGGACATTCTCATCGCGCACGACCTCCTCGGCGCTGCCGCTCATCAGCACCGCGCCGTCATGCAAGATATATGCCCGGTCGACGATTTCCAGCGTCTCGCGGACATTGTGGTCGGTGATCAGCACGCCGATGCCACGGGTCTTTAGGTCGTGGACCAATGCGCGGATGTCGCCGACCGAGATCGGATCAACGCCGGCGAAGGGCTCGTCCAGGAGCAGGTACTTCGGATCGGCGGCAAGGCAGCGCGCGATCTCCACCCGCCGCCGTTCGCCGCCCGACAGCGCCAGCGCGGGGGCCCGGCGCAAATGGGTGATGGAGAATTCCGACAAAAGCTCCTCGAGCCGTTCGCGGCGCTTGTGGACGTCGCTCACGGTGATCTCGAGCACGGCGAGGATATTGTCCTCAACCGAGAGGCCGCGGAAAATAGAGACCTCCTGCGGCAGATAGCCGATGCCGAGCCGGGCGCGGCGGTACATCGGCAGGCCGGTCACGTCGCGGCCGTCGAGAAGGACCTGGCCGGCATCCGGCGCGATCAGCCCGGCGATATTGTAAAAGCATGTTGTCTTGCCCGAGCCGTTGGGGCCGAGCAGCGCCACGACCTCGCCGCGTGCGAGATCGAGCGAGACGTCCCGGATCACCGGACGTCGGCGATAGCTCTTGCGCAGCTGGCGGACGCGCAACCCGACCTCGCCCTCGGCCACCGTCAGTGCCGACCTCAGGTTCATTGCTGCGTGCCCGGCTGGAGGATGGTGCGAACCCGGCCTTCCATCTGGCCGGTTCCCGTCTTCAGATCGACGGTCAGCACCTTGCCGGCGATGGTGCTGCCCGCCTGGGTCAGCAGGACGCTCCCGGTCATCACCACTTCGCCGCTATCGACCGTATAGACCGCCTCGTCGGATTCCGCCGCCTCGGTGGGGCTGACCAGCGTCACCCCGCCAGTCGCGTGCATCCGCTCGACCCTCCGCTCATCACCGGTGGCATATTCGACCAGCACCTTCGGGGCGGTCAGCCGCATCTCGCCCTGGATCACCACGACATCGCCCGTGAAAAGTGCTGTGCCGTCGTTCTGGTTGACCGTGAGAGTTTCGGACGTGACCTCGACCGGCAGTTCGGGATCGGCCTTGATCCCGCCGAACGCGACCTCTGCCGTCTGGGCGCGCGCCACCATCGGTATGGCGGCCGCCAGGGCCAGAGCGGCCGTCAGGGCGCGGAAAATCGTCGGCATTCGGGATCCTTCAGTTCGCAGACTCGTATATCAGTTTCACGCCACCATCGAAAACCAGAACATATCCGGGTTCGTCGCTCCCTTCGAGCGTGATCTGCATCCGACCGGCGGTGATCGTTCCGAACGGCGCCCATGCGTCGACGGCGCTGTCGGCGAAAAGCTCGGTCCGGTCGAGCGCGCCGTCAAGACGTTCCGTGACCATCCGGTAGCCCGACGACGTCACGATCTCGACACCGCCGCCCAGGCGCATGCGCCCGGCGTCGTTGTCGAGCCGCCCGGTGGAGGCGACGAGGTCGATCCGCTGCCCGTCCTTGAGATCATAGGCCGCGACCACCGCCTTGGCGTTGGCATTGCCGCCGTCGGCGTCGGGCCAGGCCGTCTCGGCATCCATCGTCACCGCGCCGCCGTCGGAGGTGACGCCGGAGTACTGCGGTGCGATCATGCGCCTGTCGCGGGCAAGCTCCTCGACGTTGATGTCGGTGTAAGGCAGTGCCGCGTCAGTGTCGATCCGGCGCGCGACGAGGAACAGGGTGGAGAGAATCACGAGGGCCGCGAGCGGCAGCGCGATCTTCAGCCAGAAGACCACGCGGGAATGCAGGTTGTCGCGCGCGGCCATCACCCTAGACCACGCCGGCGCGCAGGCAGTCGTGGATGTTGAGGATGCCGGCCGCGCGGCCGTCACCTTCCGGAGCCACGACGAAAAGGCAGGTGATCTTGCGGTCCTTCATCAGCGCGACCGCCTCCTCGGCGAGCTGGTCGGGACGGATCGTCCGGGGGTCCCGCGTCATCACCGCGCCCGCGGACTGGTCGAGAAGCCCGTGCATGTGGCGGCGCAGGTCGCCGTCGGTGACGATCCCGGCGAGCCTGCCCGCCGCATCGGTCACGCCGACGACGCCGAAGCCCTTCTGGCTCATCACCAGAAGCGCCTCGGTCATCGGTGTCGCCTCGGGCACCAGCGGCAGGTCGGCGCCGGAATGCATCAGGTCGCCTGCCTTGAGGAGCTTCGCGCCGAGCTTGCCACCCGGATGGAAGGTGCGGAAATGCTCCGGCGTGAAGCGGCGGTGCTCCATCAGCGCCACCGCGATCGCGTCGCCGAGCGCGAGCGTCATTGTCGTCGAGGTGGTCGGCACGATGCCGGTGCCACAGGCTTCCTCGGCGCGGGGCAGGACGATCGCCACGTCGGACTGGCGCAGGAGCGTCGACTCGGCCCGGCTCGCGACGCCGATCAGCGGGATGCCGAAGCGGCGGGTATGGGCGATGATGTCCGAAAGCTCCGGCGTCTCGCCCGAGTTCGACAGGACGAGCGCCACGTCGCCCTCGGTCACCATGCCGAGATCGCCGTGGCTCGCCTCGGCGGGGTGGACGTATTGCGCGGGCGTGCCGGTCGAGGCGAGCGTCGCCGCGATCTTGCGGCCGACATGGCCGGACTTGCCCATGCCCGAGACGATCACCCGGCCCTTCGCGTCGAGGATCAGCCGAATCGCGGCCGCGACGCTGTCGCCGAGGGCGTCTGCTAGCGCATCGAGGCCGCGCGCCTCGATCTCGATGACGCGGCGGGCGGTGGCGAGGAAGATCTCGGGCTCGGTCATCGGATCAATGCATGAAGATGTCAGCGGTGTCGCCCCAACCGAGCAGGTCGAGCGTCGCGCGGGTGGGCAGGAAGTCGAAGCAGGCCTGGGCGAGCTCCGCCCGGCCCTCGCGGGCGAGGCGGGCGTCAAGCTCGGCCTTGATCCGGTGCAGGTAGAGCACGTCCGAGGCGGCATAGTCCTGCTGCGCCTCGGTGAGTTTCGCCGCGCCCCAGTCGGAGGTCTGCTGCTGCTTGGAAATGTCGATGCCGACAAGCTCCTGCAACAGGTATTTCAGCCCGTGGCGGTCGGTGAAGGTGCGGATGAGCTTAGAGGCGATCTTGGTGCAGTAGACCGGCGCGGTGGTCACGCCGAAGGCGGCCTTCAGCGCGGCGATGTCGAAGCGGCCGAAGTGGAACAGCTTCAGCACTTTCGGATCGGCAAGGAGCCGTTCGAGATTGGGCGCGCTTTTCTGGCCCTTCGCGATCTGGACGAGATGCGCGCTGCCGTCCCCGGCCGACAGCTGCACGACGCAGAGCCGGTCGCGACGGGGATCGAGCCCCATCGTCTCGGTGTCGATCGCGACAACGGGGCCAAGATCGAGCCCGTCGGGCAGGTCGCCCTGATGAAGTTGCACCGCCATATCCCGTCCTCTGCTAGCCGTGCCTGCCAATAAAGCCTGGCGCGGCCCCGCGCAACATGGCTTGCCCGGAAGTGGGGGCCGGGTGGCGGCGGTGCAAGGGGGCGTGGCGGCCTACTTCTGGAGCGATTCGAGATAGAGCGCGAGCGACAGCGTGCGGCCGCGCACCTCGAGCACCGAGCCGTAGGGGTTCGCCGGCCCCGGCTCGCTGGAGGCGAAGACCCGCCCGAAGACCGGCATCGGGCCGCCGTGGGCACGGATCCCGGTGCGGCCGTCTATGATGTGGATCACCTTCAGCATCGGGAACTCGCCGTCGTTGGCCTTCGCCAGCAGTGTCAGGTTCGGCGAGGGAATCGTCATGACATTGGCCATGTCACCGTCGCCGAGCGCGCTCGCGCCGTGGCAGGCCGCGCAGTAGTCAGCATAAAGCTCCGCTCCGACATCCCCGTCCTGCGCCACCGCCGAGCTCGTCGCACCAAGGCCAAGAGCCATGCAGGCGGCTATTATCGTTGTATTTCTCATATTAACACCTCCCCGGTTAAACGCGATTCCCAAGAAGAGAGTAGCGCCGCGGACGCCGCCTGTCATGATCGCGATCACTCGGCGGCGCGAGCGGTCAGGCGCAGAGCCGTTCTCCTTCGCGGCCGGTTATCGTCGCGGTGACGATCGTGCCCTCAGGCTGGTCGGCGGCGAAGGCGACCTCGGTGAACTGCTCGGTCCGGCCGAGGCGCGAGCCCTCGGTCAGGATCCGGTGGCTGCGCCCCTGTTGCGCGGCGAGATGGCGCGACAGCGCCGCCTCGCCAGCGGCGCGGAGCCGGGCGGCCCGCTCCTTGATCGCGGGACCCTTCACCTGCGGCATTCGCGCGGCCGGCGTGCCGTCGCGGCGCGAATAGGGAAAGACGTGGAGGAAGGTCAGGCCGCAGTCCTGGACGAGCTTCAGCGAATTGTCGAACATCGCCTCCGTCTCGGTCGGAAAGCCCGCGATGATATCGGCGCCGAAGACGATGTCGGGGCGGAGCCGACGCGCCTCCTCGCAGAAGCGGATCGCGTCGTCGCGCAGATGCCGGCGCTTCATCCGCTTCAGGATCAGGTCGTCGCCGTGCTGGAGCGAGAGGTGGAGATGCGGCATGAGCCGCGGCTCGGTCGCGATCGCCAGCATCAGGTTCTCGTCCGCCTCGATCGAATCGATTGATGAGATGCGGAGCCGGGCGAGGTCGGGCACCAGCCGCAGGATCCGCATCACCAGATCGCCGAGCCGCGGCGTGCCGGGCAGGTCGGCGCCCCAGGAGGTCAGGTCGACCCCGGTCAGCACCACTTCGAGAAAGCCCTTGTCGACGAGCCGTTTGATCTGGTCGACCACCACGCCGGCCGGGACAGAGCGCGAATTGCCGCGCCCATAGGGGATGATGCAGAAGGTGCAGCGGTGGTCGCAGCCGTTCTGGACCTGAACATAGGCTCTGTGCCGGCCGAATCCGTCGATGAGATGCCCGGCGGTCTCGGTCACCGACATGATGTCGTCGACCATGACCTTCTCGGTCTCGCCGATCAGGTCGGGCGCTTTCAGCGCCGCCCAGGTCTCAG
The DNA here is from genome assembly GCF_033436765.1 of Defluviimonas sp. D31. Taxonomy (NCBI): domain Bacteria; kingdom Pseudomonadati; phylum Pseudomonadota; class Alphaproteobacteria; order Rhodobacterales; family Paracoccaceae; genus Albidovulum; species Defluviimonas sp. D31. The sequence goes on from NZ_JAWQFN010000003.1 coordinate 268,612, forward strand.
GCTGCATCTTCTCGGTATTGCCGATGACGCGCGTCACCTCGGGCATCGCCGCGAAGGTCTCGGGCTCCACCTGCGCCGCGCAGCCGGTGACGATCAGCACCGCCTCAGGGTTCTCGCGGCGGAGTTTGCGGATCTCCCGCTTGGCCTTGCGCACCGCCTCGGCGGTCACCGCGCAGGTGTTGACGACGACCGCGCCCTCGATCCCCGCCTGTGCGGCAAGCTCCTTCATCGCCTCGGTCTCATAGGCGTTGAGACGGCAGCCGAGGGTGGAGAAGACCGGCGCGGTCATGCGTGCGCGGCGAGGAATTCGGGCGCGAGCCAGCCGTCGAAGACCCGCGCCGTCGGGCCGGTCATCCAGACCCCGTCGTCGCGCCAGTCGATCTCCAGCGTGCCGCCGTCGAGGTCGAGCACCACATGGCGCCCGGTCAGCCCCCTCAGATGCGCCGCGACCGCGGTGGCGCAGGCGCCCGAGCCACAGGCGAGCGTGATGCCGGTGCCGCGTTCCCAGACCCGCATCCTGAGCCGGTCGGGGCCGGACAGGCTCGCGTATTCGACATTGGTGGCTCGGGGGAACAGGGGATGATGCTCGATCGTCGCGCCCTCATGGGCAAGGTCGATCGCCTCGGCATCGTCAACGAAGAAGACGCAATGCGGGTTGCCCATGCCGACTGCAGCCGGATCGCCCGGAATCGGCAGGTGCAAAAGGTCACACGGCTCCGCGAGCGGCACGTCGTCCCAGTCGAGGATCGGAGCGCCCATGTTGACGCTGACGAGCCCGTCCTCGCGTCGCGTCGCGGCGAGCGTTCCGCGTGCGGTCCGGAAGCGGACGGAGTCGCGGCCGAGCCCCGCCATCACCAGGTCGGCGACGCAGCGCGAGGCATTGCCGCAGGCACCGGCGCGGCTGCCGTCGTTGTTCCAGAAGTCGAGCATGAAATCGGCGCCCTCGGCGTCGCGGATCTCGGCCAGTTGGTCGAAGCCGACGCCGCGGTGACGGTCGCCGAGTGCGGCGGCGAGCGCGGGCGTGGTCACGGGTTGCCGCCCCCGTGAATCGAGGATCACGAAGTCATTGCCCGCGCCGTGCATCTTGACGAACGGCAGGCCCTGAGGCGGCTGCATCTGTCTCATGGCGCGCATATACGCCGCGCGAAAGGATTTTGCCAGTGGCGGCGTCTTTTCCTCTTGACCGCCCCGAGCGGGGTTCATAAAGAGGCGCCCTGTGATGGGCCCGTAGCTCAGTTGGTAGAGCAACTGACTTTTAATCAGTGGGTCACAGGTTCGAATCCTGTCGGGCTCACCACCTTTTTAATAAAACTCAATGAATTGCGAACCTCGCAGGTTGCGACGATCTCGCTTGCCTGAGTTTCGGAAGCTTTGCGGAAGCAGCATGCACCGCAAGTTTATTGTGACGATCGGCTCTGTCGCACAAATCGAGTGACGGTCAGGCTTCCCCTTTCCCCGGACAGACTTATCCCGCAACCTCTGTGACAGGTGTGCCGAGCGCGGTGAAGCCGTTCAGGACCGCGACACGGACCTGGAACTCCGCGACCTGACCGTCGAAGTCCCGGGCTGAGAGGCGCTGGCCCAGCCGTTTCACACGGTGCATCTTGGTCTCTGCACGGCTTCGGCGGTGGTTGCCGCTCCGTCGTCGCCATATCGTTCGGCCGGGCGCGCTTCGACCTGCGCAGGATTTCGTTGCGGGCGATCGCCCCGGCGGTATCGGGTTTCCACGGTTTGGCGTTCTTGCGGGGCGGGATGATCGCGGCGGCACCGCGGGCCGCGATGGCCTCGTGGCTCTTGCGGGTGTCGAAGGCACCATCGGCTGTAACGGTGGCGATCTCCTGCTCGGGCGGGATCTGGTCGAGAAGGTCGGGTCGCATGGGCGCGTCACCGATATCGCTGGTCGTGACCTCTGCAGCGCGGCTTCCCGGGTCATGTCGGGATCGAACCAGATCGTCAGCGAGCCACGGCGCTTGAGTGCTTCATTGCAGGCTGGCCAGGTCCTGGCCTTTTAGGCGGGGGGTGTCGGTCTGCTCATGCTCCCAAGCTACCATGCTGGATTCACGAGATGAATCCCTCACGGGATTTGTGCAACAGAGCCGCGTGAAAGCCGAAAGGCCAGGAACTGATCCCGCCAAGTCTCCCCGCAAACTGGCCTTCGTCCAATGCGCCTTGACGCGCGTCAGCTCCATGGAGGCACACGCGCCAAGGCGCCTGCCAGACCGAACCCGTCGGGGACTATGCCACCGGTTCACTGACCCATTTTGCTCCGGGATTGACACCTCAGGCGTGACTGGCGCGACAGCGCCCCGGTCACTGCAACCCGGGCTAGCTGCTCTATTCCCCAGCGAGTTCCCGGCCCAACTGAAGCAGCGCCGGATCGTCGGGTGCGGCAGCGAGTGCCTCGTCCAGCACCGCGCGCGCCGCTTCGGCACCCTCCGTCGTTGCCGCGAGGCGGACGAGCATGATCCAGGCGTCGCTGCGCTGCGGGTCCATGCGCACGGCCTCGCGGAATGCGGCCGTGGCGCCGGGAATGGAGCGCATCGTCAGCGCCATTCCGGCAAGCTGCAGATGCGTTTCCGGGAAATCGAACCGGCTGGCGAGCGACGATTGCCAATCCGACATTGCCGCCTCCAGCGCCGCCTGCGCCGGGCCCGGCAACCGCACGATTGGGCTGCCGAGCATCGCGCGTGCCGCCGCGATCCGCACCGACCGGACCGGGTCGCTCAAGAGTCCTATGGCGCGCATGACCCGCTCCTGCGGCGGCGCCTTGATCTGGAGACCCACGGCTGCGGCCCGCACGAGCGGATCTTCGTTCTCGAGAAGCGGCGCGAGCCGGCCCGCGGGCTCGGGCGTATCGGCATTCTCCAGAAGCCAGATCGCGGTGGCGCGGACGATGCCGGGCTGGCTCTCGTCGGCGGCAAGATCGGCAAGATCCCCGGCGGCGGCCGTGGGGTTCTCGCGGCCGCGGGCGAGCGTCGTGCCGTAATGCGGACCGCGGTTGTCGCTGACCGGATGCCATGCCGCGATCCGCTCGGCGGCCCAGCCGGCGGTCCGGTCCTGATGGCAGCCCGTGCAGGCGTCCGGCGCACCGGTCTCCGTCGCGAGGTCCGGCCGCGGAACACGGAAGGAATGATCGGCGCGCCAGTCGTTGCCCATGTAGACGCGCTCCACCATGTGGCAGCTCTTGCATTCGGCGGCCGTGGTGCCGGGCTCGTGGAAATGATGCGCGGCGCTGTCGTAATCCGCGGGCTCCAGGCTCGGGAAATCCGGGTTGCCCGACGGGTTGTGGCAGCGTGTGCAGACCGCGTTGCCCTCTGCCACCAGCTCGGCCGTATGAGGCTCGTGGCAGTCCCCGCAGCCGACGCCCTTCGCGTACATCTTCGATTGAAGGAAGGAGCCGTAGACATAGACCTCGTCCTGCGATTGGCCGTCCGCGAAATAGAGACCCGGCCGCAGGAGTGAGAGGTTGTAGGACTCGTGGTAGGGCGTGCCGGGAAAGGGCGAACGGTCTTCATAGGCCTCCCGGCGCGAATGGCAGGTGGCGCATTGCTGGATCATGGAGTCGGTTGTCGCGAAGGATTGCGAGAAGCCGTATTGGTCGAGATCGAGGCTGAATCCCTTGATCTCCTTTCCCTCCGCCCAGGTCAGATGCGCCTCGCCCGGCCCGTGGCAAGCCTCGCAGCCGACGCCTATCTCGGCCTTGAACGACGCGTAGGTCCGCGCCGCCGGATCGTAGTTCTTCCGATATCCCGTGGCGTGGCACTCCGCGCAGCGGGCATTCCAGTTCTTGTAGGGTCCGGTCCAGTGCAGACCGTCGTCCGGCGGCAAGTCCTGATCGGGATAGAGATGGAACCAGCGGTGCTGCTCGCTGTCCCAGACGACGTCGAAGCTCTGAAGGCGGCCCGGCTCGGTCTCGAGGATATACTGCTGCAAGGGCTCGATCCCGGCGACGGAGTCGACCTCGTACTCCTTCGTGTTCCCGTCCTTCTCGGTGACCTCGACGAAATAGCCGCCGTCCGCCCCCAGCCGGAACCGAGCCGTCATTCCGTCATGCGCGAAGCTCGTGCCATCAAAATCGGCGATCACCGTCTCCGGCGAAGGCTTGGTCCAGGCGAGCGCATGGTGCGAGCCCGTCCAGCGCGCGGTTTCGTCGGCATGGCATCCGGCGCAAGTCTCCGACCCGACATAGGCGGGTGGCACCTGTGCTCCGGCCGGCAGGCCGAGCATTGTGAGGAGGAGGGCAACGTATCTCAATCGCATGAAAACGCCTGTCACGGGCGGCCGGAAGCCGGGTTGAGGGGTGGAAGGTGCGCCGTCCGTCGATGCCGGCCCGCAGCGTGCCGCAGCTCCGGGAGGATGTCGGCGAGCATGCGCCAGCCGTCCGTCGCCTCGGTGCCCGCCGCCGATCCGTACCGCGCCGCGCCAAGCGCTGCGAGCGCGGTCCGGGCACGCGGGTCGCGTCGCGGGTCGAGGCCGGGAACGCGCGATGCCCATTCGTCCAGCGCGGGCCGCAACGCGGCTTCGTCGCGGCGGCGGATGGCTTGGGTCAGCACGCGCCAGGCCCGGCGCTCCGATGCCAGCCAGCGGGCGCGCCGCTCTTGCGCCCGGCGGCGGACGATCGGCGCCAGCCGGCGCAGGATCAGCCCGAGGAGCGCGAGGCCCGCAGCGCCGGCAAGGGCCGCGACAGCGATCCTGCGCCAGTTGCCCGGAGCCTCTACGGGAGTGGCCGACACCGGCGGGCCATCGACGGAAAGCGGAACCGGATCGGCGCGGGCGGTCTCGACCATTCCGGTCGAGAGCTTGAACCAGTCGAGCTCGATCACGGGCGCCGTGCCGGTCCCGCCGCCTTCCGCGATCAGCGTCACGCTTTCGCTGCGTGTGCCCGAGAGGACGCCACGCTCCTCACGCTCCTGTACGACCGGCTCGCTGGCATAGGCGCGAAAGCCAGGTATGTCGTGCGCCGGCAGCAGGACGGGCAGGAACATCGGCGAGGCGCCCTCGACCGTCACCGTCACACTGCGGATCACGCTGTCACCCGGCGCCAAACCCTCGGTCTCACCCACGATGTCTTGTTCGATTGTCAGCGTATCGGCGGCGAGGAAGGGGTCAAGCCCCTCCGCCCCGGCCGGCACGACGCCCGAGAAGGCAATCGGTTCGGTCGCGAGCGCGGTCCGAAGCGCGGCGTTCGTCTCGGGATCGGCCCAGCTTACGGCCACCTCTTGCGCTGGCAGCACGAAATCGCCGGCGATCATCGGCGTGAGCAGGTAGCGCCGGCTCACGCCTGCCCATGTCGCGCCGCCGATCTGGCTGCTCGTCGGTCCGCTCGACGCAATACGGACACGCACGTTCGGGATTTCCATGGCGGGCCAGACCGGCGGCTCGGGCAGGAAGGTCGGGACCAGCACCGTCAGCCGGAGCGAAAGCGGCTGCCCGGGTATCGCCTTTGCCTCCGCGAATTCCACCTGCAGGATCGGACCTTCCTGCGCGCAGACGGGCAAGGCCAGGGCAAGCAGCAGGAGCAGGGCGCGGATCATTCCGGCGCCCCCGCGTCGACGTCGCCGCCGGACAGGGTCTCCAGCAGGAACCGGCTCCGGAGAAAGTCGCCGGTGCGGGTGTCCACGGTGTTCATCCATGCCTCCGCTGTCAGCATTCCCTCGCCTTTCCCCTCCTCGGCGGCCTCGATCTGGGTCTCGGCGCCGCGCTTCGCCTCGTTGTCGAACACGATCTCGTCGGCCCCGATACCCTGTTCCTCTCCGGTGTCGGACTGTTCGCGGGCACGCTCGATATACTCCACGATCTCCTTGGCCACGGCGAGGTTCTGCGCGGCGGCGGCATGGTCAGGATCCCGCGAAAGCGCGGTCTCGAAGGCGCGCACACCGTCCCGGTAGCCGCGCGACTTCATGTGCGCCATGCCCTTTATGAAGGCCGCGTCGGCAGTCTCGACCCGCGAAAGCACCTCGACCGCCGCCTCGTACTGGCCCGCGCGGTAAAGCGCATAGCCGCGCCAGAGCGGGTCGGTGAAGGCCTCCGCCGCGCCAGAGAAGTCGTTGCGCTCGAAGGCGAGGCGGCCCTGCTGGTCGGGCGTGAAGAACCAGTCGGCGATGCCGCCGGCATCCGCTCGGTTCGCGGGCAGGCAAAGCGCGAGGGCGGCGAGCACGATCCACCGCATCGTCCAGCCGCGCCGGAACCAGAGCAGCGTCAGCAGCGCCGCCGGCCAGGCGAACCATGCGCCCCGATCCCGCCACGGAAGTTCGCTGTTCTCCAGCGCGGCCCGCGCCTGCGCGGCGTCGAGCATCCGATCGATCCGCACGACATCCGCCGGGTCCGGGGTGACCGGAAGGACCGGCACGCCGGACAAGCGGTCCAGGCCGGCGTCTCCCTGGCCGGCGGGGAGCATGGTCAGGACCATCGCGGACCCCGCTTCTTCGAGCGCAGCGGCATCGGCCGGATCCAGGGCATCCGCGACGAACAGGACCGCGCCCGGCCCCTCTTGGCCCGCCAGGAGGCCCTGGGCGAGCGTCAGCGCCAGGGCCGCGCGGTTGCCCGCCTCGGGCATCACTGGCGGCGCGAGGCCTTCGAGATAGGGCAGCATCACGCCGGGATCCTCGGTCATCGGGACGACGACATGGGCCGTGCCGGCATAGGCCACCAGCGCCGTGCGCGCCCCGGCCCGAAGGTCGAGCAGGTCGCGGATCTTTTGCTTGGCGCGTTCAAGCCTCGACGGCGCGATGTCTGGCGCCTCCATCGACGGCGTGACCTTCAGCGCGACGACAAGCGCAGCGGATTGCGCGACGAAAGGATCGGGCTGGCGCGACCAGGTCGGCCCGGCCGCCCCGAGGCAAAGCAGCGCCATCGCGAGCGCGGCGCCGTCGATCGGGATGATCCGCAGCCGGCCTTCGCCGCCAACGGTCAGCGCGGCACGCAGGTGCGGGGCGATCCCGGTCTGCCGGGGCGGCGAACGCGTCGCGCCGCGCCGGACGGACCACCAGAGCGCAGCGATCGGCAGAAGGGCCAGCAGCCATAGCGGACGCAGGAAGTGAAATGCCTCGAGCGCGAGGTCGATGCCGGTCATGCCGCCTTCCTCCGGGCCGCGGTCCGGGCCCCGAACCGCGGCGCAAGATGTAGCACCGCCACCGTCCCGAGCACGATCAGCGCGGCGAGACCCAGCGGCCAGTGGGCGAGCGACTGGCGTGGTCGATAGGACAGCGTCTCGGTTTCGCGCGGGGCGAGGCTATCGATCCGGTCATAGACGCGGCCCAGCGCCTCCAGGTCGTCGGCGAAGAAATAGGCCCCGCCCGTGCGAGCGGCGATGTCCCGCAGCGCGCCGAGGTCCACCCTCGCGTCGCCTCGCGCGTTCGGATCGCCGACGCCGATCGCGTGGATCTCCACGCCCCGGCTCGCTGCGATCTCCGCGGCGTTGACCGGCGACATGGCCGATGCCGTGTCCGATCCGTCGGACAAGAGGATCAGCAGGCGCTGCTCGATCTCGGAGGCCTCGAAGGTCCGGATCGCAAGGCCGATGGCGTCGCCGAGGGCGGTGTGCGGCCCCGCCATGCCAACGCTCGTCTGGCCCAGAAGGCCGGAGACCGTGTCTAGATCCTCGGTGAGCGGCGCCTGGACATAGGCCTTGGAGCCGAAGACGATGAGCGCGACCCGGTCGCCTTCGCGCTGGGCGAGAAAACCCGTGACAACCTCCTTCACGGCGGCGAGGCGCTGCAGCCGCTGGCCGTCGGGCGTCCGGAAGTCCTGCGTGTCCATCGAGCCGGAAATGTCGATCGCGAGCACCACGTCACGCGCTGCCTTCACCCGCTCGACCGGTGCCCCGACACGTTCCGGCTGCGCGAGCGCGAGAACGATCAGCACCCAGGCGGCGATCGCCGCCGCCATCTGCAGCCAGGAGCGCGAAAGCACCACCGCGCCTGGCTTGGGCTCCGCCCCGGCGGCTTCGGCGATGCGCCGGAAGAAGGGGAAGCGCAGCCCTTCGACACGGCGGCGGTAGGGCGGCGCGAAGCGCCAGACGAGGTATGGCAGCGGCAAAAGGATGAGCGCCCAGGGCAGTGCAAGCTGGATCACGACGCCCTCCGGTGCCTGCGGATCCAGCGCGAGGCGGCTCCGCGCAGATCGACGGCCGCTACACCGGGCGCGTAGGGCGCGCGGATCAGGGCCGGCCCGAGGGCCTCGGGAAAGTCGCCTGTCGCATTCAGGAACGCGACCCATTCCGGCCCTGCCAACCCCGCCACCTCGCGCCGCGGATAGGCGGCAAGGGCGGTCCGGCGCAGGATCGTCGCGATCGCTGCGGGGTCGTTACCGGCAGAGTCGAGCTCGGCGAGCGCGACGCGCCGGTAGGCGTTCTCGCGCCAGTGCAGCCACCCCAGCCAGAGCCCGTAGGCCAGCGCCGTGAGGACGAGCGCGCCCAGCACCCACCATCCCGCTGTCTGCGGCGCCAGCGAAACCGGATCCGGCGCCGCCGGTTCGATCAGCCGTCCCAGCAGTTCGACAAGGTTCACAAATTCGTCTTCGCCGTTCATCGCGGCCCGAGTCCCATGAGCCGCCGCATCTGCGGCAAGGTCTCCTCGCCGGACGAAAGCGGCAGCACCGGCGGGCCGTATTTCCGCTGCCAGTCGAGCACTTTCGCCAGCCGCCCCGCTGCCATCTCGGTGAGCGCGCGGTGTCCCGCCCGGTCGCCGGTATCGATCTCGGCCTGAAGCGTGCCATCCGAGACGACAAGGCGCAGCCCCTCGGGCAGGTCATGCGCCATCGGATCGGTAACGAGCCCGAGGATCAGGTCGTTGCGCCGGGCAAGGCCGGAGACGAGGCGCTCCACCTCTTCGTCCACGCCATCGAAGTCCGACAACACGATCACGAGGTGGTTCTTCGGCGCAATTCTCGCGGTCGCGCGCAGGATCTTCGATAGCGGCATCGGCTCCACCGTCGGCGCGTCGGCGCTGAGAAGACCGTTCGCATCTGCGATCGCGGTCAGGAACCGCCGCAGCGCGGCACGGCTGCGCTGCGGCCGGATCTCGGCGATGGTCGCGTCACCGAAGACGATCCCTCCGACCCGGTCGCCCTGGTCGAGGATGCGAAACGCCGTCAGCGCGGCGGCCTCCGCCGCCGTCACCGACTTCATGTTGAGCCGGGAGCCGAAGAACATCGACATCCGCTGGTCGACGACGATCAGCGCCGGGCGGTCGCGCTCCTCGGTCATCACCCGCACATAGGGCTCGCCGGTTCGCGCCGTCACCTTCCAGTCGATGGAGCGGACATCGTCTCCGGGCAGGTAGCCGCGCAGCTCCTCGAAACTGAGCCCGCGCCCCCGGAGCCGCGAGGCATGGCGGCCGTTCAGCACCGATCGCGCGGGCTGGCGCGGCAGGAAACTGAGTGCCCGCGACCGGGCTTCGAGCGACAGGAGATGCGGCAGGTTCGTCCGGACGCGCGCATCGCCCGCCGGCGCCGGATGGCCCGGCAGGGAGGCGGTTCGGCTACGGGCGGCGAGGTCGCGCATCACGGAAGCGCCACCTGCGCGATCAGTTCCTCGATGACGCGGTTGGCGCTCACGCCTTCGCCCTGCGCCTCGTAGGTCAGCATCATCCGGTGGCGCAGAACCTCCGGCGCGATCGCGCGCACATCCTCGGGGTCGACATAGTCGCGACCGTTAAGCCAGGCGTGGGTGCGCCCGCAGCGGTCGAGCGCCAGCGAGGCGCGCGGGCTCGCGCCGACCTCGATCCAGCGTTTCAGATCGTCGCCATAGGCGTCCCGGTGGCGGGTCGCGTTGACCAGATCGGCCATGTACCGCTCCATCGCCGGGGCGACGTGAATTGCGCCGATCTCGCGGCGGGCCGCGAAAATCGCCTCCTGCGATATCGGCGCCGGCTTTTCCTTCGGGGCATCCGTCGACTGCGTCGCGATCTCCTCGCCACGGACGAGCCGGATCACCTCCACCTCATCCTCCACCGGCGGGTAATCGATGAGAACGTGCATGAGGAACCGGTCCATCTGGGCTTCGGGCAGCGGATAGGTGCCTTCCTGTTCCACCGGGTTCTGTGTGGCCATGACCATGAACAGCGGGGCCATGCGGTGGGTGGTGCCGGCCACGGTCACCTGCCGTTCCTCCATCGCCTCGAGAAGCGCCGCCTGCACCTTGGCTGGCGCCCGGTTGATCTCGTCCGCAAGGACGAGGTTGGCGAAGATCGGTCCCGGCTCGAAGCGGAACTCGGCGCCACCCTCGGCCTGATGGTAGACCTCGGTCCCGGTCACGTCCGACGGCAGGAGGTCGGGCGTAAACTGGATGCGCGAGAAGTCGCAGTCGAGATTCTTCGCGAGCGACTTGATCGCGCGGGTCTTGGCGAGGCCCGGCAGCCCTTCGACGAGAAGGTTTCCGTTGGCCAGAAGCCCGATCAGCAACCGTTCGACGACGTCGCGCTGGCCGATGATGGCCTGGCCCATCCGGGCGCGGAGCTCCTCAATCTCTTCGCGCGGCGTCATTCTGCCTTCGCCCCCGCAGCGTTCTGGCCGATCGACGTCGGCAGCGCTTCAAGCAGCGGCAGGCCAAGGGCGCCGGAGGGCGGCTTGGCGCCGAGATAGGCGGCGATCGTCGGGGCGACGTCGATTGTCTCGACCCTGCGGGAGACCCGCGCCGGCGCGATGCCGGGGCCGGCGATGAGGATCGGCACATGGCTGTCGTAGGTCCAGGGCGAGCCATGCGCCGAGGCGACCGTGAGGCCGTCGAAATCGGCGATGAACCAGTGCGGATCGAAGACGACGTAGATGTCACCCGACCGGTCCGGGTTGAAGTTCGCGAGCACCGCGTCCTGGATCTTGCCGCGCGGGACCGCGCCCGCGCGCAGCGCCGAGCTTGGAATCGCGTAGGCGATGCCCGGCAACTTCTCCAGCTCCTCGGCCACGACCTGCTCGACCTCGGCCTTGTCGAGCCCCCGCGCCGCGATCGCGGCGGTGTTGAGGTAGAGATAAGGGTTCGAGTAGTTGAGGATCAGATCCCGGCTTTCCCCGAACTCCGCCCGCAGCCGCACGAAGCCGGGCTCGGTGTCCACCCGCTCGAAATCGAAGGTCCCCGCCTCGATGCCGAGGGTCGCGAGATAGCCCGGATGTTCGGGCGCGCCGTGATCGGCCGAGAGCACGATCAGCGTCCGTTCAAGCCCGACGCGGTCGTTCACATGGGTGAGGAGATCGGCGAGCGTCCGGTCGAGCCGCGCGAAGTTGTCCTCGGCCTCGAGGCTGGACGGGCCGAAGAGGTGCCCGACATAGTCCGTCGAGGACAGGCTCACCGCGAGGTAGTCCGGCACCTCGTCCTGCCCGAGCCCCTCGGCGTCGATCAGCGCCTTGGCGAAGTCCACCGTGATCTCGTCGCCGGCCGGGCTGAGGGTGAGGCGCGTCGTGAAATAGCGGTCATCCGCCGCGCCCCAGGCATGGGGGAAGGTGCGGCCGAAGCCGGGAAAGTCGGTCTCCCATTCCTGGTCGTCGTTCGCGCCGAACAGGTAGGCCTCGGGCGCGTCCGAAAGCTCCCAGCTCTGCCCGGCATAGCCCGCGACGGTGCCCGTCGCCTCCCATTCGGCGATCCATTCGGGATAGGCGTCGAGGTAGAAGGTGCTGCTGACGAACCGGCCCTCGGATTTCGAGAACCAGTAGGCGGTGCCGGCATGGCCCGCCATCGAAATGGCGCCGCGGTCCTTGACCGAGACGCCGAAGACCTTCGACGCAGGCCCGAAATGCAGCGCGATCTCGTCCGAGATCGTGGAGGTCAGGATGTTGCGCGGCGAGCGGCCATCGGTCGTGGCGGCGCGCTGCGTCGGGTCGATCTCGGCCGAGGCGTCGACGCCGCCGGCGCCGACGAGCGGGAAATCGGGATCCTGCACGTTGTAGAACTGGGTCCCGGCGACGCGGTCGAACCACAGGTTCGCCACCATGCCGTGGATCGCCGGATCGGTGCCGGTCGCCAGCGTCGTGTGGCCGACGATCGTTTCGGTATTCGCGTGCCGGTGATGCGCATTGGCGAAATGGACGCCGTGGTCCAGCAGGTAGCGGAAACCGCCGTCGCCCAGGTGCCGGCCGTAGCGGTCCAGAAGGTCGCCCCGGAACTGGTCGACGGTGATCTGGAGCACCAGCGGCGGCGCCTCCTGCGCCTGCGCCGCAAAAACGGCCGAGAGCGCGCCCAGAAGCGACGCGCAAAAAGACATCCTAATGGTCATAAGCAATCTCCGCTGAAAAATCGGGGCCCGGTCCTTGAACCGGGCCCCGCCTCAAGATCGTCAGTTGCTGCTGGTGCCGCCAGTTTGCAGCGACTGCAGGACCTGGTCGATCGAGAAGCTCGCCGGCTTCTGCCGTGGCGGATAGTCCACGAAGGTTTGAAGGAACTTCCCAACGAAGGCCTGTGCCGGAACCAGAAGATAGGCCCGCTCCAGCCGCCACTGCGAATAACCGATCGATTCGTGTTCGGCCCTCTCGAACGGGTCGGACATGAGGTTGAAGACCTTGGGCAGCCGCAGGTAGGTCAGCGGCTCCTGCCAGACGTCAAAGCCGTGCGCACGCTGCTCGGCGAAGACGACCTTGTACTGGTCGTAGCGCAGGTTCACGAGATCGCCGCCGTCCGAGAAGTAGAAGAACTCGTGCCGCGGCCCGTCTTCGGCCTCGCCCTTGAAGTAGGGCATGAAGTCGTAGCCATCGAGATGGACCTTGGTGTTGTCCTCGCCGAAGGGCGTTTCGGTCAGCATCTTCTCCTTCATGTCCGGATCGCCGAGCGCGGACATGATGGTCGGGAACCAGTCGAGATGGCTGATGATCGCGTTCGACTTGCGCCCCGGCTCGATGACGCCCGGCCACTTCACGATGAGCGGAATGCGGTAGCCGCCTTCCCAGTTGTCGTTCTTCTCGCCGCGGAACGGCGTGGTGCCGCCATCGGGCCAGGAGAAGACCTCGGCGCCGTTGTCCGTCGAATACATGACGACGGTGTTGTCGGCGATCCCGAGCTCATCGACCTTGTTGAGCATCTGGCCAACCATGGCGTCATGCTCGACCATGCCGTCGGGATAGACGCCAAGGCCGGTCACGCCCCGGCTTTCCTCCTTCAGATGCGTAAAGATGTGCATCCGCGTGGTGTTGTACCACAGGAAGAACGGCTTGTTCTCCGCCACGGCCCGCTCCATGAAGTCGATCGCGCCGGCGGTGACTTCCTCGTCGATCGTCTCCATGCGCTTCTTCGTCAGCGGGCCGGTATCCTCGATCGAGCCGTCGGCGCTGGACTTGATGACGCCGCGCGGACCGAAGTTCTCGCGGAACTCGGGGTTCTTCGGATAGTCCTCGTTTTCGGGCTCCTCTTCCGCGTTGAGGTGGTAGAGGTTGCCGAAGAACTCGTCGAAGCCGTGGTTCGTGGGCAGGTGCTCGTCGCGGTCGCCAAGGTGGTTCTTGCCGTACTGTCCGGTCATGTAGCCCTTGGACTTGAGGTATTCGGCGATCGTGGGATCGCGGGGATCCATCCCCTCCTTCGCGCCGGGCAGGCCGACTTTCAGAAGACCGGTCCGGAATCCGGACTGGCCGGTGACGAACGACGCCCTGCCGGCGGTGCAGGACTGCTCGCCATAGGCATGCGTGAAGAGCATCCCTTCCTTGGCGATCCGGTCGATGTTCGGGGTCTCGTAGCCCATCATGCCCTGGTTGTAGGCCGAGATGTTCCAGTAGCCGACATCATCCCCCCAGATCATGAGGAAATTTAAAGGCTTGGCGTCCTGCGACAATGCCGGGCCCGCCGCCATCATCGCCGCCATGGCAAATGCCAATCTGTTCATTTCCTTTCTTCCCTGTTCTTTTGTCTCCGGTGATTTTTCGTTATTGAGAGCAAAGCGTAATCTTGGAGCGCCGAGTCGCACAACCCCGTTTGCCGCCTTTCGGACACCTTCCTGCAGCAACGGAAGGTGCTGCCATGCCCCTGAATCTGGACAAATTTGCGGACATCGCTGCCCTCGGCAGGGTCATCGCATGAGATCAAGGATCAGGATTGCCAGCCGGGCACCGGCGGGCCGGTCGTTTAGGCCGCTCACGCGGGCCGGTCGAATTCCGGCACCCGCGCGCGCCTGAGCGCTTGCGCCTCGGCGAGGATTTCCGCCCCGGCGTCTCCCGGCAGGGTCGCCGCGAGGCGCAGCGTGATGTCGGACGACTCCCGGCTCAGCCAGACCGGGGACTTCTTGAGGAAGGGAAAGCCGCATTCGTTGATGGTGAAGTCGGCCAAGGCATAGCTCGACCCCTGCCGCGCCACGCCGGTCAGGATCAGCCGGATCAGGTCCTGCCGGCCGGGCGCGGCCTGCAGGGCCGCGTGCTTGACCTCGAGCATGCGCCGGTCCTCGGGCACGATCAGGTTGTCCGCGATCTCGCGCAGCCGGGCATCGTCGAGTGCTGCCAGTTCCGCGTCGAGGCGCGTCAGGTCGCAGGTGACGCCGTGGGTGAAGTCGCGGGACAGGATCCACTTGCTGAGTCCGATCTCGCCGCGCCGCACGGTACGGTTCTTGCGGTTGGTCAGCGGGAAGTTCCGCCAGAACCGCAGGAAGCCGGGATCGGCAAGGACCCGGTTGCCGAACAGGAGCGCGAAAGAGCAGAAATGGAAGTTCCGGTGGGTGGTCCGGTAGTTCCACTCGATGCTCTGGAACTGCGCCGGATCGACGCGCGGGATGCCGAAGTTCGACGCGGCGGCAGCGAGATCGACATTCAACGCCTCTGCCTCGTCGAGCCAGTCGTGGCGGCCGGGCAGCGCGAACCACGTGGAATCGTTGATCAGCAGCAGGCGATCGAGCGTCGAAATCGTGTCCGCCACCGCCAGGACACCGTCTCGATACCCGCCGAAATCGTAGCCGAAGTTCGGCCTCTCGATGCAGAGGTGACAGAGCGGCAGTAGCCGGTCCCGATCGGCCGCATCGAGCGCGAGGTTCGACACGACAACCGGGGCGTAGCCCTTCGACGCCAGGTATCCGAGGCTGCGCAGATGCGAGGCCTGCAGCCCGTGGTTGGGGTAGATCAGATAGACGGCGACCTTCGCGGAGGCGGGCACCTCGCCAAGGGTTCGGCGGATCTTGCCCGCGAGAGCAAGGTCGTAATACTTCGCGGCGAATAGGTAGCTCGCCAGGGCGCCAGGCGCGGCTCGCGATTGACGAACGAAGCGGCGCAACTCGCGTCCGACCTTCCAGAACGGCAGCTGATTGGCTTTGCGTCCCAAGATGTCCCGTAGCTCCTCGATCCCGCGCGGCATCCGACTCCGCGCCGACGGCAGACCCGCCCGGCTGTTAGATGAGGAACCGACCTGCTCGACGCAAGGGAAATCTGCAATCTGACGGTCTTGGAAAAGCAGTCGCGGTGCGTACCCGGAGGCAGCCGAAGAATGGCTGAACCGGTAACCGCCTCAGCAATCCGGCAGGTTGACGGCAAGCCCGCCTGTCGACGTCTCCTTAGCATCGCACGTTCATGTCGATCCCGGTCTGCCGCATCGTCTCGATGCAAGTGTCGAGCGGCATGAAATGCGCGCCGCCGCCGCGGAGCGCGAGGCTCGCGACCGAGACCGCCTTGATGGCGCCAAGTTCGTTGCGCTCGATGCAGGGCATCTGGACGAGACCATTGCCGGGATCGCAGGTCATGCCGAGATGACGTTCGAGCGCGACCTCGGCGGCGGTTACGCAGGGATGCGGAAGGCCGTGCGCGGCCTTCTCGACGGAAAACACGGTGTCGCTGGCGCGGCCGGCCTCCAGCTCCTCGGCGGCGCGGACGAACCCGCCGCCGATCGAGCAACAGGTGCGCGACAGGCGCTCGGTTCCGCCCGTATCCGTGACGGAGATCCCGAACCCGTCGGCGCAGCCCGGCAGGGGCGGGCCGCAGTCATGGACGAAATCGGTATCGGGCGCGAAAGAGAGCGGCGGTAGCCCGGACAGGCGGATCACGCCGTCGTGCCGCAGTTCGGCTTCGGTCGCCTCGGCGGGGTCGGGATTAATCGTGTCGGGCAGGAAGCCGAGCAGCCCGAGGATGACCGAGCGGTCGATGGCGTGGCCGTGACCGGTGAAGGCGAGCGAGCCATGCAGGCTGGACGAAGCCTGAGCCCGTCCGGCGCCGGCCGGTCGAGAAGTTCGGCGCGCAGGTCGGCTAGGAGCCGCGCGGCCGCGACCATCGGACCCATCGTATGCAAGGACGACGGGCCGATGCCGATCTTGAAGATGTCGAAGACCAAGGGAAACATCGCTCAGGCGCGAAAATGTGGGGCGGGTGTAAGCCTAAGGCCGCGACGTTATCCCGTCTCAAACTCGCCGGGACAGGAGCCTGCCGCGCGTGCCGGCTGACTGAAGGAGCGTGAGCGCTGCGTTGGACGCTGAATAGCCGGCCCCGAAGCCTTGTGTTTCTGATCTCAACAGATACAGGCGCACAAGATCCTCCACCTTATCGGGCGCGGTGAACTGCCCAACATCGGATGAGCCTAATAACCTCTCGGCCCGGTTCTTAAGAACCGACACCTGCTGGTCGATATCAATGGATGCGAAGGCACGCGGCAGGCCAAAAGCCACCTGAACCACCTCGCGCAGGGGTGGCGAGCCGAGCACATTGAACCACTTTGCATCGTTCGAGATCGACCTTGTCGCCAGCACGCCAAGCTCACGCTCGGAATTCAGGGCGAAACGCATCTGCGGGTCTTGATCGCCGACGACGGCCTCGAAGCGGCGCGTCCGGTAGCCAGCCAAGATTTTGTCGGCGAAGTCCGACAGCTTTGTACTTGGTACGGCGAAATCTCCGAATCCGAACGCCTTGGAGAATTCAAGATAGCGCTTGTCGGCGAGCTTGTTTGCCAGCGCATCGGGATCGAGCGTACCATCCTCAAGTATCTTGCGGACGAAGTACCGGTTGTTGATGTCGTCACCGAGTCCGAAGGCGCCCAGCGCGACCGAGAGCAGACGACGATCCGAAACCAACGCCTCGGCGCTCCCGATCGCGCCGATACGCTCGCGGAAATAGGCCTCCTCCCTTTGCTGTGGGGCGCTCGAGAAGAAGGCCTCCTGTTGAGCGGCGCGTGTCCGGACCACGAACTTCCAGCCGGCATAACCGCCGAACGGGACAACCGGCGTGAAGCTCATGCTCGGGCGGCCGCCAGAAGCCGGGCTTCTCTTGGCAGGAGCGCGCGCAGCGCCTTGAGAGCCGGATAGAACTGGTCGGCGAGCAGAGCAGTGGTCGCGGTAGCGAGCTGCGTTCGGCTGTCGTGGTCGGTCAGCGCTTGGCTAAGCTGTTCGATGCCTCGCAGCATCTGGTGGCGCGCTTCCTTCGGATTGGCGTCGCCCGACAATACGAGCTGGGCAATGTAGCAGACCCGGCGCACCGGCGTGTTGACCTCTTCGGGATGGATCGCATCGCGCAGGCGCAAGATGTTGGCGTCCGGCGTCAAGATCGCGAGCCGCGAGCGCTTGTCACCGTTTTCGATCACTGCGCCGTTGATCAGTACCCGCTCGCGCGGCGCCAACTTGAGAACGAGGCCACTCATGCCAGATTCCCCTCGTTGCGCAGGCCGCGCATCACTGCGGTATTGATGTCGATCAGCACAGTGACCCCGGCCTCGCCGGCGAGGACGCGGCGGGTGTGATGGGCGGTGAACTCCGAAAGGTAGAAGATCTGAGCCCTGAGGCTTTTAGGAAGTTGATTGGTCTCGATCGCAACATCGGCGGCGAGCGTCGTCCACAGGGTGCGATTGTCGTGCAGTGCGCGGACCAGAGTGTTGAAGTCGCCGTCGCCGCGTCCGGCGCTCTTGAGCCGGTGGGTCACGCGGGCGAAGACCTCGTATTCCGTGCCGCGGCCGGTGCGGGTGGGAGCCGCGGCGCCGGCATAGGCCGACCTGGCCAGGAGATGTGCGTTCACTTGGATACCTTCCGATGACGGTTTGCGTCGCTTCGCGGGTTTTCCGCGGGAAGCCGGGGCGCCGTACGGACGCCCCGGCCAAAGCCGTTAACGGAACAGCGACAGGATGTTTTGCGGTGCCTGATTGGCAATCGACAGCGACTGGACGCCGAGCTGCTGCTGCACCTGTAGCGCCTGGAGTCGCGCCGACGCCTCTTCCATGTCAGCGTCCACCAAGGTGCCGATCCCGGTCTTGAGTGCGTCGGACAGCTTGCCGACGAACTCCGATTGGATCTCAATCCGGCCCTGGGCCGAACCGAAAGACGCCGCGGCGGCGATCGAGCTATTGATCATCGTCTCGATGTTATCGAGCGCGGAATCGGCGCCCGCGTTCGTTGTCACATCGATCGAGTCAAGCCCGAAGAGCCCGCCCGATGCCGTCCCGCCTTCGTTGCCCGTCGATGAGAATCCTTTGCTGGCGCCGGAGTTGTCGACTTTCAGACTCCATTGACCGGTCGACGAGTTCTGCATGACCTTGGTGGTGATCCCGGTGAGGCCGGCCGAGTCGATCGCGGTCTTGAGGCCTTTGGCCACGTCCTCCATGGTCTCGCCCTTGCCGGCGACGTAGTTGTAGGCGCCGGATCCGATCGTAACCTTGTAACCGTCGCCCTCTTTCACGGCGGCTGACGTGGAGAAATCAATCTGCTCGGCCCTGTTGGCGATGTCGCCGCTCGCCTGCGTGACTGACGAACCGTTGAGGGACGTGATCTGGGTACCAGCAGCGTTGCCGAGGAGCGCTCCAACGGTCACCTTGGCACTGTCGAAGGCCCGCGTCGAAGTGATTGTCAGCGCCCCGCTCGAAACCGAAGCCGTGATTCCTTCAAGACCGAGCGCATTGATAGCGGAAGAGAAAAACGACGCCGCAGAGGATTCGGTGTGCCCGGCCTGACCGGAGTAGTTGAGATCAACCCCCGCCACCGTCAGTGTCGCGGTTGCCGCCGAGTAGTCGGCAGCGGTACCGGCGAAGGTCACGACGGCACTGTTGCCTGTCGACGCCACGGCGGTGGCGCCGCCCGCGATGACGGCGTTCGGGGCGAGCGACGTCCCGCTTCCGTACACCCCGGCGCTTGTCGTCAGGTCCTTGCGTCCGACCGTGATGTTCGCGGCGGTCACCGAGCCGTCCCCCGCACGATCGAGCGAGGACAGGATGTTCATGTCCTCGGTGCCCTTGAGCAGATTCAGCCCGTTGAATTGCGCCGCGTTGACGACGGACTTGATCTGCTCGGTCAGCGCATCGATGTCGGTCTGGATCTTGCCGCGGTCGACGTTCTGCTCCTGCGCGGCGACGACCTTGCCCTTGATTTCAGTCAACAGGTCCGTGACCGTTTCTGTGGCCTGGCGCGCCACCGCGACTGAGGATTCGCCGAGGCTGAGGCTGTCGGCGATCCCCTTGAAACCCTTTACATCCGCCTCCATCACCTTCGAAATCGCCCAGACTGCGGCGTTGTCCTTGGCAGAGCCCACGGATTTGCCAGTGGAAATCTCGGCTTGAGTCTTCGACAGGTTGGAGTTGATGCCCTTGAGCGTCTGCAGCGCCACCATGGAGCTGGTATTCGTCAGAATGCTCGACATGTTTCGATCCTTCGCAGTTTCGGCGCTTTGCGCCGGGTTACATAAGCCGCTGCTTGCGGCGCCGGAGGCGTTCTGACCGCTGCGACAGGGACCACCCGCCGCGCCATCCGATCCCGGATGCAAGACCGAAACTGACGCTCAAAATCTAAGACATCGCTAAGGCAAGGCGTTGATTGTGCGTTTTTTTAATCAAATGACCCGTAGCCTAGGCGCGCCGCTCGACGGTGCCGGCGCCGAACGCCACGCTTTGGCGGCGGCCGGACCGGTCGTAGGTTTCGAGCCGCGAGCCCGTCTGACGGACAAGGTCATACCGCGCGCGCGCCGCCTTCACCCCCGACAGAACCGCCGCCAGCAGGCGCCGATTGCCTTCCGCCCGCTCGCGCAGGCCAGCAAGGCGCGGCGTGGCAATCTTGTCATCAATCCCGGAAAGCGCCTCGATCAGCGCCGTCTTGCGCCCGACAAAGGCAGCGAGCGCCGCCAAGTCACCGTCCAGGATCGCGCGGCGTTCCACCACAAGGAGCTCCACCAGATCGTCGATCACGCGCAGCGAATCATGCCGCATCGCCAGCTCTCCGCATCAGCGCCTCGAAGATGCTTTCGGCCAGACCGAATCCGCCGTTTCGCGCCAGCCCGCCGGCCTGTTCCTGGCGCAGGAAGGAGGCGAACTGCTCCTCTCCAGCGCCTCCACCGAAACTGTCGCGCGCCTGGTCCAGCCCGGCGGACTTCAGCATCTCGCTGATGAATTGCGCCTCCATCGCCTCCGCGGCGGAGCGCAGCGCCTGGATCCGCGAAGGCTCCGTCAAGGCCTGCGGCAAAGGTGTCGCCGAAATCCCGGTCATCGGCATTCTCTCCGAACATGCGCGTTTCGCGGACTATGGCCGGGGTGGAGTAAAGAAGCGGTAACCTCGTCCTGCCATGGTTGACGGGACTCAGGCAGCAGTCGTGAAGCATGGACCCGATCGCACACGCGGCCCCGTTGCGGGCACACCGTCCACCCCGGGACGACACCTCGGCAGAACCCGGCCCCGCCGGGAGCCTGGCTCTGTTCCTGTCCACGCTCGACGGGCCGGAGGATTCCGACACAGTCGGTGGTACGCCCGACACAGGCTTGCAGGTGCTGGCCGGATTCGTTCGAGGCGCAACCGCGGAAGGTGGCGCAGCGCCACGCTGGGACAGGGCGGGGCAATCCTCAAGCGACCTGGTGGCCGCAGACGGGCAAGCGCCCAAATCGGAAGATGACGAGCTCCTTACGCCCGAAATCGCCGTGGCTTCCGGCGGATCCATGTTGAAGATTGCGGCGAAGGAAGCCGGCGCTACATCGAAAGCGGGCCAGACATCCCCGAGCATGGAGGAGGTCGGCGACGCGTGGGCGACATCCGTCGCATTGGAAGATGTGCGGACGGGCACGCCGCCAGTCGCCGAGGGTCGGGACGAGAGAACCGCGGTCGTCGACCGCGTGCCGGAGCCGGTCAGCCGCGATCTGGGCCGGGACGGACGCCCACTCGACGCGTCGGCCGTCGCGTTTCCGGCCGTCCGAGAGGATGGGGCAACGGTTGGAACGGATCCGGGGTCTTCGCAGACCATGGCGCTGTCCGCCACGCGGCCACGCCAGTCCGACCTCACGGCCTCGGCTCGCGCAGCCACCACGGCATCGCCGCTTCTTCAGACCGCACCGGTCCCGGCTTCGGCCGAAGTTCCGAATCGATCGCCCGACGTCGCAGCGCCTTTCGCTGTGCACGTCCGCGCCGCAATATCTGAACCCGATATGCGACCTGCCAATCCGCCCTTTCCCGAACCGACGGCCAACACGGGTCCGGCCGACAAACCCGGCGCCTCGTCGGCGCCAGGCACCTTTGGGCACCAACTGAAGCCGTGGGCTGGATCCAGTTTGACGCACGAGGTCGCGGCTGCAGTTCCATCGCCTGAGGCAGGCGGGACCGGTGCGGTTCGGGTCGCGGGGCGCGAAACGTCGGACATTAGCCGGGATACGCCGCCGCAGATCGAGACGGCCGCCCAGACGCAAACCGGTCCGCGGGCTGGTCCGGAACGTGCCGACCCCCGGATCGTGACATCGCCTTCAGGCGAGGCCAGCGAGACCGCTGCGGCCTCCGAATCGCGATCCGGCAGCGCAACCGGGATCGGGAAACCTCCTGCGGCAGGGGTGGAGCAAGCCGTATCGCCTGGCCAAACCGCGCCGGCCGTGGCGGCAACTTCACCTCCGGTCCGCGATCTGTCCGACCCGGCCCCTTCGGACGGCGCCTTCGGCGAACTCATGGCAGACCTTGCGGCCCTCGCGACACAGGACGCAGCTCTGGGCAGGCGGCAGGCGGATCGCGCCGTGCCGACTGGGCCAGGGGCGGCGCATCTGCCGCCGGGTCTTGGTCACCGGCTCGCTGAAGCCATCACGCAATTCCCGGACGGCGCGGTTGAACTGACTTTATCGCCGGAGGAACTCGGACGGGTCCGGATATCCATGTCGACCCAGGACGGCACCCTGACACTGACCGTGCAGGCCGACCGGCCCGACACGATCGACCTGCTACGGCGGCATATCGACCAACTGGTACAGGATTTCCGCGATCTCGGCCTCTCGAACCTGGCCTTTTCCTTCGGACACGGTCAGGACCGGCCGCCCGACACGCAGCGCGAAGCCACCGACGCTCCGGCCGAGCACGACGCCGCGCCGGCATCCGTCCCGGGTCGGGCGGGATCGGCAGGCATTTCCCCGCGCCAGGGTGACTCTGGCGGACTCGACCTCAGGCTGTGAAGGGACACGGAATGGACGCAGTTACACAGACCGGATCACAAGCAACAGCAGCCACGGCCCGCGCCAAGAACCAGCACGGGACGCTGATCAACAGCGATTTCCAGACTTTCCTCGTGATGCTCACGACACAGATGCAGAACCAGGATCCGCTGAACCCGATCGATTCCACCGATTATGCCGCCCAGCTTGCGACGTTCTCTGGCGTCGAGCAGCAGGTGAAAACCAACACGCTCCTGGAATCGCTCTCGGCCCAGCTCGGTCTTTCGGGCATGGCGCAGATGGCATCCTGGGTCGGCATGGAGGCGCGGAGTTCTGCGCCGGTCCTGTTCGACGGCACCCCCCTGACGCTCTACCCGGCGCCCGAGGCCGGTGCGGATGAGATCAAGCTCGTCGCGTACGACGCCCAGGGACGCGAAGTGATGCGGTCGCCGGCGCCGGTCTCGGGCGAGCCACTGGTCTGGGCAGGGACGGATTCGCGGGGCGGGCCACTGCCGTCGGGCCTCTACAGCTTCCGGCTCGAAAGCTACGCGGCCGGAGAGCCGATGGGCGTGTCCGATGTCGAAAGCTTCGCGCGCATCGCGGAGGTCCAGAACGGCCCGGACGGCCCGGTCGTGGTGCTCGACGGTGGCGCGCAGGTTGCGCCTTCCGACATCAAGTCAATGCGCGGAGCCGGGTCGCGGTGACCCGCGACGCCGGTTCGAAGCGGTTGCTCAGATCAGCATGGCGAGCGCGAACCCGCCGCCCGCCAGAGCGGCGCCGAG
Source organism: Defluviimonas sp. D31 (assembly GCF_033436765.1). NCBI lineage: Bacteria > Pseudomonadati > Pseudomonadota > Alphaproteobacteria > Rhodobacterales > Paracoccaceae > Albidovulum > Defluviimonas sp. D31. The sequence goes on from NZ_JAWQFN010000003.1 coordinate 291,631, forward strand.
CGTGATCAGCAGCGCCGTTTCCAGCGCCGGGCGCCGCCGTGCGGGCTCCGCGCGTTCGGTCTGGTTGATCAGCATCGCCTCGGCGATCTGCGGCAGCCGTGGCCCGAAACGTCCGAGCACCCGAGCGGTTAGGATCAGGTCGCGGACCAGCGCCTTGGGGCCGACGCTCTCGCGGATGTAGCGTTCGACGACGGGGCGGGCGACCTGCCACATGTTCATGTTGGAATTGAGCGAGCGGGCGACGCCCTCGACGACGACCATCGTCCGCTGCAAGAGGATCAGCTCGGTCCGGGTCTGCATCCCGAACCGTTCGGTCACCTCGAAGAGATAGGCCAGAAGCCGTGCCATCGAGATTCGGTTAGCATCCATGCCGAAGATCGGCTCGCCCACCGCGCGAAGCGCGCGGGCGAACTCGTCGATGTCGCGGTCCTGCGGCACATAGCCCGCCTCGAAATGGACCTCGGCGACACGGCGGTAGTCCTTGCGGATGAAGCCGATCAGGATCTCGGCATAGACGCGCCGGGTATATTCGTCGATATGGCCCATGATGCCGAAATCATAGGCGATGATGTCACCGTTCGGCGCGACCTTGAGGTTGCCTTGGTGCATGTCGGCATGGAAATAGCCGTCGCGCAGGGCATGGCTGAGGAAGAGCTGCAGCACCCGTTCGGACAGCTCGACGCAGTCATGCCCGGCCGCGCGGATCGCCGCGACGTCACCGAGCGGGATCCCCTCGGCCCAGCCGAGCGTCATCACCCGGCGCGACGACAGGTCCCAGTGCGGGGCGGGAACCTGGAATCCCTCGTCCTTCGCAGTATTCGCGGCGAATTCGGAGGCGGCAGAGCTTTCGAGCCGGAGATCCAGCTCGCCCATCACCACGCTCTCGAAATGGCTGATGACGTCGGTTGGCCTCAGCCGCCGCGAGCCAGGCAACAGAAGCTCGATGAGCCCGGCGGCGAAGTGGAAGGCGTCGATGTCGCGCTGGAAGGCGCGCTCGATACCAGGGCGCAGCACTTTGACCGCGACCTCCTCGCCGCCCTCGGCGAGCCGGGCACGGTGTACCTGGGCGATTGAGGCTGCCGCCACCGGCTCGGAGAACTCCGAGAAGAGCGCATCAACCGGCTGGCCGAGCTCGGCCTCGACCGTCGCCTTGGCAACCGAGGTCGGGAAGGGCGGCAGCTTGTCCTGCAGGACACGGAGCTGGTTCGCAAGTTCCTCGCCCACCACGTCGGGCCGGGTCGAGAGCATCTGCCCGAACTTGATGTAGGCGGGTCCGAGTGCCGTCAGCGCCCGGGTTACCGGCGGCTCGGCCGGATTTCCGCGATAGCCGAGCCACTTGAACGGCCAGCCGACGACGCGCGCGAGAAGCCGGAGCCGCGGCGGCGTTTCCATCGCCTCGAGCGCGATCTTCATCGCGCCGGTCCGCTCGAAGGTCGCGCCGGTCCGGATCAGGCGCCAGAGATTATGGGGGCCGCGCAAGGCTCAGATCTTCCAGCCGGAATGGAGCGCCGCGACGCCCATCGTGAGGTTGCGGTACTTCACCTGCTCGAAGCCGGCGGCGCGGATCATCGCGGCGAAATTCTCCTGATCCGGGAACTTGCGGATCGATTCGACGAGGTACTGGTAGCTGTCGCGGTCGTTCGCGACGATCTGGCCCATCACCGGGATGACGTTGAAGGAATAGCGGTCATAGGCCCATTGCAGGCCCGGATTCGGGATCTGGCTGAACTCGAGCACCATCAGCCGGCCGCCGGGCTTAAGCACGCGGTAAGCCTCCGACAACGCGTCGGGGATGCGGGTGACGTTCCGGATGCCGAAGCTGATCGTGTAGGTATCGAAGGTGTTCGCCTCGAACGGCAGCGCCATCGCGTCGCCGACGACCCAGCTGAGACGGTCGGCCATGTTCTCGGCATCGGCGCGTTTCTGGCCTTCGAGAAGCATCGACTCGGTCATGTCGAGCACGGTCGCCGTCGCGCCTTCGGCACGCTTGAGGTAGCGGAAAGCGATGTCGCCGGTCCCGCCAGCGACATCGAGGAGCCGCGAGCCCGGACGCGGCGCGAGCCAGTCCATCATCGCGTCCTTCCAGAGCCGGTGGATTCCCGCGCTCATCAGGTCGTTCATCACGTCGTAGCGGTTGGCGACGCGGGTGAAGACGCCATGGACCATCCCGGCCTTGTCGCCTTCGGCGACGGTCTTGAACCCGAAATGGGTGGTGCGGGTATCGGTCTCGGTCATGGCCCCTTGCCGTTCCTTTGAACTCGCCCTTCTTATAGAAGCCTTGGCCGCAGAGACAATGCGGCGGAAAGGACACGAGGCGAAATGCCCGAACTGCCCGAAGTGGAGACCGTGCGCCGGGGGCTCGCACCCGCGATGGAAGGGCGCGTTATCGAACGGGCGCAGGTGAACCGTCCGGACCTGCGCTTTCCCCTTCCCGGACGCATGGCTGAGCGGCTGACAGGCGCGCGGATCTTGAGGCTCAGGCGGCGGTCGAAATACATCCTTGCCGACCTCTCGACCGGCGAGACGCTGCTCGTCCATCTCGGCATGTCGGGGCGGATGCTGATTTCGGGTGTGACGATCGGCGGCTTTCATCACGAACACCCCGCGCCAGCGAACCACGACCACGTCATCCTCGACATGGAGGGCGGCGCGCGGATCACCTTTAACGACGCGCGACGCTTTGGCGCGATGGACCTTATGGATACGGCAAGTGCCGACACCCACTGGCTCCTACGTGACATCGGCCCCGAACCGCTCGGCAACGCCTTCGACGAAGAATATCTGGTCCAGCGGCTCAAGGGGCGAAGCATGCCGGTCAAGGCCGCGCTCCTCGACCAGCGGCTCGTGGCCGGGCTCGGCAACATCTATGTCTGCGAGGTTCTGAACCGCGCCCGCATCGATCCGCGCCGCAAGGCGGGGCAAATTTCGGCGGCGCGCATTGCCGCCCTCGTCCCGATCGTGCGCGCGGTCCTTGCCGAGGCGATCGAGGCCGGCGGATCCTCCCTCAAGGATTACCGCCGCGCCGACGGCGAGCTCGGCTATTTCCAGCATTCATTCCGCGCCTACGACCGAGCGGGCGGGAAATGCCGGAATGACGGCTGTACCGGCACGATCCGCCGAATCGTCCAGTCCGGCCGATCCACCTTCTACTGCCCCGCCTGCCAAAGATGACTTGATCCCGCCGGTCGGGCTGATAGGTGTTGCCATCAAAGCAGAACGAAAGGCCCCTCGAATGGCTTACGAGACCTTGATCGTCGAGATCGAAGACTACGTCGCGCTGATCCGCCTGAACCGGCCAGACGCACTCAACGCGCTCAACGCGAAACTCCTTGACGAACTGGGCGACGCGCTCGCCGCTGCGGACGCCAATGAAAAGGTGCGCTGCATCGTCCTCACCGGATCGGAAAAAGCCTTCGCCGCCGGTGCCGACATCAAGGAGATGTCGGAGAAGAGCTTCGTCGATGTCTTCACCAGCGACCTCTTCGGCAGCAATACAGAGCCGATGATGCGCTGCCGCAAGCCGATCATCGCTGCGGTCGCGGGCTACGCGCTCGGCGGCGGCTGCGAGCTGGCGATGATGTGCGACTTCATCATCGCCGCCGATACCGCCAAGTTCGGCCAGCCCGAGATCAATCTCGGCGTCGTCGCCGGAATCGGCGGTACCCAGCGGCTGACCCGCTTCGTCGGCAAGGCGAAGTCGATGGACATGCATCTCACGGGCCGCTTCATGGACGCCGTCGAGGCCGAGCGTTCGGGTCTCGTCAGCCGGGTCGTGCCGGCCGCGAAGCTGATCCCGGAGGCGATGGCTGCGGCGCGCAAGATCACCGAGAAATCCGCGCTCGCCACGATGGCGGTCAAGGAGGCGGTGAACCGCAGTTACGAGACGACGCTGCGCGAGGGCCTCCTCTTCGAGCGGCGCCTCTTCCACGCGCTCTTCGCCACCGAGGACCAGAAGGAGGGCATGAGCGCCTTCCTGGAAAAGCGACAGCCGCAGTTTCGCGACCGCTGAAACCCCCTTTCCTTTGCTCGTGTTTTCCCTTAAGGGAGCGCGGTCACATGCGCGTGGAGCCCGCTCAGGCTGGAATCGACCGGTTCACTGGGAGCCCGGGTTCTGTCGCGTTATCGAATTGAAACAGACCCGGAAGTTGGGAAACCACATATGGCCAATACGCCCCAGTCCAAGAAGCGCGCCCGCCAGTCCGAGCGCCGTCAAGACGTAAACAAAGCCCGCCGTTCGCGGATTCGTACCTTCCTGCGCAAGGTCGAAGAGGCAATCGCCTCCGGAAACCAGGAATCGGCCATGGTCGCGCTGCGCGCTGCCCAACCGGAACTGGCCCGTGGAGTGACCAAAGGCGTCGTTCACAAGAACACCGCCGCGCGCAAAATGTCGCGCCTGGCCGCCCGCGTGAAGGCGCTGACCGCCTAAGCCATTCGAAAGGCTTGGAAGTTGCAAGGCGCGGCCACCGGCTGCGCCTTTTGCATTTTACGACTTCGCAAAGACCCTGTGCCCCTTTTGCACGAACCGCCGGATTCGTTTCGGCAAAGCGTGAGTCAAGCGCGAAGTTCTGTTGCGGGGTCTTTGTCCGGCTTGCTAGCGTCAACCTGCGATTCACATCGTCTTGGGGAGACATGCGGTAACCAGTGGGATCGGGCAGGCGCTGCACCTGTCACGTCCCTATGCGTGCGTCGATGCTTGCGGCGCACGGGTTTGCTAAAGGGCGCTGGCCATCGGTCTGCGCTTGAGGCTCTTGTTGGGGGGGCTGGGTCCGGCGGGATCTGGTTCATATCCGATGCTGCCATGTCCATGATGCCCGTACCGCCCTGCTTTAGGCGGTAGTAGCCGGCGACAAGCCGGACGGCGGAGCATTATCACCCTTGGCGGACGATGGATCGATATGGGTGGGGGGACCGGTGCTTCTGCGGCGCTGGGCTTTGGTAAGAGACGTGAGAAAGCAAAAAATGATCGAAGAATCCTGGGGGCAGGTCCGAAATGAACTTCTCAAGTCCGTTGGCAAGAACAACTTTGCGTCCTGGATCGAGCCGCTGAAGCTCGACACGCTCGAGAACGGCATTGCCCGATTCGAGGTGCCGACGAAATTCATGCGCGACTGGGTGTCGCGCAATTTCGCCGAACAGATCCGCCAGCACCTGACCCGAGTCGGCGTCGAGGTCGAGCGGGTCGAGTTCCATGTCCCGCCGCAACGCGACGTGCCGCCCGCCAAGACCGAAGCGCAGCCGAAGCGTGTGCCGCGCTCTGCTTCGCGCGCCAGCGAAGATGCAGAGCTGCCCGGCGCGCCGCTCGACGCCCGGTTCACCTTCGACAGCTTCGTCGTCGGCAAGCCGAACGAGCTGGCCCATGCCGCTGCCCGCCGTGTCGCCGAGGGCGGGCCGGTCACCTTCAATCCGCTCTTCCTCTACGGCGGCGTCGGCCTCGGCAAGACTCACCTCATGCATGCCGTCGCCCACGAGCTGCAGACCCGCCAGCCCGACCTGCGCGTGCTGTACCTCTCGGCCGAACAGTTCATGTACCGCTTCGTGCAGGCGCTGCGCGAGAAGGAGATCATGGGCTTCAAGGAGATGTTCCGCTCGGTCGACGTGCTGATGGTCGATGACGTCCAGTTCATCGCCGGCAAGGAATCGACGCAGGAGGAATTCTTCCACACGTTCAACGCGCTCGTGGACCAGAACAAGCAGATCATCATCTCGGCCGACCGCGCGCCGGGCGAGATCAAGGATCTCGAGGAGCGGATCAAGAGCCGCCTGCAGTGCGGGCTCGTGGTCGACCTGCATCCGACCGACTACGAACTGCGGCTCGGAATCCTCCAGCAGAAGGCAGAGCAGTACCGTGGCCAGTATCCGGCGCTGAAGCTCGCGAACGGGGTGCTGGAATTCCTCGCCCACCGGATCACCACCAACGTCCGCGTTCTCGAGGGCGCGCTGACCCGGCTCTTCGCCTTCGCGAGCCTCGTCGGGCGCGAGATCACGCTCGACCTCGCGCAGGACTGCCTTGCCGACATCCTCCGCGCCTCCGACCGCAAGGTCACGATCGAGGAGATCCAGCGCAAGGTGGCCGAGCACTACAACATCCGGCTGTCCGACATGATCGGCCCGAAGCGGGTGCGCACCATCGCCCGTCCGCGGCAGGTGGCGATGTATCTCGCCAAGACGCTGACCACCCGGTCGCTGCCGGAGATCGGACGCCGGTTCGGCGGGCGCGACCACACCACGATCATGCACGGGATCCGCAAGGTCGAGGAGCTGAAGACGACGGACAGCCAGCTCTCCGAGGATCTCAACATGCTGCGTCGGCTCCTGGAAGGCTGACAGCGCGAGAAGCGGCCTTGACCCTCTGTCCATTCCATCGGACAGTCCCGAAAATTCTTGAGCCTCGGGGGAAAGTTGCTAACTTTCCCCTCCCGGCGATCTCAAGGGGACGGATATGAAGATCAGTATCGAGCGCGCAACGCTTCTGAAAGCGGTGGGCCAGGCGCAGTCTGTCGTGGAGCGGCGCAACACGATCCCCATTCTCGCCAACGTTCTGATCGAGGCGGAAGGCAACACCGTGAGCTTCCGCGCCACCGACCTCGACATCGAGGTCGTGGACAAGGCCCCGGCCCAGGTCGAGCGCGCCGGCGCGACGACCGTCTCGGCGGTGATGCTGCACGAGATCGTGCGCAAGCTCCCTGACGGGGCGCTGGTGCAACTGACCGACGACAGCGCCGCCGGACGGCTGACGGTCGAGGCGGGGCGCTCGACCTTCTCGCTCGCGACCCTGCCGAAGGAAGACTTCCCGGTGATGGCCTCGTCGGAATACACCGCGAATTTCTCGGCCCCCGCGCCGGTGCTGCGCCGGCTCTTCGACAAGTCCAAGTTCGCGATCTCCACCGAGGAGACGCGCTACTACCTCAACGGCGTCTACATGCATGTGGCGCAGGGCGAGGATGGTCAGGTCCTGCGCTGCGTCGCGACCGACGGTCACCGGCTGGCGCGGATCGACGCAGCCCTTCCCGAGGGCGCGTCGGCGATGCCGGGCGTGATCGTGCCGCGCAAGACGGTGGGCGAGCTCAGGAAACTCCTCGACGATGACGAGACCCAGATCGCGGTCTCGGTCTCGGAGACCAAGGTCCGCTTCGCCGCGCCGGCGATCACGCTGACCTCCAAGGTCATCGACGGCACCTTCCCCGATTATTCCCGCGTCATCCCGACCGGCAACACGCGGCGGCTCGAGGTCGATGCCCAGGAATTCGCCAAGGCGGTGGACCGGGTGGCGACGGTGTCGTCGGAACGTTCGCGCGCGGTCAAGCTGCAGCTCGACGAGGACCGGCTGGTGCTGTCGGTTAACGCGCCGGATGCCGGCGCGGCCGAGGAGGAACTGGCGGTGGCTTACGGCGACGAGCGGCTGGAGATCGGGTTCAACGCCAAGTATCTCCTCGAGATCGCGAGCCAGGTCGACCGCGAGAACGCGGTGTTCCTGTTCAACTCCTCGGGCGATCCGACCCTGATGCGCGAGGGCAACGACACCTCGGCGGTCTACGTCGTGATGCCGATGCGGGTCTGATCCGGCTTCGCCGGAGCCTCCGGCGGGGATATTTTTGGCAAGATGAAAGGCTGAGCGGTCTTGCCGGGGCTTGCCGTGACATTTCTGCTCCTGTCGCATTTCCGTTCGCACCGGCGGACAGAGATGGCGTTCGACGGCCGCCCGGTGGCGATCTTCGGGGCGAACGGGGCGGGCAAGACCAACATTCTCGAGGCGGTGTCGCTCCTGTCGCCCGGACGGGGTCTGCGGCGCGCGGCGCCGGACGAGATCGCGCGGCGGCCGGAGGCGCTCGGCTGGAAGCTGAAGGCGGACCTTCAGAGCCTGCATCAGACCCACGAGGTCGAGACCTTCGCAGAGCCGGGCGCGAGCCGGACGGTGTCCATAGACGGCAAGCCGGCGGCGCAGGCCTCGTTGGGGCGGATCGCCCGGATGCTCTGGCTGGTGCCGGCGATGGACCGGCTCTGGATCGAGGGCGCGGAGGGGCGGCGGCGGTTTCTCGACCGGATGACGCTCTCGTTCGAGCCCTTCCATGCGGAGGCGGTACTGGCCTATGAAAAGGCGATGCGGGAGCGGAACCGGCTGTTGCGCGACGAGGTGCGCGACGCGGGCTGGTACGCGGCGCTCGAGGCGCAGATGGCCGAGGCGGGGGCGGCGATCCAGGCGAACCGTGCCGCCGCGGTGGCTCGGGTGGCTGCCGCGCAAACGGGGGCGGAGACCGCCTTTCCGGCAGCGGATCTGACGATCCTCGGGCCGGACGGAGATGATTTTCCCAATGGTGCCAGTGCGTTGGTTGAGGCGTACAGCGCCGGTCGGGGCCGCGACATGGCCGCGGGGCGCACTCTTGTCGGTCCGCACCGGGCTGATCTTGGTGCCGTCTATGCGGCCAAGGCCGTGCCGGCGGCGCAGGCCTCGACCGGTGAGCAGAAGGCGCTGCTGATCTCGCTCATCCTTGCCAATGCGCGGGCGCTGGCCGAGGATTTCGGCGCGCCGCCGATCCTCCTGCTCGACGAGGTCGCGGCCCATCTCGATGCCGGGCGCCGCGCTGCGCTCTATGACGAACTTTGTGCATTGGGCGCGCAGGCCTTCCTGACCGGGACCGGAGCGGAACTGTTCGAGACGCTGGGCGCCCGGGCGCAGGCGTTCGAAGTGACCGACGACAGCGGGTTGTCGACCGTGAGAGAGAGGGATTTGTCATGACACCACAACGGGTTACGCTCATCACCCTCGGCGTTTATGACCTCGCCCGGTCGAGGGCTTTCTACGAGGCGCTCGGCTGGGTTCCGGCCGAGGCGCAGGAGGGTGTCGTCTTCTACCAGATCCACGGTGCGGTGCTCGGGCTCTTCGGCCGCGCGGCGCTGGCGAAGGATCAGGGACGGCCTGATGCCCGGCTTGGGACCGGGGCGATGACGCTGGCGCAGAACTTTCCGAGCGAGGCGGAGGTGGATGCGGCGTGGGAGGCGGCGGTTGCGGCCGGGGCCACACCGCTGAAGAAGCCCGAGAAGGTGTTCTGGGGCGGCTACTCGGGCTATTACGCCGATCCCGACGGCCATGTCTGGGAGGTCGCGATGAATCCGTTCTGGCCGCTTGCCGAAGACGGATCCTTGAACATTTCCCGTGCAGCCGACGTGCCGTAAGCGTACAGCGCGCGTACCGACACCGGACAGAGACCGCCATGACCGTCACCCCCGCCTCGCTTCTTCTCTATGCCGGCGCGCTCGGCCTCCTGTGGCTGACGCCCGGGCCGGTCTGGGTCGCGCTCACCGCGCGCGCGCTGTCGGGCGGCTTCGCGAGCGCCTGGCCGCTCGCGGTGGGCGTCACCATCGGCGATCTCGTCTGGCCGCTGGTCGCGATCTTCGGGCTCTCCTGGGTCGTCGACCAGTTCGACCACTTCATGACCGTCATGCGCTATGTCGCGGTCGTGGTCTTCGTCGCGATGGGCTGGCTCCTGATCCGCCACGCGGGCGAGCCGGTCTCGACCGACCGGCGGCTGACCCGGCCGGGGAAATGGGCGGGGTTCATGGCCGGGATCGCGGCGATCCTCGGCAACCCCAAGGCGGTGCTCTTCTACATGGGCGTGCTGCCGGGCTTCTTCGACCTGCGCCATGTCAGCGCGCCCGACATCGCGGCGATCGCGGTGGCCTCGATGACGGTGCCGCTGATCGGCAACCTCCTGCTCGCGCTTCTCGTCGGCGAGGCGCGGAGCCTCTTGAAGTCGCCCCGCGCGCTCTGGCGCATCAACGTGACGGCGGGCGTGATGCTGATCGCGGTCGGTCTGTTGATCGGGCTGGTGGAGGTTTGAAGCCTGAGCCTTGACGGCCGCATCGAGCCCGAAGCAGCCAAGTCACCAAAGTGTACTTTGCATTTTCTGCCAAGAAACCTTCGACGGCCACAGATGCGTTCGCCTTCACCGGCTTTTCTAAGTTGATGCGCGTCAATGACAGAAACTGGTCGTCCTAAGTATTCTACTTGGGTCGGACTGCCGGTGCGCCAAGCTGGCTATTGGAGAACAAGTCTAGCTCATTTGAATCTCAGAGGGGGGAGGTGTGATGAAAGATTATCTTGCAACGATGGGGATCCTCCTTTTGGCCAGTGGCCCTTGTTACGCTCAGGAATTGGTCGGTATGGTACCCGATCCGGAAGCGGAGTACTCACCCTACATCACCCACGACTATCCCAATCAGGTTTTCTTTGGCGACACCCATCTGCACACCGCCTATTCCGCGGACGCCGGACTCGTAGGCGCGACGACCACGCCGGACGACGCCTACCGCTTCGCCAAGGGAGAGACGGTCACCTCGTCGAACGGCATCGAGGCGCGGTTGCAACGGCCGCTCGATTTCCTCGTCGTCGCGGACCATGCGGAGAACCTCGGGCTCTGCATCGCGCTCGAGGAAGAGAACGAGGAGGTTCTGGCGACCGATTGGGGCAAAGGTCTTTTCGAGGCCTTCGCCCCGAGAACGCACGAAGCAAAGGCAGAGGCCTATGTCTACTGGGGCAGCGCATTCGCCATGGGCGATGGTGGCGACCCTCTCAAAGACACCTCCTTGCAGGAGACGATGTGGCAGCGCCTGACCGACGCCGCCGAGCGCCACAACGATCCCGGCGCCTTCTCGGCAATCATCGGCTACGAATGGACGGCCGGCCCCGACGGCAACAACCTGCACCGCGTCGTCATGCTGCGCGACGGAAAGGCGGAAGCTGATCAGGTCGTGCCCTTCAGTTCCTACGATAGCGAAGATCCCGAGGATCTCTGGGACTGGATGGCGCGCTACGAGGATCTGACCGGCGGCAAGGTTTTTTCCATCCCGCACAATGGCAACCTCTCGAATGGGCTGATGTTCGACGACGTGACGCGCTCGGGGGAACCGATCGATGACGCCTATGCCGAGCGCCGGATGCGGTGGGAGCCGGTCTACGAGGTTACGCAGATCAAGGGCGACGGCGAGGCGCATCCGATGCTGTCGCCCGACGACGCCTTTGCCGATTACGGGACGTGGGATGTCGGCAGCTTCGGCCCAGAACTCAAGACGCCCGAGATGCTGCCCCGCGAGTATGCTCGCGAGGCGCTCAAGCGCGGCCTCGCCTACGAGGCCGCGCTTGGCGTGAACCCGTTCAAGTTCGGCATGATCGGCTCGACAGACTCGCACACAGCGCTCGCCACCACGACCGAGGACAACTTCTTCGGCAAGGTCTCGGTGGTCGAGCCGACCAACGACCCGGTCCGCTTCGAGGAGCAGATCACGGGGCGGTTCACGCCGGACGATCCGTCCGACGACATCGTGCATGCTCAGGCGCTCGCGGCCGGCCTCGCCGCCGTCTGGGCGCGAGAGAACTCGCGCGAGGCGATCTGGGACGCCTTCGCCCGGAAGGAGGTCTTTGCCACGACCGGGACACGCCTTCGGGTGCGGGTCTTCGCTGGCGCGGATTTTGTCGAGAGCGATCTGGAACGCTCCGACTTCGCAGCGCATGGCTACGCCAACGGGGTGCCAATGGGGGGTGATCTGTCAGGGTTGACCGAGGCGCCCAAACTTTTGATCCGTGCACTCCGCGACCCGGATGCGGCCAACCTCGACCGCTTACAGGTGATCAAGGGCTGGGTCGATGGTGATGGCGAAACACGCGAACGTGTCTACGACGTCGCCTGCTCGAATGGGCGTGCCATCGTGGATTGGTCGTGCGAGGGGGACGTCGGCAACACGGTCGATGTGCCGTCTGCCACCTATACGAATGCAATTGGTGATCCGTTCCTTGATACCTTCTGGGAAGATCCCGATTTCGATCCGAACCAGCGAGCGTTCTACTACGTCAGGGTGCTGGAAATCCCAACACCTCGCTGGACGACCTATGATGCTGCTTTCTTTGGTGTAGATCTACCGGATGGCATTGAACCGACCCATCAGGAACGCGCTTACACTTCGCCGATCTGGTACACGCCTCGAAGCTGAGTTTGGAGCCGGCGGAAATGTCGGCTTAGTCCGCAAGCCAGCCATCCGCATCAGGAAGGAAGGGTGACGCGACGGGGCGGACGAACTATGCCCCGCGCGCCGTGTTCGACCTCGCCCGCACCCCCAAATATTGTGCCTCCCGCGTGACAATCCCCCCCGCAGCCCCTATAAGATGGGCAGCAAAAAACGGGGCGAGCGGGCATGACCGACGAGACGCAAAAGCCGAGTGAATACGGCGCCGATTCCATCAAGGTTCTCAAGGGCTTGGAGGCTGTTCGCAAGCGGCCCGGCATGTATATCGGCGACACCGACGACGGCTCGGGTCTGCACCACATGGTCTACGAGGTCGTCGACAACGGCATCGACGAGGCTCTGGCCGGTCACGCCGACTTCGTGCGGGTGCGGATTCACGCCGACAACTCGGTCTCGGTCCGCGACAACGGGCGGGGAATTCCGACCGACATGCACCCGACCGAGGGCGTCTCGGCCGCCGAGGTGATCATGACCCAGCTCCATGCCGGGGGGAAGTTCGACCAGAACAGCTACAAGGTCTCGGGCGGGCTTCACGGCGTCGGCGTCTCGGTCGTGAACGCGCTGTCGGACTGGCTGGAGCTTCGGATCTGGCGGAACGGCAAGGAGCATTACGCGAAGTTCGTGCATGGCGAGACCGCCGAGCCGCTGCGGGTCGTGGGCGATGCCGCGCCGGGCGAGAAGGGGACCGAGGTGCGCTTCCTCGCCTCGTCGAAGGTCAGCGATCCGAACGGCACCTTCTCGAACCTCGACTATGTCTTCAAGACGCTGGAGACGCGGCTCCGGGAACTGGCGTTCCTCAATTCCGGCGTGAAGATCATCCTCGAGGACAATCGCGGCGCGGAGCTGCAGCGCACGGAGCTTTTCTACGACGGCGGCGTGCGGGAATTCGTGAAATACCTCGACCGCCACAAGACCTCGGCGATGGAAGAGCCGATCTTCATCACCGGCGAACGCGGCGGCATCGGCGTCGAGGTCGCGATGTGGTGGAACGACAGCTACCACGAGACGGTGCTGCCGTTCACCAACAACATCCCCCAGCGCGACGGCGGCACCCACCTCGCGGGCTTCCGCGGCGCGCTGACGCGCACGATCAACGCCTATGCGCAATCCTCGGGCATCGCCAAGAAGGAGAAGGTCGACTTCACCGGCGACGACGCGCGCGAGGGGCTGACCTGTGTCTTGTCGGTCAAGGTGCCGGATCCGAAGTTCTCCTCGCAGACCAAGGACAAGCTGGTCAGTTCCGAGGTGCGGCCGGCGGTCGAGAACCTCGTGGGCGAGAAGCTCGGCGAGTGGTTCGAGGAGCATCCCGCCGAGGCCAAGGTGATCGTCGGCAAGATCATCGAGGCGGCTCTGGCGCGGGAGGCGGCGCGGAAGGCGCGGGAACTCACGCGCAGGAAGACGGCGATGGATGTGGCCTCGCTGCCCGGCAAGCTCGCCGATTGCCAGGAGAAGGATCCGGCTTTGTCGGAACTGTTCCTCGTCGAGGGGGACTCGGCCGGCGGGTCGGCCAAGCAGGGGCGCGAGCGGAAGAACCAGGCGGTGTTGCCGCTCCGGGGCAAGATCCTCAACGTGGAGCGGGCGCGGTTCGACCGGATGCTCGGCTCGGAGCAGATCGGCACGCTGATCACCGCGCTCGGCACCGGCATCGGGCGCGACGAGTTCAACCTCGGCAAGCTGCGCTACCACAAGGTCATCATCATGACCGATGCCGACGTCGACGGCGCCCATATCCGGACGCTGCTTTTGACCTTCTTCTTCCGGCAGATGCCGGAGCTGATCGAGCACGGCCATCTCTTCATCGCCGAGCCGCCCTTGTACAAGGTCGCGCGCGGCAAGTCGGAGGTTTACCTCAAGGACCAGGCCGCGCTGGAGGATTACCTCATCCAGCAGGGCGTCGAGGGCGCGGTGCTGCGGCTGAGTTCGGGCGAGGAGATCGTCGGCGCCGATCTCTCCCGCGTGGTCGAGGAGGCGCGGGTGGTGCGGAAAAGCCTGATGGCCTTCCCGACGCATTACCCGACGCATATCCTCGAACAGGCGACGATCGCGGGCGCGCTGGTCACGGGCCGGGTCGATGCCGACGCGCAGGGCGTGGCCGACGAGGTGTCGCGCCGGCTCGACGAGGTGGCGGTGGAATACGAGCGCGGCTGGCAGGGCCGTCCGACGCAGGACCACGGGCTGCGCTTCTCGCGGTCGCTCAGGGGCGTCGAGGAGGTCCGCACGCTTGACGGCCAGATCCTGCGCTCCGGCGAGGCGCGGAGGCTCGCGACCCATACCGGGGCGCTGCAGGAGGTCTATGGCGGCATCGCCAAGCTGGTGCGCAAGGACCGCGAGCAATTGATCCACGGGCCGATGGAGCTTCTCGCGGCGATCCTCGCGGAGGGCGAGAAGGGGCTGACGCTGCAGCGTTACAAGGGCCTCGGAGAGATGAACCCGGACCAGCTCTGGGAAACCACGCTCGACCCCGCGGCGCGGGTGCTCAACCAGGTGAAGATCGACGACCTCGCCGATGCCGACGACATCTTCACCAAGCTCATGGGCGACGTCGTGGAGCCGCGGCGGGAGTTCATCCAGCAAAACGCGCTGAGCGTGGAGAACCTGGACTTCTGAGCGATTGTAGGCTTTCTGGTTTGTTGTGCGGTAACGGGCAGGGAGGGGCTTCGTGATGCGGCCCTTCTAAGGCCATGGATTCACGATGTGAATCGGCTGCAGGCAGATTTCTGCAACAACGCCCCTTCGCAGCAGCGACGGTCATCTGCCGCGCTGGTTCAATACCCAGGACACCGCCTCGCCGATCACGCGCGACGTGGCGCGGTCATAGGCGTCGACCAGGGCGGGCGTGGAGGTGTCGGGCGCGGTCGCGCCCGCTGCGAAGGTGCGGCTGGAGATCACCGCGGCATCCTCTTCGCGCACCAGCCGAACGGCCAGCCGGACCGCGACGGTCGCGCCCGGGGTGTCGGGCGCGATCGCGGCGTGAAAATCGACGAGGTTGCTGACGAGCGCCACATCCCCGGAAGCGCCGAGCGGCTTGCGGCCGACGAAGCGGAAACCGCCAGACCGTTCGAGGCCCTCGACGAGCGCGGACTGGATCATCAAGGGCGCGGGCTCGATCCAGCGCGCGTCGGACAGGTACTGCACCTGCGTCGCCTGCGGGCGGATCAGGATACGGTCGGTGTCGATCGCCCCGCTGGCCGCCGGTATCTCGACGATGAGGTCCTCCGCCCGCGGCGCGCGCGCCACCGGGCCTTCGGCCGGAGCCTGGATCTGGAAGGCGTCCTGCGGTTCTGCCGCCTGACCGAGCGCCCCCAACGCGGCGCATCCGCCAAGCAGGGTACAGGCAGAAAGGGCGGCGAGCGCGGAACGGAACATGGCAAACCTCATCGTCTGAATTCGGGGGCGTCGCGGCCCAGGAGATAACGCGCGGGGTCGCGTTCGATGCGGCGGACGAGCTGGTCGAGGTTCTCGACCAGCGCCCGCGTCTCGCGCGCGAGGCGTGTGTATTGCGGCAGCCCTTCGCGGGCGAAGTCGCCGACCGGCGGTGCGGTCGCGCGGACCGCGTCCTGGAACTGGCCGATGGCGACGTTCGCCCGCTCCGCCGTGGAGCGCAGCTCGGACGTGATCACCGGCAGGTCGGCCGAGACCTGGGCCATCGCCTTGTCCAGGCGGCCGAGCGTCGCGCGCAGATCCGCCACGATCGCCTGCACCTCGTCGCCCATGATCCGGTCGGCCGAGGTGAAGGCGCGATCCGCAGCGGCCAGCGCGCGGTCGCCGGTCTCGATCGCCCCGTTGAGCTGAGCGAGCGTCTCGTTCGCCTGGGTGAAGGTCTCGGTGACGGTCGCCAGCGTCGTCGCCGCCGATTCCGAGAGGCCGTCGATCCGTCCCGCGGCCGAGGAAAGGTCGGCACCCACCTCCTCGACGACCCGGGCCGCGGTCTGGGTGGCGCCGCGGATACTCTCCACGATCGCGGGCAGGTCGGTCTCGGCCACCGCCGTGGCGGAGGCGATCACCCGTTCGGCATTGGCCAGCATCGCCCGTGTGTCGGCCACGAGCGCCGTACCCTCGCCTTTGACCAGCGTGTCGAAGCTCTCCGAGGCGCTGTAGAAAGCGTCGAGCGCCTCGGTCATCCGCACGAGCATCGCGTCGGTGGCCGCGATCGTCACCTCGACCTCGGCAAGCCGAGCGGAGGCCACGCCGGCGGTGCCGCGCAGATCCTTCATCATCGCGCGGGCGTCCGCGCCGACGAGATCGACCTGCTCCCTGAGCCGGGCGGTCGTCTCGTTCAGGTCCCCGATCAGCCGAGGCAGGTCCCCGGCGATGAAGGCATTCGTCGTATTGAGCGCCCGCCGGCCGCTTTCGAGCGCCCTTTCCGCGACCGCGAGCGTCTCTTCCGCGCGTACGGCCAGATCGCCGACCCGCTTCAGCGTGCCGTCCGCCGTCTCGAGCGCGGTCGTCGCGGCAGCCGCCATCGGGTCGAGCCGGTCCGCGAAGGACGCGATCTGTTCGCTCGCCGCGGCGACCGTGCCGGTGACGGCCGAGAAGTCCTCCAGGACCTGGCCGAGGTTCTCCGACGAGCCTTCGAGATTGGTGAGAATGGCGGTGATCCGCCCCTGGTTATCGGGGCCGAGGATCTCGCGAAGCTGCCGGGCCACGGCGAGAACCTCCTCCACGATCTCGGGGGCATCCTGGCTGAGGGATTGAAGAACCGATCGTCCCGCCGCGATCCTTGGCACGTCCTCCGCCGTACCCTCCTGAAGCAGGGGCTCGCGGGGATCGCCCGCGCTGAGGCCGACATAGGAAACGCCGGTCACGCCCTGGGACTCGATGGTCGCGATGCTGCCGGTCCGCACCGGCGTCTCGGCCGCCACCTCGATCCGCACGCGGATCTGTCCGCTGCCGTCGGGCGCGAGTGCCACCTCGACCACCTGCCCGACGGGGAAGCCGCTGAACCGGACCTCGGAGGCGTTCGAGAGGCCCGAGACGGTCGGGAAGTCGATGTCGTAATAGGCGAACTGGCGGTCGAGCTCGACACGCGCGAACCACAGGAAGAAGACCAGAAGCCCGAAGAAGCCCGCAAGCGCGAAGGCCCCGATCAGCACATAGTTGGCGCGTGTCTCCATCGGTCAGGCCTGCCCCTCTCTCGGCGTCGTCGATGCCTGCGCGGCGCGGGCCCGCGGGCCGTGGAAGTACTCGCGCACCCAGGGATGATCGACCGCCAGCATCTCGTCCATCGTTCCGGTCACCAGAACCCGCCTTTCCGCCAGGACAGCCACGCGGTCGCAGACCGCGTAGAGCGTATCGAGATCGTGCGTCACCAGAAAGACCGTTAACCCCAGCGTCTTGCTGAGCTTGCGGATGAGCCCGTCGAACGCCGCCGCCCCGATCGGGTCGAGACCGGCGGTGGGCTCGTCGAGAAAGACGATCTCGGGGTCGAGCGCGAGCGCGCGGGCAAGCCCGGCGCGCTTGCGCATGCCGCCCGAAAGCTCGGACGGATACTTGTCGCCGGCGCTCCACGGCAGGCCCGCCATCGAGATCTTGAGACGCGCCAGCGCCTCGCGGACCTCCGGATCGAGACTTTCCACCGCGCGAAGCGGCACCTCGACGTTCTCGCGGACGGTCAGCGACGAGAAGAGCGCGCCGTCCTGGAACATCACGCCGATCCGGTGCCCGAGGGCGCTGAGCTCGTCCTCGCCAGCGTCGAGCACCGAGGTGCCGAGCATCACCACCTTGCCGTCCGCGGGGGCCTGAAGCCCCGTGATGGTGCGCAGGAGCACCGACTTGCCGGTGCCCGAGCCGCCGACGACCCCGAGGATCTCGCCCCGGTAGACGTCGAGGTCGAGATCCTCATGCACGACGTTGCGCCCGAACTGGTTCCTGAGGCCCCGGACCTCGATGACGGTCTCGGCCATCGATCAGATCCCGATTTGCGCGAAGAAGATCGAAAACAGCGCGTCGATCACGATGACCGCGAAGATCGCCGCGACCACCGCGCTCGAGGTCATGCGGCCGAGCGACTCGGCCGTGCCCTTGACGCGCAAGCCCGCCTGGCAGCCGATCACGCCAATGATGATCGCGAAGACCGGCGCCTTCACGAGGCCGACGAAGACGTGGTCGACATCGGTGCCCTCGACCAGCCGCGTGCGGAACATCGCCGGCGAGATGCCAAGCTCGATCCACGACATCAGCGCGCCGCCGACCAGCCCCGAGACATTGGCGATCAAGCCAAGGATCGGCAGCATCAGGACGAGCGCGAGGACCCGTGGCACGATCAGCGCCGCCGCGGGGTCGATCCCGAGCGTGCGCATGGCGTCGATCTCCTCGCGCATCTTCATCGAGCCGATGGCGGCCGTGTAGGCCGAGGCGGTGCGTCCGGCGACGATGATCGCGGTCAGGAGGATGCCGAGCTCGCGCAGGATCGAGATCGCAATGAGGTCGACGACGAAGACCTCGGCCCCGAACTGCCGCAGCTGCGCCGAGCCCTGGAAGGCCAGCACCACGCCGATCAGGAACGCCATCAGCGCCACGATCGGCACCGCGCCGAAACCTGCCGCCTCGCAATGGTGGACGAGCGCGGTCAGCCGGAACTCCCGCAGCCGGACGAGCGACCGGCCGAGCCGGTGCAGGAAAAGGCCAAGCGTTCCCGTGGTCTCGGCGAGCGTGGCGAGCCCTCCGGCCAGCGCACGGCCGAGCGCCTCGAGCATGGCCTTCAGGCGCGGTGGCCGGGCCTCCTCGGGGTCGGGTTCCGGCAGCGCGCCGACAACCGTGTCGATGAGCTGCATCGCCTCGGCCGAGGCGCCGTCGATGACAAGATGCGATCCGGCCGCCTCGACCGCCTTCCGCTTGACCGCGATCACCCAGGCGATGCTGGTATCGATCCAGTCTGTGGCGCTGAGGTCGAGCGTCACGGGCCGTTCGTCCGGCAAGCCGGACAAGTCGGCGCGCACCCGCATGGCGTCGGCGACCCCCAGACGGCCTGCGAGCACCGCCCGCGAGCCGTGTTCGGTGCTTTCGATCCTGATGCTTCCGCCCGGCTCCATCGCCCTTCCCAAACCGCCGCGTACCCGCCGAACAAGCTCCATCGGCCCGGCCGCCCCATGCAACACCAATTAAACGCGACGGGACTTGTCCTGCATCAAACCGGCCTCCGGCACTGGCCGGTGACCAACGGTCCTGTCACTCGGCCTCCGACCCGTTCTCCGTGACGCCGGGGCGGGGCGCATCGGGGATGCTCTCGCGGTTGGCGCGGCGATAGTTGACGAAAGCGTTCGCGCTGAGCACCACGAAGAAGCTTTCCATGTCGATCAGGACAAAGCCACGTTCCAGTACCGCGCGGGCCAACGCCTGGATGTCCTCGGCATAGAGGCGGCGGCGCCCCATCAGATCGCAGACCAGTTTCCGGGCAATCCGGTAGCGCCCCGTCGCCTTGCCGCCAAAGCCGGTGCCGTACATGTCCACAAGCGTGTTGGCCGTATGTTCGGTGCTGTCGAAGGTCACGTCCGATGTCCGCACAACTGCCATGCGACGGTATAAAGGTAAAAAAAGTTTGTCCATAGGCGGAAAAAAATTGCAACCTATCGGCCGACGGATTGCGGAGGATCCGATGGCCGAAGATGCACCGACCACCCCCGCGGGGCAGCAGGACGAGCTTGAAGACCTGCTCAAGCGTGCGGTTGACGCCGGCGATGCCCCGGCGATCACCGGCTTGCTCGAGCCGTTGCCCCTGAGCGACGCACTGCGCGAACTGCTGAACCTCGCGGCCGAGGACCGGGATGCCGTGCTGTCGCTGCTGCCGGCCGAACTCGCCGCCGAGCTGATCGAGGAAGCACCGAACGCGGTAGCGACCGATCTCGTCGAGCGGCTTCCGGCGGCGCGGGCGGCCGAGATCATCGATGAGCTGGACTCGGACGTCCAGGCCGATCTCATCGGCGAACTGGGGCAGGAGGATGCCGACGCGATCCTCGCCGAGATGGACGCCGAGGACGCCGCCGGCGTGCGTCGGCTGGTGGAATACGACGACGATACCGCCGGCGGCCTGATGGTGGCCGAGGTGTTTTCCTTCCCGGACAGCGCGACCGTTGGCGCCGTCCTGCGGGACTTCGTCAGCGGCGACGAGGATTTCGAGCGCTATCGCGGCCAGCACCCCTATGTGATCGACGCCGCGGGCAAGCCGATCGGCGTCGTCTCGCTGCGCGGTCTTCTGACGGCCAAGCGGAGCGCGCCCCTGACCTCGATCATGGTGCCGCCGCTTACGGTCAGGACCGACACGCCCCTGCTCGAACTCCAGGACATATTCGACGAACACCCGTTTCTCGGGCTGCCCGTCGTCGACGCCGAGGCGCGGCTCGTGGGCGCCCTGTCGCGATCGGCCGTCGATGCGGCGGCCTTGGAGAAGGCCGAGGGCGACAGCCTGAAGCTTCAGGGGATCGTGGGCGACGAATTGCGGTCGATGCCGATCGGCATAAGGTCGCGGCGCAGGCTCGCCTGGCTGTCGGCCAACATCGTTCTCAACGTCATCGCGGCGAGCGTCATCGCCGCCTACGAGGAGACCCTCGCCGCGGTGATCGCCATCGCGATCTTCCTGCCGATGGTGTCGGACATGAGCGGATGTTCCGGCAACCAGGCCGTCGGCGTGACGATGCGCGAGCTGGCGCTCGGTCTGGTGCGGCCGGCCGACGCGTTCCGGGTCTGGATCAAGGAGGCCTCGGTCGGCGTCATCAACGGCCTCGCGCTCGGTTGCCTGATCGGGATCGTTGCCTGGATCTGGAAGGGCAATCCCTGGCTCGGCGTGGTGATCGGCCTCGCGCTTGCCTTCAACACTGTGATCGCGGTGTCGATCGGCGGCGTGGTACCGTTGATGCTGAAACGGATCGGCCAGGACCCCGCGGTCGCCAGCGGGCCGCTTCTGACCACGATCACCGATATGGCAGGGTTCTTTCTCGTGCTGAGCCTCGCCAGCCTGATGATGCCATTGCTGGTGCGCTGATGGAAGGAAGCCAGAGCAAGACGCGCCGCAAGCGCAAGGCCCGCGCCGAGCTGGCCGTGATCGGTTGGCGCGAGACGGTGACACTGCCCGATCTCGGCCTGATCGAGATGCATGCCAAGATCGACACCGGCGCTACAACGACGGCGCTCCATGCAAGCCTCATCAGGACCTACGACAGGGACGGCGCGCTCTGGGTCGAGTTCCGGCCGCCGCGGATCGGTCACGAAAGGCCGGACCTGTGCCACGCGCCGGTGCATGACCAGCGCGAGGTCCGGAACACCAGCGGCGTGCCGATCCGTCGGATCATCATCCGCACCACGCTGCAGATTGCCGGCCGGAGCTGGCTGATCGACGTGTCGCTGGCCGACCGGACCGAGATGACCTTCCCGGTCATCATCGGACGCTCGGCGATACGCCGGCACCGCCTGCTCGTGGATTGCGGCCGGTCCTATGTGACGGGCCATCCCGACCAGCCACCTCCCGTGACGCTTCGTGAAAGGAACCGCCCGTGAAGATCGCGATGCTGGCCCGCAATCCCAATCTCTACTCCCACAAACGCCTGAAGGAGGCGGCGGAGGCGCGGGGCCACGTACTCGACATCATCAACACGCTGCGATGCTACATGAACATCGCCTCGCGCCGGCCGGAAATCTACTACAACGGCGAGAAGCTCCCGATATACGATGCGGTCATCCCCCGCATCGGCGCGTCGGTGACCTACTACGGCCTCGCCGTGCTGCGCCAGTTCGAGATGATGGGCGTCTATCCGCTGAACGAAACCGTCGCGATCGGCCGATCGCGTGACAAGCTGCGCTCGATGCAGCTTCTGGCGCGCGACGGCGTCGGCCTGCCGGTCACGACCTTCGCGCATGACCCCAAACAGACCGAGGAAGTGCTGAAGCTCGCCGGTGGCGCGCCACTGGTGATCAAGCTTCTCGAAGGCACCCAGGGCATCGGCGTGGTTCTGGCCGATACCGACCGCTCCGCCAAGTCGGTGATCGAGGCGTTCCGCGGCGCCGGGGTCAACATCCTGGTGCAGGAGTTCATCAAGGAAGCCGGCGGCACCGATATCCGCGCGCTCGTCATCGGCGGCCGGGTCGTGGCGGCGATGAAGCGCACCGGCGCCGAGGGCGAGTTCCGGTCGAACCTGCATCGCGGCGGGTCGGCCGCCGTCGTGAAACTCTCGCCCGAGGAGCGCTCGACGGCGGTGCGCGCGGCCAGGACGATGGGGCTCAACGTCTGTGGCGTCGACATGCTGCGCGCCAATCACGGCTCGGTCGTGATGGAGGTCAACTCCTCTCCGGGGCTCGAAGGGGTGGAGAAGGCGACCGGCATCGACCTCGCGGGGAAGATCATCGAACATCTCGAAAAGAACGCGAAGCTGGGCGCGACGCGGACGAAAGGCAAGGGCTGATGATGTCGAGGGACGGGTTCGAATTCGGCGGCGAGACGATCGCCGCCGGGACAAGGCGGACCGTCGATCTGCCGGTCAGCGTCCTTTCCGATCACACGCCGGTCACGATGTCCGCGCATGTCATTCACGGCCGCAGGACCGGGCCGGTGATGTTCGTCAGCTCCGGCATCCACGGCGACGAGGTGATCGGCGTCGAGATCCTCAGGCGCGTCCTGAGACTGCCCGCGATGAGCGGGCTGCGCGGCACCCTGGTCGCCGTGCCGATCGTCAATACTTTCGGGTTTCTCAACCACTCGCGCTACTTGCCCGACCGCCGCGATCTCAACCGCTGCTTTCCGGGCAGCGCCAGCGGCTCGCTGGCGGCGCGGCTGGCCAACCTCTTCCTGACCGAGGTCGTGTCCCGCTGCGAGTTCGGCATCGACCTCCATTCCGCGGCCATCCATCGGACCAACCTGCCGCAGATCCGGGTCGCGCCCGGCAATCCCCGGACGATGGAACTCGCCGGGGTGTTCGGGGCGCCGGTGATCCTGACGTCGTCGATCCGCGAAGGCTCGCTGCGCGGCGCGGCGCGCGACCGCGATGTCGACATGCTGCTCTACGAGGCGGGCGAGGGTCTGCGGTTCGACGAGGTGGCCGTCCGGGCAGGTGTCGCGGGCATACTGCGGGTGATGCACCATTTGGGAATGCTGCCGGCAAAGGGGGTCACCAAACTCAAGGCAGCGCCGCTTTTCTGCACGTCGAGCAAATGGCTCCGCGCGCCGGCGGGAGGCCTCATCAGGACGTTCCGGGCCGAGGGCGATGTGGTCTGCGCGGGTGAGACGCTGGCGGCCGTCTCCGACCCGTTTGGTGAGCAGGAAGCAATCATGAAGGCGCCGGCGGATGGCATCATCGTGGGCCGGACCGTCCTGCCGGTCGTCAACGAGGGCGATGCGATCTTTCATCTGGCAACGGTCCGGTCGGCCGACGCTGCCGAGGCCGCCATTGAAAACCTGACGGCACAGCTCGAGCAGGAGCAGCTGTTCGATGAGGATGAAATAATCTGAATCTGCGCAAGACGGTGGGCCACGTCGCCGGGCTCCGTGCAAGACCCGACCGACCGAGTTTCAGCCAGCCATCCGATCCGCCCGTTTCACTTCACAGGCTATTAGCCCATCAGCAGAAAGCCCGTGCCCATCATCACGGCATTCCGGGCATAGGCCTGCCGCGCGAAGGACGGGGTGGCGCGCCAGCGCGTCATCACGATCGGGATGACGCCGAGCGCGATGAGCTGGCCGAAGGCGAAGAGCGACACATAGAGTCCGATCTGCTTCATCCCGTCGAGGAAGAAGATCACGCCGAAGAGAGAGACTATATGGTCATGGACCGTCACCATCTGCTTGGCGCCGAGACAGAGGAACGGGATGATCTTCGCCCGGGTGATCTCATGGATGTATCTCTTGTCGCCAGGCGTGACGGAATAGGCGAATGCTGCATCGGCCAGGAGCAGCGTGATGCTGAACGATCTCGGCCACGGCATCAGGCGGGGCGGGACGATGGGTCAGGCTGAAGGCCACCTGAGAGAAAGCAAGCGCGATCGTTTCCGCCGGCATCACCACCGACGGCAACCGAGGAAGCGTCCTGCATCAGTTTCCGAGCCGCATCGTCGATTGCCCGTCCGCTCGAGGCGCCGCATTCGCGCGATCTTGTCTTATCCCCACCCAGGGGATACCGAACCGGTATGCCAGAGCCGCAACCGCACCCAACCCACCCCGACATCGTCAAGCGGCTGAAACGCGCCGACGGGCACCTGCGCCACGTGATCGACATGATCGAGAGCGGCAAGCCCTGCGCCGACATCGCGACGCAGCTGCAGGCGGTGGAGCGCGCGGTCGCGGCCGCCAAGCGGGTGCTGATTCACGACCACATCGACCACTGCCTCGGGCACGGAAGCGAAACCGATCTCGCCGAGATGCGGGCGATGGCCAGGCTTCTGTGAGGGACAGCATGCTCGCCATTCTGGCCAACCGCACCTATCGCCACCTGTTCGCGGCACAGGTCATCGCGCTTGTCGGCACCGGCCTCGCGACGGTGGCGCTCGGGCTGCTCGCCTGGCAGATCGCGGGCGAGGACGCGGGGCTCATCCTTGGCACGGCGCTCGCGATCAAGATGGTGGCCTATGTGACGCTTGCGCCGATCGCTTCGGCCTTCGCCGACCGGGTGCCGCGCCGCGCGATGCTGGTCGCGCTCGACCTGATCCGGGCGACGGTCGCCGTGGCATTGCCCTTCGTCACCGAGGTCTGGCACGTCTATGTGCTGATTTTTCTGCTTCAGGCCGCCTCGGCCGGCTTCACCCCGACCTTCCAGGCGACGATCCCCGATGTCCTGCCCGACGAGGCGGAATACACCCGCGCGCTCTCGCTCTCGCGCCTGGCATATGACCTCGAGAGCGTTGTGTCGCCGATGCTCGCGGCGGCGCTGCTGACGGTCGTCAGCTTCCCGGTCCTCTTCGGCGGGACCGTGATCGGCTTTCTTGCATCGGCGGCGCTGGTCCTGACGGTGACGCTGCCCTCCCCGAAACCGGCGCGGCCGCGCGGCATCTGGGACCGCACGACCCGCGGCATCCGCATCTACCTCGCCACGCCGCGCCTGCGCGGGCTCTTGGCGCTGAACCTCGCGGTCGCGGCGGCGGGCGCCATGGTGGTGGTCAATACCGTCGTCCTCGTCCAGGCGCGGCTCGGCCTCGCCGAGCCGCAGGTGGCGCTGGCGCTGGCGGCCTTCGGCGGCGGCTCGATGGCGGCGGCGCTGATCCTGCCGCGCCTTCTCGAGCGGATAGCCGACCGCCCCGCGATGGTCGCGGGCGCCATCGTCCTGACGCTGGGCACGCTTGCCGGCCCGCTCGCGGGATCGCTGCCGGTGCTGATGGCCCTCTGGTGCGTCATCGGCTTCGGCTACAGCCTGACCCAGACCCCGACGGGGCGGCTTCTGCGGCGCTCCGCGCAGCCCGAGGACCGGCCGGCGATCTTCGCCGCGCAGTTCGCGCTGAGCCACGCCTGCTGGCTTCTGACCTATCCGCTTGCGGGACGTTTCGGCGCCGCATTCGGGCTGGACACCACGTTCCTGCTGATGGCCGCGCTCGCCGCGCTTGGCGTCGTCCTGGCGCTGCGCCTGTGGCCGGCCGCCGAACCCGACGCCGTGCCGCATGCGCATCCCGATCTCCCCGCCGATCATCCGCATCTGAAGGAGCACGGGAAAGAAAGCCACCGGCATTCCTTCGTGATCGACGATCTGCACCCGCGCTGGCCGCGCGGCGGCTGAGACCGGGCGCTGCACCGATGCTGTCACTTGCCGGCCTGTTCCTCGCCGCGTTTCTCGCGGCCACGCTCGTCCCGGCACAGTCCGAGGCGGTTCTGGCCGGCCTTCTCCTGGCCGGCACCCATCCTGCCGGCATTCTGCTGGCCGTGGCGACGGTCGGGAACGTTCTGGGCGCGGTCGTGAACTGGGGAATCGGGAGGTTTCTGGTCCGTTTCGCCGGCCATCCGCGCTTCCCGGTCTCGACGGCACAGCTCGCGCGGGCGCAAGCCTCGTATGGACGCTGGGGCTGGGTGAGCCTGTTCGGAAGCTGGCTGCCTTTGATCGGCGATCCGCTGACGCTCGCCGCAGGCACGATGAAGGAACCGCTCTGGCGCTTCCTGATCGTGGTGACGCTGGCGAAGGGCGGCCGATACCTTGCCCTCGCCGCCGCGACGCTGGTCTGGGTGTGAGCCGCCCGACCATGCCGCGGACGGCGCGAGCGACCGGTCGTTTCGGCGCGATCTGTTTTGGGGGAAACGGTCAAGATGGCATGTCTGATTGACTTGTTGCCTGAGAGCGGCTGCATCGCTCGACTGGAACCAGAGCCGGACTTTCTTTCGGGGCCGGTGCTTCGGCCGGCTCGGTTGTGGCTGGTTTGGCGCCCGTGAGTGGATTGCTTGACTATGTCCCAGGTCAGAACCCAGTGCATCGTCTTTCCGGGTGGATCACCCTCCTAGGAGTTGAAACGCGTGGCGGCCACGGTTTGCTCCTCTGCCTGTGAAAGATGGTTTTCAGGCGCACCTGCACATTCCGCAAGCCGGAACATCGCGGGGATGTGCTGGGTAAGGTGGCTCGCGCGCAATCGCCGGGTGCCTGTAACCGATCCGGCAAGGCGCTGATAAGAGGCGGTTTTTCCAAGAGTGGCGGCCCCGATAGGATTCGAACCTATGACCTACCGCTTAGGAGGCGGTCGCTCTATCCCCTGAGCTACGAGGCCGCACCGATGCAGCGCGCTGCACCGCGGTCGGTTCACCCCGTCAACGCCGGTCAGGTGATCCGCCTCCTTGTCTTTAGTCCGAGTGCCGACGGGCTTCAAGAAAAGTCGACACCGCACGCGCGGGAAGTGGCGCCAGCCACCGGCGGCGCGGCGGTCGTTAGCGCTAATCCCGTGCTGTCGATTGCTTGGACAAGCCCGGAAATTGGCGCTAATCAGAAGTGACGCCAACCATTCTGGAGACGATCCCGTGAGCAGCAACGGACCCGCCGAGTCGCGCCGGACACTGACATTGCGCGATGTGTCCGAGGCCTCGGGCGTCTCCGAAATGACGGTCAGCCGGGTGCTGCGCAATCGCGGCGATGTCTCGGACTCAACGCGCGAGCGTGTGCTCGAGGCCGCCAAACGGCTTGGCTATGTGCCCAACAAGATTGCCGGCGCGCTCGCCTCGCAGCGCGTCAACCTCGTCGCGGTGGTCATCCCATCGCTGTCGAACCTCGTCTTTCCCGAGGTGCTGAGCGGGATCTCCGAGGAGCTCGAGGAAAGCGGCCTGCAGCCGGTCTTCGGCGTCACCAACTATTCGGCCGAGCGCGAGGAGGCGGTGCTCTACGAGATGCTGTCCTGGCGGCCGACCGGGGTGATCATCGCCGGGCTCGAACACAGCGACGCGGCGCGGGCGATGCTGCAGAACGCCGGCATCCCGATCGTCGAGATCATGGATGTCGACGGCACGCCGGTCGACTCGGTCGTCGGCATCTCGCACAAGCGCGCCGGGCTTGAGATGGCGCGCGCGATCATCGGCGCGGGCTACCGCCGGATCGGCTTTCTCGGCACCAAGATGCCGCATGACCACCGCGCGCGGAAGCGGCTCGAAGGCTTCGAGGCGGGGCTGGCGGAGGCCGGGATCGAGCTTGCGGACAGCGAGTTCTACTCGGGCGGCTCGGCGCTCCTGAAGGGGCGCGAGATGACCGAGGCGATCCTGAAGCGCAGCCCGGATCTCGATTTCCTCTACTACTCGAACGACATGATCGGGGCGGGCGGGCTGCTCTACTGCCTCGACAAGGGGATCGACGTGCCGGGCAAGCTCGGGCTGGCCGGGTTCAACGGGGTCGATCTCCTCGACGGGCTGCCGCGCAAGCTCGCCACGATGGATGCCTGCCGGCGCGAGATCGGGCGGCGCGCGGCCCAGATCATCTCGGGCCACAGCGATGCCGGGCTGATCGGCGGCGAGCATGTCGAGTTGACCCCGGTGCTCGAGCCGGGCGACACGATCCGGCAGGGCTGACGGAAACCCGAATTTTCGCCGAAAATTCGCGACCCCCAGTTCAGGTCCTTCGCAGGATGTAGATGTCCATGATCCAGCCATGCCGCGCCCGCGCCTCGGCGCGGGTTTCGACGATCCGCGGCGCCAGTTCGGCGAGCGGACCGGAGCGGATGATCTCCTCGGCCATGCCGACATAGGCGCCCCACCAGATCGTGATACCTTCCGGGTCGATCGACTGGAACGAGCACTCGCCGTCGAGCATGATCGCCAGCGTGTCGGCGCCAGCGGGCCAGCCCTCCTCGCGCAATTTCCGGCCGGTGGTGACGACGAACGGCGCGCCGATCTCGTTGATCGGGATCGCGTGGGACGCGGTCAGCGCCTGCAGCGAGGTGATGCCGGGAATGACCGTGACCTTGAGCGGCACCGCCCGGTCCACCCGTCCGGCGATCCGGAGCGTGCTGTCGTAAAGCGAGGGATCGCCCCAGACCAGCAGCGCCACCCGGCCCGTATCGCCGATTTCGGCCTGAATAGTGTCTGTCCAGACCTTGGCGATGGCGTCGTGCCAGTCGTCGACCCCGGCGCGGTAGTCGGGGTTCTCCGCGTCGCGCTTCGGCAGGTCGAACGCAACCACCCGCGCCGCGCTGCCCCCCAGTACCTCGTCGCAGATCGCCTGCCTGAGCTCCGCGAGATCGGCCTTGTTCGCGCCCTTCCTCGGGATCAGCACCAGATCGGCCGAGCGCAACGCCTTCTCGGCCTGACGAGTCACGTGGTCGGGATTGCCGGTGCCGATGCCGATGAGAAGAAGCTCGATCATATCCCGCCCTTTCCTGTCCGGTGATAGATTGCAAAAGACCCCGCGCATGTCCATGCGCGGGGTCCGTTTTCGTGCCGCCGCCGGATCAGGCGCGCGAACCGGCCCAGAGCCGGCCCGAGAGCCAGCCAAGCGCTGCCCAGACCGCGAGTCCGACACCGAGCACGCGCGCCGAGTATTCCGCGCCGACCTCGGTGGGCGCGACGCCAAAGTACTGGTCGATGTGCGGCGCACCGATCACATGCGGCGCGGCCAGCAGCGCGCCGGCGATGCCGGCGGCGACGAAGCTCCGCCCATAGGCCAGCAGCGCCAGCCCAACGGCCGTCGCCACCACGGTGCCAAGCCACCAAGCCTGCCGCGCTCCCAGATCCGCCGCGATCGTGCCCGGCAGTTCCGGCGCGAGGCCCATCGCCGGGGCGAGCTGGAACGCGGCATAGCCCGCGATGCCCCAGAGGATGCCTTCCCGCGCGTCGACCTTGCGGCCGAAATGCTCGGCCAGCGCGTAGCCCGCGACCAGGATCAGCCCGTAGCTCGCATAGATGAGCCCGGTGAAGAGGACCGTGAGCGCATTGCGCGTGACCGCGGATTCTTCGCCCTCGGCGGTGGCGTCGCCGTGATCATGCGCCGCCTCGCCTGCCGCGTGGTCGTGCCCCGCCTGGGCGGGTGCCCCGCCGGCACCGGCGAAATGGGTCAGCGACCCGGTTTCGTATTCCTCACCCAAGAGGATCAGCTCCTGGATGAATGCGAAATGCAGCAGAGCCGCGAACAGCCCCGCTGCAAAGCCGGCGATCAGCCCGCCGGCCAGCAAACGTTGGATCATTTTGAGACCGTCAGGCCCTGCTCAGTGGCAGGGAAAACCGGTCGCGTGGCGCATGTCATGCGCGGCATCGTGCAGGGTCGCCGACTGGGCGTGGCCCGCAACGAACAGCATCGTCGCGCCGATCAGCGCAACGAACACGATGGACAGAAGCCCGGTGGAGGTCTTGGCGGCGGAATGGGTCGTAGCGTTCATGTCGTTCTCCTTGCCGTCACACCCGACGGCTTTTGTTGCCTTCCCACATGGCCGGTCTCCTGACTTGCGGGTCGCTGCGGCCTTCCGCCTTCCCGGGGGCGAACCCCAGTGGCCGTTGGAAAGCCGCTCGCCGCTCACAGTCGCGGGGGCGGTTGGGGCTTCGGGTGCCGCCTTTGGTCCACCCTTCCCCATTCCCGTTTCGGTCCGGACGCTTTGCGCCTCATGGACACCATGCCCTTCCATCTGCCAGCAAGCGGACCATCCGGTCAAGGTGGATAAGCGCCAATCGCCGCGCCGATTGCGACCTGTCACCCCGGAATCCGGGCGATCGCCTTTTCCCTCAGTGTCCCGAGCGGGCGCGCATCGGCAAGGGTGCCGTCGGGCGAGGCCAGGTAGAGCGAAAGAAAGGTCACGAGATTCGGGATCTCGGCCTCGGTTATATCGCCGAAGAGATAGGCGGTCTTGCCCTCGGCGCGGAAGGCGACGCTCGAGGGCCGGGTGCAGCCAGACATGCAGTCGATCTCGCGCACCGTCGCGGCATCGCCGACCGCCTCGGCGAGCCGCGACGCAAGCCCGGCCTGCCCAGCCGGGCAGGACCGGCAGACGGTGATGGTGACGGCGCTCATTTCCCCTCGGCCAAGGGGCCGAGCAGGATCAGCGCCGGCCCGTCGGAGGCCTCGGCCTCGATCAGGCGCTCCATCGACCCCAGCGTGCCACGAACGATCTTTTCCGCCGGCGTAGAGACGCTTTCGGCCAGAAGCGCCGGCGTCTCGGCCGACATCCCCGCGCCCTGCAGGCGACGTGCAAGCTCGGCGAAGGTGCGCTTGCCCATGAAGACCACGGTCGTCGCCGTAGGGTCGGCGAGGGCGGCGATGTTCAGATCCTCGGGCAGCGCCCCGGTGACGTCATGGCCGGTGACGAACTGCACCCGCCGCGCCGTCAGCCGCCGCGTCAGCGGAATCCCCGCCGCCGCCGCCGCCGCCATCGCCGAGGTCACGCCGGGAATGATCTCGTAGTCGATCCCGGCCTCGCGGCAGGCGGTGATTTCCTCCTCGAGCCGTCCGAAAAGCCCGGAATCGCCCGACTTCAGCCGCACGACCCGGGCGCCTGAACTCGCGTATTCCACCAGGAGCCGGCTCACATGGTCCTGCTTCGGCGAGGCGCGGCCCGCGCGCTTGCCGACGCCGACCATGTCCGCGCCCTCGCGCGCCTTGGCGAGAATCGGGCCCGACGAGAGATCGTCGAAGAGCACCGCATCGGCCTTCTGGAGCCGGTCCACCGCCTTCAGCGTCAGAAGCTCCGGATCACCAGGGCCGGAGGAAACGAAACTGACGAAACCCTTCATGTCGCCTCCGCGATCAGGTGGAAGAACGTGCCGGTGGCCTGGCCCCGGCGCGACCCGGTCTCGGGCACCGGATCGCCATTGGCGTCGACGACGCTCGCGAGCGCCATATCCGGCTGTTCGAGGATCGTCGAGTAGTGAAATTCGTGACCCCGAAGCCGCGCGCCCGCTCCGAACCCCGGCAGCGGCGCGGCAAGCGCGGCGAGCCGGTAGCCGAGATGCATCCTGCGCTTCTCGAACGAGGTCACGAGGCCGAGAAGCCCCGCCATCTCGTGTCCCACGCCGTCGCGGTCGATGATCGCCGTGCCCATCGCCATGTAGCCACCGCATTCGCCGTGCACGGGGCGGGTCTCGGAAAACCGTCTCAAACCTTGCCGGAACCGCCCCGCCGCCGCGAGCCGCGCGCCGTGGAGTTCCGGATAGCCGCCCGGCAGCCAGCAGCAATCGGCGTCCGCGTCCGGTGCCTCGTCAGCCAGCGGCGAGAACGGCAGGATCTCCGCCCCGGCGGCACGCCAGCCATCGAGAAGATGCGGATAGACGAAGGAGAACGCCTGGTCCTGCGCCAGCGCGACCCGCTGTCCCGGCGGCACCACCGGCACCGGTGCGCCGGGCCGAAGCCGCGTCGCCCCGGCCACCGCGCGAAGGGCGCCCAGATCGAGATGCGCGGCCACGAACTCCGCCGCGTCGGCGATGATCCGGTTAAGCTCCGGCGTCTCCTCGGCCTGCACGAGGCCCAGATGCCGCTCCGGCACCTCGATCGTCGCCCGCCGCGGCAAGGCGCCGAAGACCCGAATGCCCGCCGCTTCCATTCCCGCCCGTACCAGCGCCTCGTGCCGGGGCGAGGCGACCCGGTTCAGGACCACGCCCGCCACCGTCACATCGGGTCTCATCCGCGCGAAGCCGAGCGCCACCGCCGCCGCGGACTGCGCCTGGCCCGAGACATCGAGGACCAGAACCACCGGCCAGCCGGTCAGCGCCGAGAGATCCGCCGAAGCACCGGTCCCGGCCTCGCCGGGCACGGCCACGCCGTCAAAGAGCCCCATCGAGCCCTCGGCCAGCACCAGATCGGCCCCGTCGGCCGCCTCGGCGAGCCCGGCGATCCGGTCCGCGCCCATTGCCCAGGTGTCGAGGTTGACCGAAAACCGCCCCGAGGCCGCGCGGTGAAATGCCGGGTCGATGTAATCCGGGCCCGACTTGAAGGGCTGCACCTGAAGCCCCGCCGCCCGGAAGGCGCCCAGAAGCCCCAGCATCAGCGTGGTCTTGCCCGTGCCCGAGGCCGGTGCCGAGATGATCAGCCCGTCAGGAACCACCGCGCGCCCCTTCTTCATTGCCGAAATACCCTCGGGGGGTGCGGGGGGCAGACGGCCCCCCGCCACGGTTTGGCCNGCCGGTGCCGAGATGATCAGCCCGTCAGGAACCACCGCGCGCCCCTTCTTCATTGCCGAAATACCCTCGGGGGGTGCGGGGGGCAGACGGCCCCCCGCCTCGGTTGGCCCGCCCCGGGCGGGCCGATACCCGGTCGGCTCCGGTCACGCCTCGGTCTCCGGGAAGCGCGGATGGGTGCCGACCGGCCGGTAGCGGCGGTCGTAATCGCCGGCATAGAGCCGGCTCTCGTCGAACTCCTCCGCCCCGATCGAGCGGCCGACGAAGATCAGCGCCGTGCGCTCCATCTCGGCGCCGACGGCGGTCTCCAGCGTCTCCAGCGTCGCCCGCACGATGCGCTGGTCGGGCCAGCTCGCGCGCCAGATCACCGCGACCGGGCAATCGGCGCCGTAATGCGGGGTCAGCTCCGCCACCACCTTCTCCAGCACATGGACCGAGAGATGGATCGCCAGCACCGCGCCGGTCCGGGCGAAGTTCTCCAGCGTCTCGCCCGGCGGCATCGAGGTCGCCCGGCCCGAGGTCCGGGTCAGCACCACCGACTGCACCACGCCGGGAAGGGTCAGTTCCGCCCCCAGAGCCGCGGCGCCGGCGGCGAAGGAGGGCACGCCCGGCGTCACGTCATAGGGAATGCCCAACCCGCGGAGGCGGCGCAACTGCTCGCCCATCGCCGACCAGACCGAGAGATCGCCCGAATGAAGCCGCGCCACGTCGTGGCCCGCCTCGTGCGCCGCCTGGATCTCGGCGATGATCTCGTCGAGCGACAGGGGCGCGGTATTGACGATCCTCGCCCCTTCCGGGCAGTGGCCAAGAACCGCCTTCGGCACCAGCGATCCGGCATAAAGACAGACCGGGCAGGACGCGATAAGGTCGCGGCCGCGGAGCGTCAGAAGGTCGGGGGCGCCCGGTCCGGCGCCGATGAAATGCACAGTCATTCGTCTCTCCCAATCGCGATGGCGGCCGTGGCCAGCCCGTCGCCCGATACAACCCGCGGCCCCAGAAGCCGCGCTCCCGGCCCGGCCGCGGCCAGAGCCGCCGCCTCGGCCACCGATCCCGCGCCGAACCGTTCGGCGACCCGCGCCGAATGGGTCAGCGTCTCCTCGACCTCGAGCACCGCCCGGTCGAGCCCGCAGAGCCTCAGCCCCAGTTCCGCCGCAAGTTCCCGCGCCGCCGGCGCCTCGGCCTTGGTCGCTGCGGTGGCCAGAAGCTCCGCCCCGCCGCCGGCACGGGCGAGCGCATCCTTCAGCGAGGCGACCGTGGCGTCGCGCCGGAATCCGATCCCCGCGACCCTCATCTGACCACGCTCCACTGCGTCACCGGACGCGCCGGCATCCAGCCGCGCATCCGCCCGAGGGGCTCCGCCACCGCGATCTCGACCCGCATCAGCGAGCCGCCCCGCTGCGCGTGACATTCCGCCAGGAGCGCCTCCGACTCGATCGTCACCGCGTTGGCGACGAGCCGCGTTCCTTCCGGAATTGTCGCCCAAACCATGTCTATTCCGGCCAAATTCGCGCCGCCGCCGATGAAGACCGCATCCGGCCTCGGCAGCCCTTCCAGCACCTCGGGCCAGTTCGCCCCGGTCACCGTCAGCCGGTGGGCGAGGCCGAAGGTCCCGGCATTCGTCCTGATGTTCGCCACCCGGTCGGCCCGGCTCTCGACCGCCTGCGCGGTGGCCCCCGGCGCCGCGAGGCACCATTCGACCGAGATCGAGCCCGAGCCCGCACCGAGATCCCAGAGCATCTCGCCGGGGCGCGGCGCCAGCGCCGAGAGGGTCAGTGCCCGGACCGGCCGCTTGGTCATCACCCCGTCAGAGACGAACAGATCATCCGGCAGGCCGGAGGCGCGCGGCAGGCCCCCCGCGCCCTCGGCGGCGATGGCGACCGCAACCGGGTAGGTGGCGTCAGCTATATCGAAGCCCTCCGCCGTGGCCGAGCGAATGCGTTCGGACGGCCCGCCGAGCGACTCGAGCACCGCCAGGCGCGACGGGCCGAAGCCTTTCGCGGTCAGCCATTCCGCCAGCGCCGAAGCCGCCGCCCCGTCGCGGACGAGAGAGATCACCCGCACCCCGCGTGCAAGCACCGGCGTGAGCCGCTCGAACGGCGCGGCATGAAGGCCGAGGCAGACCGTTTCCTCCAGCCGCCAGCCAAGCCGCGAGGCGGCGAGCGCGAAGGTCGAGGGTGCCGGATGCGAGACCCAGTCGCCGGGCTGAAGATGCGCGGAAAGCGAGCCGCCGGCGCCGTGCCAGAACGGATCGCCAGAGGCGAGGACCACCACGTTCCGGCCCTTTTCCGCCAGAACAGGGTCTATTCTGAACGGCACCGGCCATTCCCGCCCGCGCCCACCGGCCCCCGTCAAAGCCAGATGACGCGGCCCGCCGAAGATGATATCCGCGCGCCCGAGAGCGGCGCGGCTTGCCTCGGTCAGACCCGACAGGCCATCCTCGCCTAGACCGATGATCGTCAGCCAGGGATCAGCCATGACGCGCGTCCTTCTTCTCGGCGGCACCACGGAGGCCTCCGGCCTCGCCCGCCACTTCGCGGCGACGGGCGTGACGGCGGTCTTCTCCTATGCCGGACGCACCGAGGCGCCGGTGGCGCAGCCGTTGCCGACCCGGATCGGCGGCTTCGGCGGCGCCGAGGGGCTCGCCCGCTACCTCAAGGCCGAGAGAATAACCCATGTCGTCGACGCGACGCATCCCTTTGCGGCCCAGATGAGCCGCAACGCGATCGCGGCCTGCGCGGAGACGAGCACGCCGCTCTGCGCCTTCGAACGCGCGCCTTGGCAGGCGGACGATGGCGATGACTGGACCCATGTTCCGGACATCGAGGCCGCGGTCGCCGCCCTGCCCGAGGCCCCGGCCCGCATCTTCCTCGCCATCGGCAAGCAGACCCTTGCGGGTTTCGCGGCGAAGCCGCAGCACCATTACCTGCTGCGCCTCGTCGATCCGCCCGAGGGCGCGCTGCCGCTGCCCGACGCGGAAGCCGTGATCGCGCGCGGCCCCTTCACCGAAGCCGGCGACCGGGCGCTTCTGAGGGACCACCGCATCACCCATATCGTCGCCAAGAACGCCGGCGGTTCGGGCGCGCGGGCGAAGCTCGACGCCGCGCGCCGGCTCGGGATCCCGGTGATCCTGATCGACCGGCCAAGCCTGCCGCCCCGCCGCATCGCGCGGGACCTGGATGAGGTGATGGCCTTCCTCGCTCACCGCGCCGACCTCGGGGTGTAGACGAAGCGGCCGACGCGGCGGGTGTCGCGGTTGCCGACGATGACGACGGTGCGCATGTCGGCCATCTCGGGCGTCGCTTCGCCGAGCGTCACGGTGTTCAGTGCCTCCTCAGGCGTCGTCACCGCGCGGGCGAAGGAGATCAGCGTCTCAGGCCCCGCCTCCTCGCGCAGGATCTCCAGTGCGCGGGCGAACTGGTGCGGGCGGCTCTTGGAACGCGGGTTGTAGAAGGCCATCGCGAAACCGGCCTGCGCGGCGAGGCGCAGGCGATGCTCCACCAGTTCCCAAGGCTTGAGGTTGTCCGAAAGGTTGATCGCGCAGAAATCGTGGCCCAGCGGCGCGCCGAGCCGCGAGGCGGCGGCCAGCATCGCGGTGATGCCGGGCAGGATGCGGATGTCGTAGGCCTGCGCGTCCGGCCGTTCCTCCAGCGCCTCGAACAAGGCCGAGGCCATGGCGAAGACGCCGGGATCGCCGGAGGAGACGATGACGACGCGCTTGCCTTCGCCCGCCATGTCGAGCGCGTGGCCCGCACGGTCCAGCTCCACCCGGTTGTCGGAGGGGTGCAGGGTCAGCCCCTCGCGCGGCGCGACGCGGGCGACGTAGGGAATGTAGCCGACGACATCGGTCGCCTCGGCCAGAGCGGCGCGCACCTCGTTGGTCACCAGCCGCTCGTCACCCGGCCCGAGGCCGGCTACCGCGATCCAGCCGCTCATGGCCGCCGCCCCTGTCCATGCACCACGGCGATGGAGAAATAGGGCACCTTGGCGGGCGCCTCGCAAAGCCGGTGCACCTTCTGGTCCGTCATCGTGCCGCGCTCCACCAGCCAGGCGGTGTCGAGCCGACCGGCGGCGGTCAGGCAGCGCTTCAGCTTATCGAGGTTGCGTCCGATCTTCATAACCACGAGCGCGTCGGTGTCGCGGATGCGGCGGGTGAGTTCCTCCTCGCCCATCGTCGCGGTGACCACGGTCAGCACGTCGTCGCCCCAGGTGATCGGCTCGCCCGTCGCGGTCCAGCAGCCGGACATGCCGGTGATGCCGGGAACGACCTCGACCGCGCGGCGTTCGCGGAGCCGCGTATAGAGATGCATGAAGCTTCCGTAGAAGAAGGGATCGCCCTCGCAGAGGACCAGAACAGTCTCTGTTTCGGCCAGTTTGGCCAGTTTCTCGGCCCAGACCTCGTAGAACTCCGCCATAACCCGGTTGTATTCGGGATCGGAGAAATGGATCTCGGTCGTGACCGGATACTCCATCGGGTACTCGATGGCGTCGGGGCGTAGCATCCCCTCGACGATGCGCCGCGCCTGGCCCTCGTAGCCCGCCTTGCGGAAATAGGCGATGTGGGTCGAGGAGCGCACCAGCCGGTCGGACTTGACGCTCATCAGATCGGGATCGCCGGGGCCGAGGCCGACGCAGACAACCTTGCCCATGATCACTCCTTCCGGCTCGCGAGCGCGTTGACGGCGGCAACGGTGATCGCCGAGCCGCCGAGGCGGCCCTTCACGATGACCGAGGGCACCGGCAGGTCCTCCATCAGCGCGTCCTTCGATTCGGCCGCGCCGACGAAGCCCACCGGGCAGCCGATGATCGCCGCGGGGCGCGGGCAGGCCGGGTCCTCGAGCATGTTCAGGAGGTGGAAGAGCGCGGTCGGGGCATTGCCGATGGCGACGACGGCCCCTTCCAGATGCGGCCGCCACAGTTCCAGCGCGGCGGCGGAGCGGGTGTTGCCCATCTCCTTCGCCAGCTCGGGCACGCGCGGGTCCTGCAGCGTGCAGATGACCTCGTTGCCCGCAGGCAGGCGGGGCCGGGTGATCCCCTCGCTGACCATGCGCGCGTCGCAGAGGATCGGCGCGCCGGCTTCGAGCGCGGCGCGGGCGGCAATCGCCATGCCGGGGGAGAAGCGGACGTGTTCCTCGAGCCCCACCATCCCGGCGGCATGGATCATGCGGACGACGACGACCTCCTCCTCGGGTGTGAAGCGCGCGAGGTCGGCCTCGGCACGGATGGTGGCGAAGCTCTCGAGGTAAATCGCGGCGCCGTCGGTCTGGTAGCTATGGGGCATCTTCGGTCTCGGTGAGAAGGGCGGGAGTGGCGGTGAGCGTCGCGGGCGAGAGCCCGGTCCGCGAAGGCGTGTCGGCGGCGGTGCCGTTCCGGATCAGGTCAATGGCGCCACCGGCGCGGCCGACGAGCGTCAGGGCCGAGGGTGCGGGATGGGCGCAGCCCTTGGCGCAGCCGGAGACATGGAGCCGGTCAGCGGGCGCAAGCGACGCGCAGAGCGCGCGCGCCAGCGGCCGCGTCTCGATCAGCGCCTGCGGGCAGCCGGGGGCGCCGGTGCAGGCGGTCACCCGCAGCATCGGGTCGGCGGGATCGGTGATGAGGCCGGGAATGGCGGGCGCCTGCGTGGCGCCCTCGATCAGGATCATGCGCCAGGGCGTGATCCGCAAAGCGCCGTTTTCGGCAAGAATAGACAAGGTTTCGGCCGCCATCTGGCCGAATTCGAACCCGACGAGGAAACCGAGCGGCAGAAGTCCCGGCGCGGGGGCCAGGGCGCTCGAGCGCGGCAGCGCCGGGATTTCGGTGAACAGCTCGGGCAGGCGCGCGCCGCGCGCCAAATGCGCTGCCATGCGGCCGCGGCCCTCGGGCGCGCCGCCGGTTTCAAGGAACCATTCCGCGAGCGTCAGCGCCAGCCGCGCCGCGGTCTCTTCCGTCGCGTCGGCGCCGGAACCCATGCCATCGGGCCGGACCAGAAGGACGCCGCCGGGGCCGCGCTCGATGCGGATATCGGCGGAGGTCTCGGAGAGGACCGGCTCGGCGCCGCAATCGACGGCATAGCCGAACTTGCCCGGCGTCCGCGGCGCGCCCGGATGGCCCAGCGCCTCTGTGAGGGAGCGCACCACCTCCTGCACCCCGTCGCCGTCCTGCCAGTAGGGCGTGACGGTGATATTGCGGCGGCTCTCGGCCTCGGTCGTCTCGTCGATGAGGCCGAGGGCGGAAAGCCCCTCGATCAGCGGCCCATGCGCGGCTTTGGTGACGCCCCGAAGCTGGACATTGGCGCGGGCGGAAAGGTCGATGAGCCCGTTGCCATGCCGCGCCGACAGTTCGGCGATGCCCTTCGCCTGCGCGGGCGTCAGCCGCCCGCCGCGCGGGCGGACGCGGACGACAAGCCCATCGCCCGACATCATTGGTCTGAGCGCGCCGGGGCACCAGCCCTTGATGACCGGATCGCTCATTGCCCGGTCTCCATCGCGATGGAGTTGCGACGCGTGATCCAGAGCCCGGCATCGCGGAGCGCCGCGAAGCGGTCGCGCATCGCCTGAAGCGCGGCGGGGTTCTCGCGTTCGAGGAAGGCCACGACCTCGTCCCGGCCAAGCGTCGCCTCGTGGTAGAGGTCGAAGAGATGCGCCGGGACCGCGCGGGCGAGATGGGCGAAGGCCGCCATGTGGTCGAGCGTCGCCGCGATCTCGGCCGCGCCGCGGAAGCCGTGCCGCATCATGCCGTCGGCCCAGTCGGGGTTCGTCGCACGGGCGCGGACGACGCGGCCGATCTCCTCGGAAAGCGTCCGGGCGCGCGGCGCGTCGGGGCGGGTCGCGTCGAGATGGTAGAGCGCGGGTGCCTGGCCGCCGAGCCGTGCGACGGCGGCGGCAAACCCGCCCTCATGCGCGGCGTAGTCGGAGGCGAGTAGGAGGTCGGTCTCGGCGAGGTCCTGGATATGGACGAAACCGTCGGCGCCCTTCACCTGTTCTTCCAGCGCCGCACGGGCGGGGTGGGCCGCGCCCGAGGCGTCGATGGCCCATTCGGAACCCGACAGCCAGGCCTCGCCGGCGGCATGCTGGCCCTCGGGGCCGTAATCCTCGATCGCCTCGCCCATCGCGAGGCCGTAGAGGCCCGGCTTCGGCCCGAAGACGCGGGGGGAGGCGCGCAGATACGGATTGTCCTCGGGGGCTTCCTCGCGGTCGGCCAGCGCCTTGGCGGCGGCCTCGAAAAGCTGGGCCAACCCCGGAAAAACGTCTCTGAACAGGCCGGAAACGCGCAAAGTCACGTCGATCCGGGGGCGGCGGAGCAGTGCCAGCGGGATCACCTCGAAGCCGGCGACACGCTCTGAGCCCTCGTCCCATTTCGGGCTGAGGCCCGCGAGGTGCAGGGCCATCGCGAATTCCTCGCCCGCCGTGCGCATCGTGGCCGAGCCCCAGAGGTCGACGACCAAGGATTTCGGCCAGTCGCCGTGGTCCTGCAGGTGGCGGCGAAGAAGCTCCTCGGCGAGTTTCACGCCCTGCGCATGGGCGGCGCGCGAGGGCACGGCGCGGGGATCGGTGGTGAAGAGGTTGCGGCCCGTGGGCAGCACATCGGACCGGCCGCGGAAGGGCGAGCCGGAGGGGCCGGCCTCCACCCGCTCTCCGTTCAGCGCGGCGATCAAACCCTTCCGCTCTTCAGCGCCGCACTGGCCGGTGCCGAAGATGTGGAGGCCGTCGCCGTACTGGCTTTCCTTGATGTCGCAGACGAAGCGGTCGATGCGGGTGATCGCCTCGGCGGGCGAGGCATCCTCGGGGATGCCGAGATCGTCCTCGACGCCGCGCCCCTTCGCCTCGTCGCGGATCGACTGGATCAGCCGGTCGCGGCGGGCGGGATCAAGCCCGTCGGCGGTCGAGTATTCGTCGAGGAGCCGTTCGAGGCGGTTGAGGTCTTCCGGCACGGCGCTGTCCACCAGGGGCGGCGGCAGGTGGCCGATGGTGACGGCGCCGATCCGCCGCTTGGCCTGCGCGGCCTCGCCGGGGTCGTTGACGATGAAGGGGTAGATGACCGGAAGGGAACCGGTCAGCGCCTCGGGCCAGCAGTCGGCGGAAAGCGCGACCGACTTGCCCGGCAGCCATTCGAGCGTGCCATGCGCGCCGATATGCACCAGCGCATGGAGACCTTGCGCCCTGAGCCAGAGGTAGAAGGCGACATAGGCGTGACGCGGGGTGCGGGACAGGTCGTGGTAATCGTCGGCCCGCGCGGTCACCTCGCCGCGTTCGGGTTGCAGGGCGACGATGGCCTTGCCCCGGCGGATCGCGTGGAAGCGGAACTGGCCGTCGGTGACGGAAGGGTCGGTCTCGGGGTCGCCCCAGGCGGCGAAGAGGGCGTCGCGGAGCGGCGCGGGAAAGGTCGAAACAGTGTCTAAATAGGCCGAAACGGGCCAACTGAGGGTATCGGCGGTGAGCGATGAGCCAAGCGCCGAGCCGGGCTCGACGGCGTGGTTCTCGGCCTTGAGCGCGGCAAGGATGCCTTCGGCGGAGGCGAGCGCGTCGAGGCCGACGGCATGGGCGAGCTGATGTGCCTTGCCGGGATAGGTGGACAGCACGAGCGCGAGCATGCGCTCCGCCGGAGCCGTCCGCGAAAGCCGGTGCCAGCCTGCCACCCGGTCGGCGACGGCGGCGATGCGCTCCGGCTCGGCCCGGTGGGCGAAGCGGGAATACTGCAGGTCGGGGTCGCGGCGTGACGGGCTCTTGAAGCTCGCGACACCGGCGAAGACCCGGCCGTCGACCTCGGGCAGCACGACATGCATGGCGAGATCGGCGGGCGAGAGTCCGCGTTCGGCCTCGGCCCAGTCCTTCTTTCGCGCGGTCGAGAGCGCCACCTGGAAGACCGGGCAGCCGGTGGTGTCGAGCGGCGAGGCGGAGCCGTCCGCTCCCTTCGCCGAGAAGGCGGTGGCATTGACGATCGCGGCGGGCTTCAGCCGGGTCAGCTCGGCGCGGAGCCAGGCGGCGGCGGCGGGATCCTTCAGCGAGGCGGCATAGGCGCCGATCGCCGCGAAGCCGCGCGCTTCGAGTGCGGCGAGCAGCGCGTCGACCGGGTCGGTATCGGCCGAGGTGAGATAGGAGCGGTAGAAGGTGACGACGGCCAGGGGGCGTTCGGCGATCTCCGGCGCGCCAACGACGCCCTTGCCCGGCAGGTACCAGCCGAAACCGGGCACGGTCTTGTCGCCCGCTACCGGGCCGGCATAGAGCCCTGCGGCCAGGGCCATCTGTTGCAGAGCCGCCTGCGCGGCCACGGCACCGCCCGCGTCGCAGAGCGATTGCAGCCGGCGCAGGGTCGATTTCGGCAGGGTGGACAACTCGTCGAGCCGCGCATCCTCGCGCCCGTCGGCGGGCAGGATCGCGAGCGCGATGCCGTGCCGCCGCGCGAGATCCTGAACCTGCGCGAGCCCGTAGGGCCAGTAGCTTTCGCCCCCGATCAGGCGGATGAGAATGCCTTTCGCCTCGCCAAGCGTCTGTTCGGCATAGGTGTCCACCGACAGGGGGTGACGGAGCGCCACGAGGTTCGCGAGCCGCAGGGTCGGCAATCCTCCCGCCGCGCGATGCCAGCCCGCCGCGAAAGCGCCAAGGTCGCTGTCGGAGAAGGACAGCACCACGAGATCGGCCGGGTCCTGACCCAGGTCGAACGGGGTGTCCGTTTCCTCCAGCCCGTGGCTCTCGCGGAAGACGACATGCATGGCGGGGTCAGGCCTCCTGCGGTTCCGGCACCAGCACCGCGCGGATCGCGGCGGGGTCGATATCGTCGTGCTCGGCGATCACCACGAGCCGCGAGGCGCGCGGCGCATCGCCCCAGGGCTTGTCGAACTGCGCCCGGATCCGCGTGCCCACGGCCTGCACCAGCATCCGCATCGGCTTGCCGGCAACGGCGACATAGCCCTTCACGCGCAGGATGTTCTGTTCCTGCGCGAGCCGGATGATCGCGGATTTCAGCGCCTCGGGATCGGTGACTTCCGGCAGCTCGATCACGACGGTCTCGAAATCGTCATGTTCGTGGTCGTCATGGCCGTCATGGTGCGAGGGCCGCGCCTCGAGGTCATCCTCGGCGGCGGCGTTCAGGCCGAGGATCAGGCGGGGATCGATCCGGCCCTCTTCCATGTGCAGGACCGGCACCGGACGCGGGGCTTCCGCCTCGATCACGGCGCGCGCGGCGTCGAGTTCATCGTCACCCACCAAATCGGCCTTCGACAGAAGCACGATATCGGCGCAGGAGATCTGGTCCTCGAAGACCTCGGACAGCGGGGTCTCGTGGTCGATCGAGTCATCCGCTTCGCGCTGGGCCTGAACCGCGTCGACATCGGGGGCGAAGCGGCCGGCCGCCACGGCCTCGGCATCGGCGAGCGCGATGACGCCGTCAACGGTGATGCGCGAGCGGATCGCGGGCCAGTCGAAGGCCTTCAGGAGCGGCTTCGGCAGGGCAAGGCCCGAGGTCTCGATCAGGATATGGTCGGGACGCTGCGGCAGCGCCATCAGCGCCTCGATCGTCGGGATGAAGTCGTCGGCCACGGTGCAGCAGATGCAGCCATTGGCCAGCTCGACGATGTTCTCGGCCGGGCAGTTGTCGTCGGCGCAGGACTTGAGGATGTCGCCGTCG
Source organism: Defluviimonas sp. D31 (assembly GCF_033436765.1). Taxonomy (NCBI): domain Bacteria; kingdom Pseudomonadati; phylum Pseudomonadota; class Alphaproteobacteria; order Rhodobacterales; family Paracoccaceae; genus Albidovulum; species Defluviimonas sp. D31. Next base: position 334,712 of record NZ_JAWQFN010000003.1, read on the forward strand.
ACGCCGACGGTGCCGAACTCGTTCACCAGAACCGCGAGGCGCTTGCCTTGCGGGTTCTGCATGAGATGCCGGATCAGCGTCGTCTTGCCCGCACCGAGGAAGCCGGTGATGACGGTGACGGGGATCTTGTTCAGGTCGGACATTCAGCTCTCCATCGGGGGAATACGCGCAAGCGACTGCTTGCGGAAGATCTGGGGGCGCTCGCGCCAGGGGACGATCCCGTCCCCGGTCGCGGCATAGGCGGCGGCACCGGCGAGGATGTCGGCGACATGCTCATCCGGGTTCAGGCCGCGATAGACGTAGGACCAGCGGCCGGGGCCGCTCAAAGCGATGTTGCAGCCGTGGTCGCAGGCGGAGAGGCACTCGACCGGCAGGATGCGGACGCCCTCGGGGGCGCCTGCGGCCTGAAGCGCCTCCAGGAGCCGGGTGCCCGGGCGTACCTCGTCCTCCGGGATGGGCTGGCCCATCCGGCAGGTGGTGCAGACATGAAGTGTCACGGTCACGCGCGGCTCATCCTTCTCCCTCACGGAAAGGGGCGGCCTGCGGGGGGCGCTGTGCCCCTAGCCGGTCGCGGAACCCCCCGTCCGCCGTCACAACGTCCTCGCTGGCAGGTCTCCCGGCTTGCGGATGCCGGAGCTTTCGCTCCGACGGCCCCTCCCCCTTCCCGGCATCTCGCCAGTGGGCCTCGGGGGGCCTCTCCGGCCACGGTCGCGGGGGCGGCTGCGCTTCGGCGCCGAACCACGGGTGGTCGCAAAGCCTGTCGCATTCCCTCTTCGCCTGCCTTAGGCAGGAACCAGCGCGCCTCTCCTGAGGCATTGACGCGCATCTTGTCAAGCAAGCACGGCCCCGCATGAACGGTTACGAAGCCCCGACGCACAGGAACGACCCGGCGGGTGCTGCGGGCGGCATCCTCGCCACCGCGCACCGTCCGATGTTCCTCGCCGCCGGGCTCTGGGCGGTCGTCGTGATCGGCTGGCGGGCCTTCGGCGAATCGGGCGGGCCGGCGGCGGATGCGCTGGGCTCGGCCACGCTCTGGCACGCGCACGAGATGCTCTTCGGCTTCGCAGGCGCCGCCTTCGCGGGCTACACGCTCACCGCCGCGCCGAGCTGGAGCCACCGCCCGCCGGCCGCCGGTGTGCGGATCCTCGTCCTGGTGCTCATCTGGATCGTCGCCCGGCTCGCGCTCGCCGGGCTGCCGGCGCTGCCGCTGCCGCTCGTCGCGACCACGAGCGCGGGATTCTTCGCCTGGCTCGCGCTGCTGCTCGGGCGCGAGGCCGTTGCCGGGCGCTCGGCCAAGGGCGCTCTACAGGCGGGTTTCGCGGCGCTCCTCGGCCTTGCCGATCTCGCCGTGCTCGGCGCCGGCGCCGATCCCCGCGCCGCGATCCTCGTCTTCGCGCTGATCCTCTCGGTCATCGGCGGCCGCATGGTCCGCGCCTTCACCGAGAACCGGGTCGCGGCGGAACATGCCCCGCCAATGCCCGTCGCCGAACGGGCCGCCCGTATCGGCGCCGCCGCGATCCTCGCGGCACTTCTCGCCACGCTCGCCGGGGCGGAGGCCCTTTCCGGTGCCGCCCTCCTCGCCGGGGCCGGAGCAGAGGCGCTCCGGCTCGCGCTCTGGCAGCAGGCGGCGGTGCGGCATGATGCGCTGCTCCTGATGCTGCATCTCGGCTTTCTCTGGCTGCCGGTCGGGCTTTGCCTCACCGGCCTCGCGCGGCTGGGTGTGCCGCTCTTCGCCGAACCGGACGCGCTCCACGCACTGACCGCAGGCGCGATGTCCTGCCTCATCTACGCGGTGGCCGCCCGCGCGGTCGCCCGGCGCGCGCCCGACCGGCTGGTCGCGGGCTGGCCGAGCATCGCGGGCTTCGTCCTCCTTTGGCTGGCGGCCTGGCTCAGGCTCGCGCAGGGCGCGGTGCCCGAACTTGCCGAACCGGCAGCACTCCTCTGGATCGCCGGCTGGACGCTCTTCCTGATCAAGCTCGCCCCGACCTTGCGCGGCGCGCCGCAACGACCGGTCTTCAGCGGGCCGCGCGCATGAGCCGCCCCTCGCCATCCGCCCCGCAATCGCCTATTGAACACCGACCCGCCGACAAGAGGGACCGCCATGACCACGCCCACGCCCCCGAGTGACGCCGAGCGCCACGCCCAGAAGATGGCCAAGAAGAAGGCCGCCCGCGACAAGATCATGGCGACGAAGGAAGGCGAGAAGGGCCTGATCATCGTCCATACCGGGGCGGGCAAGGGCAAGTCCTCCTCCGGTTTCGGCATGATCCTGCGCTGCATCGCGCATGGGATGCCCTCGGCCGTCGTGCAATTCATCAAAGGCGCGTGGTCGACCGGCGAGCGCACGCTGATCGAGGCGCATTTCGGCGATCTCTGCCAGTTCCACGCGATGGGCGAAGGCTTCACCTGGGAAACACAGGACAAGGAGCGCGACATCGCGGCGGCGCGGAAGGGCTGGGAGAAGGCCAAGGAACTGATCCGCGACGAGCGCAACAAGATGGTGCTCTTGGACGAGATCAACATCGCCCTGCGCTACGATTACCTCGACGTCGCCGAGGTGGTGGCGTTCCTGAAGGACGAGAAACCGACGATGACCCATGTCGTTATGACGGGCCGCAACGCCAAGGAGGAGCTGATCGAGATCGCCGATCTCGTGACCGAGATGACGCTGATCAAGCATCCGTTCCGGTCGGGGATCAAGGGCCAGAAGGGGGTCGAGTTCTGATGGCGGTGCGGCGTCTGCTGACGGAGTTCGGCATGGGCACCAGCCTGCGCCGGCAGGACTATACCGAGGCCGCGGTCCGCGCGGTGAAGGATGCGCTCTGGCACAATTCGATCAACCTCGCGGAGCTCTTCGGGCGGCCGAAGGGCGACATGCTGATCGACGTGGAGATTGGTGTGCAACAGCCCAAAAGGGTCGATTCCGCCGCGATCCTTGCGGTCTTTCCCTATGGTCAACCGAAAGTGACGCTTGTTAAGGGCGGCCTTGACGTGCCGCGCGCCGATGGCGGCAACCCGACGGTGATCGCCAATGCGGCGGTTTCGGTCTCGCTGGAGGTTGGCCCATGAGCGATCAGCGCTTCATCATCGAAATGGGCATGGGCAACGACCAGTACGGGCGGGACTACCAGAAGGCCGCCCGGCGCGCGATCGAGGACGCGATCCGCCATTCGTCGATCCCGCTTTTCGATGCGCTCGACCTCGACCATGCCAAGATGCGCGTCGCGGTGACGGTTGGCGTGCAGAGACCCGAGGCTGTGGATTGCGCCGCACTCGCCGCTGGCCTGCCGCGGGGGCAGGTCTCGGTGACGGCGGTGCATGGCGGCCTCGACGTCACCAATCCCGACAGCGGCAATGTGATCGTCATCGCCTCGGCGGCTGTCGAGGCGTTCCTGCCGTATCAGGGCTAGGCGATGCCGACGGGTCTTCGCAAGCCATGCAGGTGCGCGCCTTTGGGTAAGCGGACGGACCTTGCCGGGGGCGGTGGCCGGGGGCGCTGCCCCCGGACCCCC